>NZ_CAKZTI010000020.1 GCF_937921625.1 uncultured Campylobacter sp. | reverse complement strand
GCAAGATGGGGTCTTGCCGCGGTGCGCGCAGGGCTCGAGCGTGACGTAGGCGCAAAGAAATGTACTGCCTTAAATGTACATAATGCCCGCCCTTGCATACCAATCGCATAGCTCAAGTGTAGTCGTATATGTATGGTTCGCATCGCACATATACGATACGCCATACGCCGCATGCGCGAAATGTGAGAGTATCGCTCGCAAATTTTATGAAATTTCAAAATTTAATCGAAATCTGATAAAAAAATTTATAAAATAGCTCATCAAATTTCAAAAGGATAAAATTTGCCGACGCCAAAAGATAACGCCGCAAGCCGCAATGAAAACCTGGCTGAAAATATAGCCCAAAATAACGCCAAAAGCGAGGCGCAAAATTTCACCGAAAATCAGACTGTAAATAATGCCGAGATTAAAATCGAAGCCACCGCCGAAGCCAAAACAGTCGTCAAAAACAAAGCCAAAACCGCTGCCGAAAATCAAAGCAAAAACCGGGTCAAAACCGACAAAGTCTCATCTGCTGGTGTGGCTGCGCTTAGCGACACTGCTGAAGCTAACGAAACCTTCTCGGCTAATGCTTCCGCGTTAGGCGACGCCGCTGCTTCGGGAGCCGCTGCGGGTATGAAAGCAGGCCTTGCCAAGGCTAGCGGGCGCGCGAAAACGAACAAGATATTTTTTATCGGCGCTACTTTGCTGATGTTTTGCTGCGTGATCTATCTGTTCTCGCCGTTTTTGATGGTGATCGCAATCGGCGTGCTGATGGCGGTGGCGACCTCGGGTCTGCACGCTAAAGTAACGGAGCTGTGCCGCGGCAGGCGCACGCTAGCCTCGGTGCTTAGCCTGTTTTTGCTCTGCGCGCTTTTTTTCGTGCCCTTCATCTACGCAGTGATCGAGATCGCCAAAAACGCCGCGGGCTTCGATATGGCGCGCCTAAACGATGCGCTTAGCTACGTTCAGAGCCTAAACATCAAGCTGCCCGGGCCTTTTGAAAAATTCGATACGCAGTTTCGCTCGTTTTTGGCGAACCTAGACGTCGCGGGCGTGGCGAAGCAGATCATCTCCTACCTCTCAGTCGTCGGGAAATCCAGCGCGAAATTTATCGTCGATATGGTACTCATCATCGTATTTTGCTTTTTTGCATACCTCTACGGCGAGAGCTTCAAGCGCTTTTTCAAAAAAATTCTACCCGTCGAGCCCGCGCAGATCGATTATATCTTTTCCGAGACGGCAAATACGATGAGCGTCGTGTTTTACTCGACCATCTTCAACGCCGTATTGCAGGGCTTTTTGTTTTCGATCATCGCGGGGATCTTCGGCTTTGACGCGCTGCTGATGGGGGTGCTTTTCGCCTTCTGCTCGCTCATCCCCGCAGTAGGCGGCGCGCTCATCTATGTACCCACCGCGCTATACGTACTAGCGGGGGGTAGCACCTCGGGCGCGATCGTGATAATGGCGTATTGCGTGATACTGATCTCGACGCTCGCGGACAGCTTCGTAAAGCCGCTCGTGATAAAATTTATCAACTCGCGCTTAGTAGAAAACCCCGCAAACATCAACGAGATGCTGATCTTCTTCTCGATGCTTTCGGGCATCAGCACGTTTGGGTTCTGGGGCGTGATCTTGGGGCCTGCGATTTTAACGCTATTTATCGCGGTGCTAAATTTATACGATTATCTAAAAAAGATAGAATTCGAGTAGGGCTTGCGCCGCTTGGCGCTTTTAAATTTATGAAAATGCCGCCCGTAAAGTGCAATGCTTAGCACGTCCTTGCGGCTCTCTCGTCCTTGCGATTTTGTCTGCTTGCGCTCTTGCGCGAGCTTAAAGGCTTTAAATTTAAAGGTAAATTTTAATTTCAGCTGCTGCTCGCGCTCTTTGACGAATTTTAGAGCAAAGATCGCGAGTATCGGCGCGGTTATTTTGGGTCGCGTCATGCGGCGGCGCAGTATTTTTAAGCTACACCGCGCGGCGTGGCGAAATTTTATGGATTAGAGTTTAAATTTAAAGTAGTCGATAATAAAAGAAAGAATTTTAACTTCAGCTCTAGCAAGCAATGCCCAGCAACTCAATACCCACTTTCGTCGCCTTATCCTTGCGAGTTAAAATTTATCTTATTCTTTTGATTTTTTAAATTTTGGTATTGTTTGAAAAGTATGTCCGTCTCATGTTTATCATAGTATAAATTTTTATTATAAAATATCGTTTCATAATCGAGATTGCTCCCCTTGTCGTATATTGAAATGAAAGAAAATATATATTCTCTATAGCAATCCATATTTTCATCAATTATCTTTTTATAGTTATAGCAAAACGGGTATATGCTCTTTTTTTGTTGATAAACTACATCCCTAAATATAGAGTTTAAAAGCCACCTATAACATCTGTTTTCTGGAGTAATTATGTCAAATTTTTAGTTTTTGTTTCGTACATAATTGGTAATTGTATGTCATTTTTACTTATAAATACAAAATCAGTAAATAGGTCGAATGAGTGGTTGGCGCCATCTCCAAACCTCATATATATAAAATTCTCTATAAAATTTCCATCTTTGTCAATCAAATGCCCTTGCTCCCAGGGATAAAAGAGGCGCAGCTTTAAAACCTCGTCGTTTTCTACAATCTCTTCGGCGTTTTGTATAGGTTCGCCGTTTTTGCAAATTTTAGAACCCAGATCCATTAGATAATCAAAATTTAGCCTTTTATCCAGCTTCCAAAATTCGCATCTGTCATCGGGATATTTATCGCCGTTGCACCATGAAAATCTTACTCTCTCATAGCCGTTTTTGTCTAAGTGAACATCCGCCATCTTGCCAAAATCTATTTGCGGATAGTTATCTAAGTAGTGAAGCTTTTTTAGGTAATCTTTTAAATTTAGCTCTACAAGCTCTCTTTGCGTCAGGTTTTTATCGCTAAAATCAAGCGCTTCTAAGATTGCTGAAATTCTATATGTGGGCAGCAAGGCGATAAATATGCAAACCCAGATCAGAAAAACTATGATACAAAGGTACTTCAGGCGCAAGCTTACTCCTTCGGGCAGATTGCGCTATATTATCCAATGCAAGCTTAACGAGCCCATAATCCGCAGCGCTTGCAGCAAACGACTTGCTGTAAAAATTCCAAGCTTGTTTGCGCAGTTAAAATTATATAGTTAAATTTGGTAGTTAAATTTGAAATTTTAAAATTTACATTTGGCGGTAAAATTTTAAAATTTGCGGCGGCGGTTTAGACCCGCACCTTGCCGCCGTATTTGATCTGGCTCGGGTCTTTTTCGTCCAGCTCGCGCATTATCTGCTCGCCGTTGTCGGAGTTTGCCGCGGTGATATCTGCGTCCAGATCGGAGTATGAGTAGATCATCATCGCCTCGCTTACGCCCTCTATGGCTTCTATCGCGCGAAATGCGGCGATCTCGTCCTCGAAGCCCTCCGCGCTAATCGTGGCTACCGCCTTGCCGTCCTCGCACGCGACAAACTCGCAGCCGCCGATACTTTGCAGCTCCTTGCGAAACGCCGCTACGTCGGTATTTGCGCCTAGATAGATCACGACGCTTGAAATATTCATTTTAGCCCCCAAAAGTAGATATATCTATTGTACCCCGAGCCCACGAGATAATCTCCTTCGAAAAGCAGATAGTTGATGATATCGTTACCTAGCTCGATGCTGCGGACGATCTCGCCTGCTTTATCGATTACGCGCACGCCGTTATTAATGGTAAAAGCGCCCAGCTCTGGGCTTAGCGCCACAGCAAAAACTGCAAAATGGGCGTTATAAAATTTAGTGAAATCGCCGTTTTCGTAGTAGCACGATCTTTCCTTGTCGTTCGAGCCGCTCATCATGCGATCGCCAAGTAGCGCCACGGAGTAGATTCCGTCCTTGTGCAGGAACTTTTGGCTCATAAGCTTTTTTGCTTTCGCGTCGAAATAAAACACGATGCCGCCCTCGCACGAGATTAGCAGCGTCCCGCTAGCGCGGTCGTAAGCGCTGCCGCCCAAAGATGCGATGGTGAGCTTTTGCTCGAAGCTTACCTTGCCGCCAGATAGATCGAAGTATAAAATTTCGCTACCAAGACCTAGCAAAATCACGGTATTTTCGTCGTAGAAATAGACGTTTTTAATCCCCGTCATCGGCAATTTGTAGTGCGTGATCTTGCCGCCTGCAAACACGCCCAGCATCTTTTCAAACGCGTCGCCATTATATAAAAATGCGTATCGCTCGCCTAGTTTATCGACATCGAATATGGTAGCGCCCATCGGCTCGTCTAGGTAATTTTTGGACGAGGGCAGGGCGAAAATTAGCGTTTTGGATATTGCGCCCGAGGCGGAATTAGAGGCGGAATTTAATGCCGTAGAATTCTCGGCAGAATTCTGCTTCGCGGAATTTTCTAAAGAATTTACGGCAGCGGAATTTGCGGTGGAATTTCCCGTGGAATTTACGCTTGCTTTCGCATTGGAATTCTGCGCCGCATCGGAATTTGTGCTTGCGGCGGAATTTTGATCTGCAAAATTTTGACCGGTTGCAGAATTTCGCGCGGAACTCTCCACGGAGCTAATGGTTATTTTATAGAGCTTGCCGTTGTCAAGCCCTGCGTAAATTTCGCCGTCTAGATTTTTTAGCACCGCGACATTTGCGTCAAGCTCTAGTATGAAGCTAGCGTGTTTGATCTTTGCAGGCGCATCTATGCCCACAGCGACACTAGGTATTGCAACGCCGTTGCCGGCATAGATGAAGCAGGCGCAAAGTAGTAGCGGTGGTAAAAATTTCATCGCGCGCTCCTACTCAACCTCGGCGCCTTGATTTAGCGTATCTATGAGATTAGAAGTGGAATTTGCGTCGCTAAACCTGCTAAAATCAGCCTTAAAATTATTTTTCACTAGCGGATTGGTTTGGGCTTGCGGTACGTGGCATTGAGTGCAATTGAATCGCTGCTCGGCTAGCGTGCCGTTTAGATCCGCGCCTGTGCGAAAGTCCACCAAGTGGCTTTTTGGAATCGGCGTAGAACCTACATCCTTAGCGACATCGGGCATATGGCAGGTTACGCACATATTGTTATCCTTTGTGATCGGCACGAGCCCCTCTAGGCTGTGCGGTATGAGCGGCGGAGCGTTTTCGAAGCTACGCTCGATCTTTGAAGCGGCGCCCGGAGCATCCTCGCTATATTTGAAATCGGGCAGGGAATTTTTATTTTGTGCAGATTCGTCCACGCTTTTTATAAAACCCAAGCTGTCGGCGTCTATAGAAGCCGTCTTGTCCGCGGCAAATAGCGCCGCACAGCATGCAAGAGCCAAGCCTAAAACCATTTTTTTCATTTTTTCACTCCTAATATACTAAAATTTAACGCATCGTCGTCGCATACGTCGATGCAGCGTCCGCAGCTGATACACTCGCTGCTAACGCGCCCGTTTTCGCGCCCAACCATCTTAAGCACCTGTACTTCGGGGCAGACCATTTTGCATTTGCCGCACATCGTGCATTTATCAACCTCGTGGCGAACGCGAATGACGCTAAAATAGCTAAGCGCAGCCCAAAATCCGCCGAGCGGGCATAGCCGCGAGCAGATAGTGCGATCGCCTGCAAAAATTTCAAAAACCACGATCAGTAGCGCGATTCCAAATGCACTGGCGCTCAGCGATATGACGGCGCGCGCGAAAAGCGAGATAAAATTTACGCTCTCAAACGCCGCAAAGCCGAAAGCTCCGCTGCAAACAAGCGCTAGCACCGCTAGGACGTAGCGAGCCTTGCGATTTACGTTTAAAAATTTGGTGTGCACGCCAAATTTTTTACGAAGCCACGCGGCAAGATCGGTTAGTAAATTTATCGGGCAAACCCACGAGCAATATAATCGCGGCGCTATAAGCGCATAAAATGCTCCTACGATAAGCGCTCCTATAACCGCCGTAGCACCTAAAGAAAAGCTAGCTAGCAGCATCTGCGCCGTCGCAAACGGATCGCTTAGATTAATCGTGCCGAAAAGTTTCGACGAGCTTAGATTGCCCTTTAGAATTCCTGATAAAATTCCGTTTTCGCTCGCGGCTTTGAAGGCGAAATTATTTCCCAAAATAAAAAGGACTAGAATAGAAATTTGGCTCAAACGCCTTAAAATAGTGTATTTCATTGCCTAGTCCCTTCCATTAGATCGTCCTCGTTTAAGTAGTCCTTACTCTTTTGCGGATCGAGCTTAATTTTGGTGTCTGCTTCCTTTAGCTTCGCGTCGTCGCCCTTGATCCAACCTTTGACGTAGTTGTCGCTGGAAATTCCTATGACGCGCTCGCGCTCCACGACGCTGATAGCTGCCTTTTTCGTGACGCAGGCATGCTCGCATTTACCGCAACCCGTGCAGTAGTCGCTATCTACGACGGGCACGAGCAGGGCGTGCTTTTCGGTGCGGTTGTTGTGGCGGTAGTCAATGCGAAGTGCCTTGTCCATTACAGGGCAGTTTCGCACGCACGCGTCGCATTGGATACCGGCGTAAGCGATGCAATGCTCGGTATCTATGACCGCAACGCCCATCTTGGATAGACGCACGTTAAGCTTGGAGTTTTCGCTTACTAAGCTTTTATCTAGCGCGTCGCTAGGACAGGCTACGACGCAAGGTATGTCGTCGCACATATAGCACGGAATTTCGCGCGGGATAAAAAACGGCGTGCCGTTTGCAATAGCGTGATCGCAAAAGCTCGCAAGCTTAAGCGTATCAAATGGGCACGCCTCGACACAAAGCCCGCACCTTAGGCATTTGCTAAGAAATTCTTTCTCGCCTATGGCTGCGGGCGGGCGGAGTTTGGCGTGCTCGTTAGAGTTTGCGACTCCGAGCCCCAGAACGCCTATGCCCGCAGCTAAAGAAAGAATACCTAAGACCTCACGCCTATCCATAATTTACGCCTTGTAAATTTTAACCGCGCATTTTTTGTAGTCGGTCTCTTTTGAAAGCGGACAGGTATGATCGAGCGTGACGCGGTTGATATAAACCTTCTCGTCAAAAAACGGCACGAAAATAAGCCCTTTCGGCGGAACGTTACGTCCGTGGAAGTCCACGCGCGCTTTTACCTTGCCGCGGCGCGACTCGATCCAGACGATTTCGTTTTGTTGTACGCCGATTTTGGCGCCGTCGGCTTCGTTCATATAGCATCTTGCTTCTGGTACGGCGCGATAAAGCTCCGGCACGCGCATAGTCATAGTGCCCGTATGCCAGTGCTCCAGCACACGACCCGTACATAGCCAGAAAGGATATTCCTCGCTTGGCACTTCTACAGGATCCATATACGGACGGAAGAAAATTTTAGCTTTATTGGCAAGGCTTGTTTTTTCTTCGCCCGAAGTAGCTGATTTCAGATCGCCGCTAGGAAGCGCAGCTTTGGCGTTGCCATAAAAGGCAAAGTCACTATCCGGAGCCGCTTTTTTGGCATAAGGATCGTATTGGGCGTTAAAGCGCCAAAGTGTTTCTTTGCCGTCTACGACCGGCCATCTAAGACCGCGCACTCGGTGATATGTATCGAAATCAGCTAAATCGTGTCCGTGACCGGTGCCGAATTTTCGGTACTCCTCCCAAAGATATTTTTGGATGAAAAAGCCATAGCCTTTAAATTCTTTGCCGTCGCTGCCGATTACGCCGCGTGAGTCGCCGTTTACTTCAGAGTTATCGAAGCTTGCCATAATTGGATCTTTTGCAGCGAAAGCCTGAGCGTCTTTGTTTGCAAAGAGCACTTCAAATAGTGTAGTCTCTGGCGTATAGCCGAATTCTGAAATTTTATCTAAGACACTTGGTAACGTAAGCTTATCATTTACTTTAACCTCGCCCCAGAAATCCTTGAGTTTGAAGCGCTTGGAAAACTCTAGCATCTGCCACGTATCGCTCATCGCGTCGCCCACAGGAAGGACCTGCTGTCTCCACCACTGAGTTCTGCGCTCGGCATTGCCGTATGCGCCCCACTTTTCGTAGATCATCGCGGTTGGCAGGATTAAATCGGCTACCTTCGCGCTTAGTCCCGGATATGGCTCGCTTACTACGATGAAGTTATCCATCTCGCGCGCCGCTGCGATCCAATGGTTTGCGTTGGCGATCTGCTGCCACGGGTTGTTGACCTGAACCCATATCCATTTTATCTTGCCGTCTTCGAGATTGCGCAGAGCCTGCACATAGTGCGCACCCGGTTTTGGATTTATCGTGCCTTCCGGAAGCTTCCAAATTTTTTCGGAAACCTTTCTGTGAGCCGGATTTGCCACGACCATATCAGCAGGTAGGCGGTGAGAAAACGTGCCCACCTCTCTAGCCGTGCCGCAAGCGCTAGGCTGACCGGTAAGCGAAAACGCTCCGCAGCCGGGCTTAGCTTGCTTGCCAAGAAGGAAATGCACCATGTAGCTTTGCTCATTGACCCAGGTTCCTCTTGAGTGCTGATTAAAGCCCATCGTCCAAAAGCTTACTACTTTGCGATCTTTTTCTATATAAAAATCTGCCAGCTGCTTAAGTTTGGTTTTGAATGCTTCTAAATCCTCACTTTCGTCACCCTTAGCTAAAGGTGCTACAAATTCTAACGTGTAAGGCTCCAGCGCTTTTTTAAATTCTTCGAAGCTTATGAGCCAGTGAGCATCCGATTTATCAGAGTGTTTGTTTTCGAGTACGTCGCCCTCTTTCATACCCAGATATGCTAACGTAACGCCCTCGGATTTGCTTAAAATTTTGGATTTTTGCTTAGCTGCTGTATCAAGCTCGGTTTTGCGGTATTTTTTATGATTTATATCTTCTCGTAGGCCGTAGCCGATATCTACTGGACCGGTAGCGAATACGCAGTGCTCTTTAATAAATTTCTCATCTATCATATCCGGGTGATTGTAGACGATCTCCCTTGCTATGTAGTTCCATATCGCCAAATCGGTATTTGGACGGAATATAATTTCAATATCGGCGATGTTTGAGGTGCGGCTAGAGTAGGTCGAGAGATTTATAACTTTTACGCGATCCGGGTTGCGAAGCTTGTGGTCGGAGACGCGAGACCAAAGGATAGGGTGCATCTCAGCCATATTCGCGCCCCAGGCGATGATGGTATCGGTTAGCTCGATATCGTCGAAAACGCCCGCAGGCTCGTCGATACCGAAGGTTTGCATAAAGCCTACGACGGCGCTAGCCATGCACTGGCGAGCATTGGGATCGAGATTATTAGAGCGAAAGCCCGCCTTTACTAGCTTTGCTGCGGCGTAGCCTTCCGGGATCGTGTATTGACCGCTGCCAAGTACGGCAAAGCCCTCGGGACCGCCTTCGTTATAGGCTCGCCTAAAATGCTTCTCCATTTCGTCGAACGCTCTTTGCCAGCTGATCTCGATAAATTTTCCCTTTTTATCGAATTCGCCCTTGGAATTTACGCGCAAAAGAGGCTTGGTAATGCGATCGGCGCCGTACATGATCTTGGCGTTGAAATAGCCTTTGATGCAGTTTAGACCGCGATTTACTGGGGCTAGCGGATCGCCTTTGACCGCTACGATCTTACCCTCTTTGGTGGCTACCATGATGCCACAGCCGGTGCCGCAGAAGCGACAAGCCGCCTTGTCCCAGCGCCAGCCTTTTTCGGCTTCGTCCGCAGCACTAAGACTGCTAGGCAAGCTGATGCCCGCAACGCTACAGGCAGCCGCTGCTGCAGAGCTTTTTATAAAGTCTCGTCTATCCATGAGATTAACCTTTCGTTTAGAATTTAAATTTCTATTAACGTTTGGATAATAGCATAAAAAAACGGCTTAGTCTAGATTAAAATCAAAGTTTTTTCTGCAATGAATTTCAGATATAAGATAATAATTTTATAAATTTTAAATTTAGTGGCTCAAATTTTATCAGGATAGCGAGTTTTTGATAAATTTTAATATAGATTTTCATTTAATTAA
>NZ_CAKZTI010000019.1 GCF_937921625.1 uncultured Campylobacter sp. | reverse complement strand
GAGCGGATACAATCTATGATAACCACGGTAACGATACGATTAAATTTAAAGAGGGAATAACCGTAAACGATCTGCTTGTAAAAAGAGCTGACAATAATATCGATAACCTTGAAATTTCTATCAAAGGAACGGATGATAAGTTAACATTAAATAATGTTTACTATTGGAATGGAACTGTTTACGGAAGCGGTATTATAGAGAATTTCGAATTTGCAGACGGAACGAAACTATCTCTTAGCGAACTAGAAAAACAAACTATGTTTAAAGGAACCGACGGTAATGATACCATTTATGGAGCCAATGCTAAGGATGAAATTCATGGCGGGACAGGAAACGATACCATTTACGGACAAGACGCCGATGACGCCCTTTATGGCGAAGCCGGTAACGACACACTTAATGGCGGCGAAGGTAACGACATCCTCTACGGCGGTGACGGCGACGACAAGCTTTACGGCGGTAACGGTAACGACACCCTTTATGGGAGTGAAGGCAATGACGCTCTTTATGGCAGTGACGGTAACGACATCTTAGAAGGCGGGTCCGGTAATGATTATCTTGAAGGCGGAAGTCATAACGATACCTATATATTCGGTAGAGGTGACGGAGCGGATACAATCTATGATAACCACGGTAACGATACGATTAAATTTAAAGAGGGGATCGGTAAAGAAAATATCACCTTCCAAAGGGTCGCCAATGATCTTGTATTAAAATACGGCGAAAACGACACCGTCCGCATAAATAATCAATTCGGCGGCTCATCCATAGAGCAGATCGCGCTTGCTAGCGGAGAGTATATCACTGCTAGCAAGATAAATAAGATCATCGAAGATCTCAACGCTTACGCCTCAAATAACGGTATGAGCAATATCTCGATGGATGATATGAAAAATAATCCAGATATCATGCAGATGTTTACGAGTGGCTGGGGGAATTAATCCTCCACCCTCACGCTACGTGCTTCTAATGCTACGCCGTGCTTTGCTAATGACTATTTACAAAACGCCGCCGGTTGTTCGCAAAAGCTACCGGCGGTGGCAATCCCGCCCCTCGCAGAGATATTGCTTTTTATTAGCTTGGATTGCTGCCATCCGCTAAGACAAACAACCTCCCAGATGAAAGTAGCTGTTCAAGCGGCGTGTCCAACCAGATAAGATAGCTAACCGCTCGGGTGAGGGCAGCTCTGCCAAGCTACATTTGGCTAAAGGCTCGCATGCTAGAACGAACAGCAGCTCAAGATAGAGGTAGCAGCTATCCACTCTGCTTCGGCACTACATTAAAAATTTATCAAGAGGACGTCCTTGCTTGCGCTAAATTAAAGTGAGGCTGCGCTCGGACAGACGAAACAGAAGCAGTCGCTCAAGCAAGCAGCGCATTCAAGTAAAGACTTACCCATTAGGGTAAATATCCACTTGCCATCCTGCCCCTTCCTTACCTCACGCTAAGTCCTTCGTCTAGGTATTTGATGACGGGGTAGATAAATAGCTCTATTACGCGTCTTTTGCCCACTTTTACCTCTGCCGTTACGCTCATACCGGGCTCGATCTCCTTTTTGATCCCATCTACGATCAAAAATGTAGAATCCGGTCTGATCTTTACTTCGTAAATTTCTCCCAGCTTCTCATCATTTATCGCATCGTTTGCTATGTGGATGAGCTTGCCTTCTAACTTGCCGTATTTTTGAAAGTCGAAGGTCTGAACCTTAATCGCTACGCTTTGATTGTTTTCCAGATAGCCTATGTCTTTATTAAGCACGTTTGCTTTGATGATCAAAGGCTTATCGCTAGGCACTATAGAGATTAAATTTTCTTGATTTGTGATGGCGGTTCCTTGCGTATTTACGAGTAGCTTTCCCACAAAGCCGTCAACCGGAGAGGAGATGATCTGCTGTCTGGTTTGAAATAAAATCGCGTTGATCTCTGCTTTTAGCGAGCTTGCTTCCTTCTGTTTGGCTAGCATCTCATCGAGCCACTTGGATATACTTTGGCTTTTAAAGGCCTCAAGCTCTTTAGCTAGCTCATCTAAATTTGCCCTTTGTTCGGCGAGCTTCTCTTTTGAAATTTTAAGATTGGAGTTTAGTTCGATTACCTTGGATTTGAGCTCATATAGATCTTTGCGCGCTATTATATCTTTTACCTTATTTAGATTATTCAGCCGCGCTTCGTCTATCTTTAAAATTCCGCTTAGCCTCTCGACCTCTAAATTGGTGGAGTTTATCCCCATTTGCAAAGCTTGCATTTTTAGATTATATACGTTTATGCTCTCTTCGTAGTTTGATTTTTGCGTATTGTATAAGCTTAGCTCATCTGCGCTGATGTTAGCATCCAGACTCCTACCCGAGCTTAGAGCGTCGAGCCTTTTTATCGAGTATTCAAGTAGAGCTAGGCTTTCTTGTTTGGTGGATAAATTTACCGTAGAAACGCTAGGATCGATTAAGATTAGATGATCGCCCTTTTTTACTCTATCGCCCTCTTTTACTAAAATTTTAGAGACAACGCCGCTTTCGAGAGATTTTAAAATTTTAATCTCTCCGTCGGGCACGACCTTGCCGTTAGCGCTTACTACTATATCAACCTTAGCAAATACCATCCATAGCACGGCAAATATCAAAGCTCCGCAAGCGATCCATAAAATTGATCTTCCTAGCGGGTTTTGCGGAGCATCCTCTATCTCGATTAAAAGAGGCTTGAACTCGTTTGAATCATCCTCTATTCTTTTGAAAATTTTTAGCATTGTTTATCCCGCCCTACCCTTCGACCTATCCTAGCTGCTTATCATATAAGCTCTTATAGTAGCCGCCTAGTGCCATTAGCTCCTCGTGCTTTCCGCGCTCTACGATCTCGCCCTTATCTAGCACTAAAATTTCATCGCAATTCTTAACGGAATTTAGCCTATGCGCGATGATGATGAAGGTTTTTCCCTTTTTGATCTCGCTTAAATTTTGATTGATGATGCTTTCGCTTTCATAATCAAGCGCGGAGGTCGCTTCGTCGAAGATCAAAATTTTAGGATTATTTATGAGCGCTCTAGCGATTGCGATGCGCTGTTTTTGTCCGCCGCTAAGGCTAGAGCCGCGCTCGCCTACGAAGGTATCGTAACCTCCCGCAAGCTCTGCAATAAAATCATGAGCGCCCGCGATCTTGCTAACCCTGATGATCTCCTCCATACTCGCCCCGCTTGCGGCAAAGGCGATGTTTTCTTTGATACTGCCGCTAAATAGATAGTTTTCCTGAAGGACCACGCCGATGTTTTGCCTCAAAAGATAGGGATTTAGATGTCTGATATCTATGCCATCGATATAAACGGCGCCAGAGCTTTGCAGATAGAGCCGCTCGATCAGCTTTGTGATAGTGCTTTTACCGCTACCGCTTCTGCCTACTATGCCTACGCTTTTGCCAGGAGAGACGTGAAAGCTGATATCTTTAAGCACCAAATTTAGATCCGGCCTGTATCTGAAATTTACGGCGTCAAATTTTATATCTCCTTCTATATTATTTAGCGCAATCGGCTTATCGGTGCTCTGCTCGGTTGGAGTATTTAATATATCTCCCAGTCTATCTACGCTAAGAAGGGCTTGTTGGAATTCATTCCAAAGGCCCACAAGCCTCATTACAGGAGCGCTAAATTGCCCCGCAAACATCTGAAAGGCGATGAGCTGACCGACGCTTAGCTTGCCTTCGATCACAAGCCCTACGCCGAAATATAAAATGCAAAGCGTCATAAGCTTTTGTAGCGCCGAAGCAAAACCGCTTGCGACGTTGCTTAAATTTGAAAGATTAAAAGACGATCGGACGTATCTGCCTAGATTTTCCTCCCACATCTTTTGCATACTACCCTCGATCGCTAGAGATTTCACCGTCTGCATTCCGGTTACCGCTTCTACGAGATAGGAGTTTGAAGCGGCTCCCATTTGAAATTTATCCTCTAATCTCTTTCTAAGTACCGGCGTGATAAAAAAGTATATTGCAGCAATTACGCTTATAAATGCGATTGCGATCAGCGTAAGCTTCACGCTGTAAAGCAGCATCATAAAGACAAATACGAAGCTAAATAAAATATCAAGTAACACGCTTACGCTTTTATTTGCGATAAACTCTCTTATACTATCTAGTTCTCGCACTCTAGCAACGATGTTTCCAACTTTACGGTTCTCAAAATAGGTCATCGGAAGCAGAGCTAAATGGCTAAAAAGCTCGCTACCTAGCTTAGCGTCGATTTTAGTAGTAGTGTGCGCGAATATATAATTTCTACTTAGGCTTAAAAGCATCTCAAATATGATGGTCGCCAAAAATGCAAATGCAATTACGTTTAGCGTGCTAATGCTATGATGAGTTAAAACCTTATCGAGCACTACCTGCGTAAAAAGCGGCGTCACTAGACCGAAAAGCTGCATGATAAATGAAGCTAAAAGCACTTCAAATACCACTCTTTTGAAGCTTAGCATCCGCTTGTAAAACCAGGCAAAGCCGAATTTTATCTGAGAATTCAGAGTTTTATGAGCTAGCACTATAAACTCGCCGCTGCAAAGATCAAATAGCTCGCTCGCGCCTAGCTCCTTTACGGAATTTCCGCCGTCAAATACGATAAATTTAATAGCTGCTTCTGGCTCCTGCAAGGATTTGGATAGAGGAGATTTGAATGAGCGGGAGGCTTTAGTCTCTTTGGCGGAGGAATGGGATGAGTTCGCGTGGGATGAAGACGGCGCGCCGGAAGAGAACGATGCGGACGAAGATGAGTTTAAAGAATTTGTCGTGTCGCTGTTAGGGCTTAATATCTCCTTGGAATCTGCCGCGTCTTTGGAATTTGCGCTATTTAGATCGGAGGCTGTCTTGCTAGTATTTGCCGCTTTAATATCCGCTTCGCTTTGCTGTTCGATCTTTAGGACGTTGAAGTAGCTTCCGTCCTTTTTCTGAAGGATAAAGGGAGGTTTATAGCGCATCAAATTTGAAAGATTTAGCTTTTTGATTTTAGCCTTAAACTCGCAATGCTTGGCCATACGCACTAGCTCTTCGATGCTCGGCTCCTCGCTGCTTAGCGCAAATTTATTTATAAGCGCCTTGGCATCGAATGGGATATGATTTACGGCGGCTATCAGACCTAGCGAGCCCAGGGCGGTTTGCATTAGATACCTTTGAGTGAAATTTGAAAGAATTCTATTAAGTCTATTTGAAACGGGGCTTAAATTTAGAGGGAATTTTAAAGAAATTTAAGGGATTGGAGGAATTTATTAAGCTAGGATGATGGTGCTAGAGGAAAGAATAGGCACAGGAATGGCTATAGAATAGATTATGACAACCGACGGGATACCCGATAAAAATATTCAGTTTAAAATCGGTTTCAGGACATCCACGCAATATGTAAAATTTGTCATTATATGCCGATCTGATTGGGAATGATAACGCGTAATAGCGGAAGGTAGGCCGCTATGGTAATTTAATATCCGCTTAAGCCGCAAAGAGTAAAATAGGCAAACTTCTAAAATCATCAACGGGGATAAGGATGAACGAAGCAAGGCTCGAAGAGCTAAAGAAAATTCTAAATGAACGGCATCAAAATTTAGAGCAAGGTTTGCAAGAAGATTTTAATGCTCAAAATTTTGATGCTTCAGATTTAAATATTACAAATTTCAAGGCTTTAAATTCTAATGACAAAAATTCAGACGATCTAAATTTAAACGCAGAGCGCGATAGAAAATTTCAAAATTTGGATTCAGATAATGCTACTTTATTTAAAAATTCTAACGCTAGGAACTACGACAAAGATCCGATTACTTTGTACGATTATGAGGTTTTTTATGACAGTTGTATTACCGCTATACCGCTTTTATATGCCTTGGCTATACCGCTTAGCATAAAAGCTTTATTTGATAATGAAGTATTGGCAGATATAATTTTAGGAAATATTTTTGCATTCGGCATAATTGTGTTTATGGTTATCGTCTTTTTAGTTTTTGATAATCCAAAGAAAAGCAGAATTTTAATCAAAAATTCAATTGTTGAATTTTATAAAATAAACTCTAACGAGTTGAAATTAAGAAGAACGATAGATTTAACAAATTTAAATGAAACTATATGCAAACCACTTTTTGGTTATTCTAAGAAAAAAAGTACAAAGGCGATTCTAGTTTGCATTTCAATATTTAGTTTTGCCATAATAGTTGCTATGTCTTTTTTGTTTTTTATTGGATTTTGGATATTCGGATTTGTTGGGCTTTTATTAACAAATTTTATCCTTTATATAATTATCGGCAAAAAAGGCGATAGATTTTTTACCATTTTTCCAAGAATAGCAGTAGCATCACCATATATGATGGCGTATGGCGGTGGTAATCTCACCCCACCACAATATTATTCGCTAATAATTTATAATCGTAGCAAATACGAAGAAGTTAAAGAATATTTTTTAAATTTGCACAATATAAACATTGACAATATCGAAAAAAATTATTTTTAAGGAGATTATTATGAGTAATTCAAACAACAGAGAAACAAAAGCGAGAATTGAGCTAGATAAAGCTTATCAAAGATTGTTAAAAAATGCAGACGGAACAAAGCTTCTTATGGAAGCACTAGCAGATACTTCCCAAATAGAAGAAGTACTGACAAAATTAAAAAGTAGTGAAAAATGGACAGAAGCAGAAAGAAAAAAATGGGGTAAAATATTTGGAGCCGGAACTATTGGATTTAATATTTTAAAAAATAGCAATAGCGGCTATGATATGTTAACTGTATTGTCTGAAGCAGGAGTTGATATCGGTGCTTTTTTTACAGAAGAACTTATTGAAAAAAAAGTATCTAACAAAATAGAAAATTTAGTAGAAAAGAAAGTATTATCTAGATTGGCTCTTAAATTTGTTCCGGTTATCGGTTGGATTAGCACAGGTATGGATGTATTTAATCTAATAAATCAAGCTGCTGGCAACGATGAAATAAGCATCAGCGAATTAATAAAAAACGGAATAGAAAAATTGCGTGGCACAACGACAGATTTACCGGATTTAGATATGCTTAAAAAAGGAATATTGCAAATCACAATGCACGACGGTACCATATATGCAAGACCTCTCGTAGATATGGGAGGATTACATGTATTATTGGGCGGCACCAAATCCGACGTCCTTTTCGGAGGCTCAGATAAAGATATCCTAATGGGACATGGCGGTGGAGACCTTTTAATAGGAGGAGCAGGAGCCGATGATTACTTCGTAAATGCAGGAGACATCATAGACGATAGCGATAAGCAGGGAAGGATATTTGACGGATACTCTCATAAACAATACACGGGCGGTACATACGATAAAGATCGAGGATGCTACCTAAGCAATGGTAACGGCTGGTATAAAATGGAAGGCGATGATCTTCTCATAAACGGAAATATCAGAGTAAAGCATTTTAATAAAGAAAACAACGACCTAGGTATAACTCTTTTAGAAGCCGACGAAATAGCCGTAAGTCTAGAGGGAAAAAGCTCCGTAGCAGAAGGAGACGGCGGCAAACACTATGAAGAATATGACGTCAGGTTAAATAGACTACTTCAAAAGGGCGAATGGCTGATACTAAAGACCGTAGATCCGGGCGGAAAGGAAAGATATATATTCCAAGGCGATATGACCTGCGAAAGCGCAAAACCATATTACGAAAAATTATTCTTTAAACAAAGCTATGGCGCATATCTAAGCTGGAGCGGCAACGATAAATCCAATGAGGATGTAAAAACTATGGTAGGAGTAAGTGTATATGCCCACTCAGATAATATAAAGGTAAAATCTATAACACCTAGAGAAGTGACCATAAAAGACGACGATCGTGACCCGGATGATCCTGAAACCGATGGCTCTCCTATAGTTATAGATCTAAACAACGACGGCATAAATACCCTAAGCCTGGATTATACCAGAAACTTCGATCTGGATAATAACGGCTTTGCCGAAGCTACCGGATGGGTACAAAAAGATGATGCGCTACTAGCGTATGATAGAAATGGAAACGGCAAGATAGATAACGGAGGCGAGCTATTCGGAAACTATACTTTAAGCGATAATTACTATTCACATACTAGCGGAAATACTAATGGCTTTAACGCCCTTAAAGAATTTGACACTAATAATGACGGCATAATCGATAAAAACGATAAAGACTTTGATAAGATCCTATTATGGCAAGATAAAAACTCCAATGCCGTAACCGACGAAGGAGAATTAATCAAACTAAGCGATAAAGTAAGATCTATCGATCTAAACTATAAAGAAATTTCAACCGATAATAACGGAAATTCTATCAGGCAAACCTCTACTGCCACTTTAAACGATGGTACCAAGGTTAAGGCAGATGATGTATGGTTTAAAGTAAGTCTAAATAAAACAAAAGAGATAATAGACCAAGACAAAATTCCACTAGAAACCCAAGCCCTACCTCAAGTCATAGCCAGTGGAAATTTGAATTCTCTAAGAGTAGCGGCAAGTAAGAACGAAACTTTGGCTACTATGATAAATCTATATCTAATGCTAAGCCCTGAAGATAGAAAAAAATATATCGATGAGCTGATCTACGAATGGGCGGGAGTAAGTGAAATCGCCAAAGACTCTCGTGGCATATATGCAATAGATGCTAGAAATTTGGTCTTATACGAAAAACTTACAGGAAAGCCGTTTAATCAGGGTGGATGGGGTGCAAATCCGGGCCCAAATGCTTATAATAGAATTAATGATAAAATCAATACCTTTAAATATTATGTATATGCCTCTATAGAGCTTCAAACTACATATTCCGATTTAAATTTAGATATGGAAAAGATGAGCTTAAGAGAAGATGGCAAGCTAAGCTATAAGTTTGATACTTTAAATTCTAAGCTTATGCAATTATATAAAGATGGAAAATATGATGAAATTATCAAATTAATGAGTATAGTTCGAGAAGCTAGCGTATATAAGCCTATATACCAAGGAAATTTAAAAGAAAACCTAAAAGCCTTTTGTGGTAACGATGATAAATTTTTATCCCTATGTCTTAGCACGTATATCAGTGGAACAGATGGTAATGATATTATAAATGGAAATTCCGAAAATAATTTTATAGTAGGAGGAAAAGGCAATGATACACTTTATGGTGGATATGGCAATGATACCTATATATTTAATAAAGGTGACGGAACAGACATTATCTACGATACGACAGGCAACGATAAAATACAATTTAGAGAAAGCATAGCTCCTAATGATGTGAGTTTCAAAAGAGAGCTCGATAAGCTTATAATCCAAATCAAAAGCAACGATGGAGCAGGCAGCAACAGCATAACTATCCAAAATTTCTTTTCCGTAAATCCCGGAATAGGAAAGAATACCGTAAGAACAATAATTTTTGCCGATGGAACCGTTTATGATTTTAATAAAATTCTTGAATTAACCCCACTAAGCTCTACCGACAAAGACGACAAGCTATATCTCACTGATGGCAACGATACCTTCGATGCAGGCCTTGGTAAAGATGAAATCTGGGGCGGCAATGGAGATGATGTCATTAATGGCGGAGGGGGAAATGATATCCTTTATGGAAACGATGGTAATGATACCATAATCGGCGGCAAGGGAAACGATATCCTCAATGGTGGTTACGGCGATGATACCTATATATTTAATAAAGGTGACGGAGCGGATATTATAACTGATTACGGCGGTAATAATATTCTCAAACTAAGTACCGGATTAGATAAAAAAGATTTAATCATTTCGCAAAATTTCATAGGATCTATACTTTTTTCTTTTAAAAATAACACAAGCGATAGTATCACCTTCAATCAAAATATCCAAACTATAGAATTCGCTAACGGCGATAAGATGAATATAGATGAGATTAAAAAGCTATCTATTATCGGAGATGATACCGATAATACGATTTATGGCTATTATAATGAAAATAATACTATAATTGGCAATAGGGGTAATGATATGCTTTGTGGAGGTACCGGTAATGATATCTATGTCTTTAATAAAGGCGACGGAGCGGATACTATAATTGATCATGACGGTAACGATATGATTAAATTTAATGATTTCTCCGCCAACGATATATCATTAAGACAAGAATTTAATGATGTTGTTATTACTTCAAAAGACTCAAATGATAAAATTACCATCAAGGACTTTTATGATAATAATGGAAACGCTACATCTTCTATCAAGAAAATTATTTTTAATGATAATTCTGTTTGGGACTATCAAACTATTATTAATAACTCTTCGATAAAAGCAACGGAAGAAAGTGATAAATTCTATCTAAGCGATAAAGATGATATATTCGACGCCCTTGGCGGGGATGATGAAATTTATGGAGAAGATGGCAACGATACTTTAATCGGAGGAATAGGTAACGATACGCTCAATGGTGGTTGCGGCGATGATACCTATATTTTTAATAAAGGTGATGGAGCAGATATTATAGAGGATTGGAGCGGCACCGATACAATTAAATTTGGCGAAGGTATACGAAAAGAAGATTTAATTGTTTTAAGAAACATAAGCAAGAATGCATATGGACATTTAGATGGTACAAGAGATATAATTATTAAATTTAAACACAATGAAACCGATTCTATAACATTAAAGAACGTTATTATGGGAAATAAGACGAACGCGAGCGCATCAATAGAAAATTTCCTATTTGCGAATGGTGAGAGCTTAAGCTTTGAAGATATTAAAAGATTGTCTCAAGTAGGAAGCGATAAAAATGACGTTATGGCAATTTACGACGATATTGAAAAGAATATTTTAATCGGCGGTGGTGGGAATGACGAGCTCTACGGACAGGATGGCAACGATATTTTAAGTGGAGGCACGGGTAGCGATCTTCTTGATGGCGGTATCGGTAATGATACCTTAATCGGCGGTAAAGACGACGATACCCTCAATGGCGGATACGGCGATGATACTTATATCTTTAATAAAGGCGATGGCAACGACACTATAACTGACAATCAAGGAACCGATACTATTAAATTCGGTGAAGGAATAAGCAAAGAGGATCTCATCGTCAAAAGAGTTGCACGAATAGATGATCGTACTGGACGAAAGGAATATTCTGATATAGTCATATTCTTTAAAAATTCCTCAAATGATTCAATAACCTTAAGAGATGCTGCCTATAGTAACGCGATAAACGAAAATAACATTATTGAAACCTTTGAATTTGCCAATGGTGGTAAGCTAAACTTTGAAGATATCAAAAAGCTATCTTTGATTGGTTCCGACAGTAGCGAGAACATTGTAGGTTATGTTCATACACACAATATTATCAAAGGAGAAGGCGGAGACGATAAGCTTTACGGGCAAGGCTGGAATGATACTATGTACGGTGGAGACGGAAACGATTTAATAGAAGGCGGTAGCGGCAACGATACCTTAATAGGAGATAGGGGCAACGATACTCTAAACGGCGGAGCGGATAACGATACTTATGTCTACAATAAAGGAGACGGTAACGATATAATAGAAGAGTGGGGCGGCATTGACACAATTAAATTCGGCGAAGGCATACAAAAAAAGGACTTAATTATTTCAAGAGATATGAGTAAGAATTCGTATTATTTAAGTAACGTAAAAGATATAATCATTAAATTTAAATACAATGAAACTGATTCTATAACTCTAAAAAATGTCATTAATGCAAATAAAACTGGAATTTATAGTGCGATAGAGAACTTTGAATTTGCTAATGGAGAAAAATTAAGCTTTGAAGATATAAAGCAATTATCTCTTGTGGGTACTGATGAAGGAGAAACAATAAATGGCTTTGAGGATTCAAACAATACTCTTATAGGTAACGGTGGAAATGATTGGCTTTACGGAGATAAGAAGAATGATATTTTAATCGGTGGAGAAGGAGATGATCATTTAAGAGGCAACGAAGGAGACGATACCTATGTTTATAATATCGGTGACGGCAACGATACAATCCATGATTATGAAGGAGAAGATATCATAAAATTTGGTAAAGGTATAAACAAAGAAGATATCATTGTAACTAAAGGCGAAGTAAAATATGATAGTTACACAAGATCAAGTTATCAAGATTTAGTTATATCACTTAAAGGAAAGCAAGGAAGTATATCTCTGGAGCATATTATATCCAGAGATAATGGTATCTATGAGAAATACTCACATAAAACATTAGTATTTGAAAATGGAGACAAATTAAGCTTTGATGATATTTTAAAACTATCTTTAATCGGAAACGATGAGAACAATGATATATACGGGTATAGCCATCGCGATAATATTTTAGAAGGAAATGGCGGGGATGATGCCCTTTATGGAAATATAGGCAATGATACTTTAATCGGCGGAAAAGGAAATGATGGTCTGTATGGCAACGGTGGAGATGATACCTACGTCTATAATAAGGGTGATGGAGTAGATTATATTTACGACATTGAAGGTAATGACACTTTAAAATTCGGCAAAGGTATCAAGAAGGAAGATCTGGTAGTATCGGTATCAAAAAATAAAGAGAAGTTGAGCCAATATGATGATACTCATAGAGTAATGTATATTAAGATAGGATTTAAAAACAATGATACCGACGCCGTTTTTCTTAGAGGAAATAAGGATCTGGCTATAGAAAATTTCGAATTTGAAAACGGCGATAGACTAAGTTTTGAGGATATTAAAAAATTAGCATTAACGGGCGATGATACAAATAATCTTCTATACGGCTATGATGATATAAATAACGTTATGAACGGCTTGGGTGGAGATGACGAGATCCAAGGAGGAGAGCTAAACGATACTATCTATGGCGGAACCGGTAATGACACGATAAGCGGAGATAAGGGAGATGATACTATCTATGGTGGAGAAGGAAATGATACTATAAATGGCGGTAGTGGCGATGACATAATAGAAGGCGGCAAAGGAGATGATGTAATAAAAGGCGGCTGGGGAGATGATATTTATATATTTAATAAAGGCGATGGCAATGATACTATAGCTGATTATGAGGGTACCGATACGCTTCAATTGGGTGAAGGTATCACAAAAGACGATATCATAGCAAAACACACTCCGCAGGGCACGATTATTAAATTTAAAAACTCGAAGAATGATTCTATCTCGTTTGGTCACTTTGGAATAGATAGGATAAAATTTGCTAACGGCGAAGAGCTTAGCTCTGAGGATATTGAGAAATTGGAGCTGATCGGTACGGATGAAGCAGATACTATTTTCGGCAACTCTGATCAGGATAATCTTATCATAGGTGGCAAAGGTGACGATATCTTATACGGAAGCTATCCCGGCAACAATATCTTTATATATAACCAAGGTGATGGGGCCGATACTATATATGCCGGTGCTCATGAAAACAAAATCAAATTTGGTAAAGGCATTAACAAAGAAGATCTCATAGTAGAAAGATGTGTAAATACTGACGCTAGAGACTACGATAATTTAAAAATTTCATTTCGTAACTCAGCGGGTGATTCTATTATGCTAACGTATATAATAAAGGATAATATAAATGCGCAGGAAATACAAACCTTTGAGTTTGCAAACGGTGACAAACTGAACTTCGGCGATATTAAAAGGCTATCTTTGATCGGTACCGCTAAAAACGACGAATTACGCGGCTACAACGATATGGATAACGAGATCAAAGGCGGCGACGGAAATGATATACTAATAGGAGGCAACGGAGTTAATAATATCCTTGAAGGTGGCAGCGGCAATGATACTCTAAGAGGATGCTATGACAGCTATGGTAATCCCGGCATCAGCATGAATGGCAAAAATACCTTCGTCTTTTCTAGGGGTGACGGAAACGATATGGTGGAAAATTTCAAAGACAACGACTTAATTAAATTCAAAGACATAGGAAGCAATGAGGTTAAATTTAATCTAAATTTAGTCGATAATTCGTTACTCATCTCGGATAAACTATCAAATAGTAGCGTCTTGATCAAAAACTACGATGTAAGGACAAATTTAAATTTTCAATTCAAAGACGGCAAAATTCTAGGAAGCGATTTTATTAGTGGGCAAGTAAAACCTATCGACGGTGGAAACACTATGGTGGGGGGCAAGGAAGATAATGTATTTATTTATGACGGAGGAGCAAAAACTATAATGGATCTTGGAGGCTACGATAAGGTCATATATAAAAATCCTGTAAAAAGAGTCCGCTATGACTTTGGTAAAAATGGTTCGAGCGATCTTAAGCTCATCATCACTCCGGCAGATCCTAACGCAAAAAATGATATCTTAGAAGTAAAAGGCTTTTTTAGCAACAGGGATAATGTCATAGAGGAATTTCATATCGGTAAATATCTAAATATCAAGGCAGCGGATATCTATAAAGCATTCGGCAAAACCTATATTGCTAGTGCCAAACCTACCGCATTAGCGATGGATGCCAAACTAGACATAGATAACGAAACCCAAATTTCGCCTCTTTCAAAAAGTTCTAGCGACGGTTCAAATTCCAAATCTGGCTGGGATATGGTTTTAGGTAGCGGCGATAAGAATGAATTAAAGGCTATCGTTTCAAAATTTTACAACGATGCCGACTTAAGCACATCCGAGCTTAATTCGGCTCTTAGCCCTAGCGGCATTGCAAATCTAAGCACCATATCGGGCATCAGCCAAGAAGATGCTTTGAAAGAAAATGCTTTCTTGAGCCAAGATACCGTAAACAAGATCATCGAGCAGCTAAATATCTACGCCAATAACTCGGAGGCTTTGGAATTTAATCAAAGAGATATTCGTAAGGACGATATGCAGGTATACATGAGTTAAGGGCTATTTTAGGGCTATACTGACATTTCGCTTGCTGGCATAGCACTTTATAGATTAGAATTTTATATGAGGCGGTACATTTAAAACGCTGCCTCATAAGCTACTGTCTTTCTAAATCATAGCCAGGCAAATGATTAAATTTAAGACGGCAAATTTAAAATATTTGCATAAGGGTGGACAAAATTCCGTAAATATTTCTATCCCTTCATAGGTTTTTACGCTTGCGACCTTTACTCTTCTTAAAAATCCTGAAAAGAACTAGGTTGATTCCATAAACTACAACATATTCGCACCCTTTATGCCTTCAAAGCCCAATTCATACCCGCCCTTCAACAAAATATTCCACTCAAAACCAACCCCGAAATCCTCCACATAAAACGAAACCTAAAAACGAATGCCTCCGAACGCTTTCCTTGCTTAATATCCATCATCCCCCCTTTCCTATTATGCCCTTCATAACATCCGCAATATCAGATTCCACCATTCTCTATCACCGAGCCTTTTTATAAGAAACAACGAAGCCCCATAGAAACTAATGAAATTACTGAAAAAACAACTAAGCTGTTGAAAAAATAGAGCTTCTGAAAAGACAATGAATCTATCAAAAAACAACGAAGCACAATGACGCTTCTAAAAACAATGAAACTGCCGAAAAGAATAACAAAACTTAATGAAAGCAATAAATCTGCCGAAAAGAACAACGAAGCTATTGAAAGGCAATAAAGTTACATAAAAATAATGAATCTCCAAGCTTTTTTATTTTCTACATTATAATAGATCGGTAATCTTTAAATTTACCACAAAATCTATCACAAAGGAGTAACTATGCATTACGAAAATCTTTTAAGAGTTAAGAAAGGCATAAGGGTCTTTAACGATAAAGCTCAAGAAACTGCCAATCAGAATGAGCTTATATGGCTAGTAAATACCTTTATCTCATATATTAGTAGAGCAAGGCATGATAAGAAAAGAGCGGATAATGCACTTAATGGTATATTGCACTATTACAAAGATATGAAAGTAGATAAAAGAGCCTTAAGCGAAGTAGTAAATAAAGAGTATAAAAAGCTACTAGGCCCAAAGAAAAAACCAGTCAAATCAAAAATAGCAAATTATAAGGATTGCTTAAAATCCCTGCATAAAAGCGGCCATAGCTATCAAAAAATAGCGGATATTCTATGGAAAAACTACGGCATACAAACCAGCAAATCAAGCGTAGCAAGACTATTAAAAAGATAAAGGTATATAAATCATGGCTCTACACACTAGAATGAACGCTAAAGCTATTATTTCTCAGATTATGAGGCAAGCAAACGGTATAGGAATATCTAAAAGTAACGTAAGACGCAATAGCAAGCTTAAAGGACAAAATGGTCATGCAAAGAGCGTATATGCCCATAGCATTAAAAGTATTCAAAACTTAAGAGCGGTAACTACTCAATATATAGGATTTCTTAAAGCTAAGCACGGTCAAAAAATAACGCAAAACATCAATGCCGACAGTGCAAGAGAGTGGCTACTGCTAAAAGCAAATGAAATAAGCGGCGGAACGCTTAATACCTATATATCTGCATTAGCTAAGAGCTTTGATAATTGTAGTAAGCTAGGGCTAAACGTATCGGGAAAAGATATTACGGATGTCCGGAAAGAATTTAAGAAAAATGGTATGAACCTTCGTAAAAGGCATTATAACAGAGCCTATGAAAACCCACATAAAATCATAAGCAATATGCAATTAAGCTCACTATATTATATATCCGCTAAACTTCAATTGGAAGCGGGGCTAAGACTGGATGATGCCATTAACTCAAGCAAATGGGAAATCAACGATGATAATAGTATAACCATACTAGGTAGTAAGAACGGCTTATGCTATAGCACCAAAAAGCTAAGCGATAAAACTATAAAACAGCTAAAGCTCGCTAAAGAATCTGGATACTATGCCCCAAAGAATGCTTACGTAAAAGATCTAAAAGCAGCAGGAGCAGACAAAAGAGGAACACATGGGCTTAGATATAACTTTGCTCAAGAAAGATATGAGGAGTTACGCAAAGAGGGTATGAGTCATATAGAGGCTTTAGCTCAGGTATCTATAGATATGGGGCATTCAAGAGTGGAGATAACTAGGCATTACTTGGTTGGGTTATAGTATAGGTGACTTGGCTTGATTAGAGGCATTACTTAGGTTTGATTAAAAGAGTGGATGGCTAGATAGATGCTTTCGGGCGCTTAAATGCCTTATCAAAGCAAGACCGCATAAGAATATCCCCCAGAATTTACTATTTGCAATAAGGAGCTGCTTTAGCAAAGAAATATTCCAAAAAGTTATAAAAAGCATATCTAAACGGCACTTAGTAAAAAGAGAAATATCCCTGCAATGGATAAAATGCTGATTTAGTTGAGAAATTTACGCTGCTTATGCACTGCAAGAATGTCCCTCTATGCAATAATATCCCTACAAGGAATAATCGCAACGGCGGTAGCAGACGAGCAAATGCTCCGCTAGCGACGAGCGAATCAGCCCCGTAACCTTTAACGGAGGCGCTACCTCCACGCGGCTTTTCAGATAGCCCCCTTTTTAAATTTAATGCACTTAGGCAATAAATAAAACGAATAAGAAAGCTATCTAGGGAAAAACTCTAGGGGCAAAAAGACGTTACATCTTTAGAATTTAGTTAAAACAGAAGCTTTTTAGATTAATGTGCGAAGCTATAACGCACCTCTGCGATTTTTCTTATTACCCCAAACCGCCAGCGGGGAACTAAAGATTAAGAATGCTTGATAAGCGCTTAGGCTTATCAATAAAAACATTACCGATAACGTAACCCATCGAAAAACCGTAATATATAAACTTTAAAGGCTACTTCAAAAAGCCTAAAGGCTTTTTAACATATAAAACATTCTTTCTCCTTAGTAAAAACATTATAAGGATATTTTAAAAAATACCTTATGAAAACAATATAGCCAGAAAACAAAAAAATGGTGTGAGCTGTTTTTTTAAACGAAGATTGTTGTTTTTAACAAGCCTAGATAGATATAAAAGCAATGAAGTAACCCAGTGAACCTAGAGTATTAAAATATCAAACTCTATCATAGCCCTATCCTCACGGACACTTGTCTTTGGATCAAAAAACGCGAGGGCGCTTAAAAAGAGGTAGTCATTAAAATTAGGACAAGTGCTAGAAAGGGATAGCTATAATATGCTAAGAGAAAAGCCAACACTTTTTTAAAAGAGATTAAAGGTAGCTCGCATGTTCTTAATTAGCCGCGCAAATCCACCTCTGATTCTAAACCCATACTGTGAATTCTGCTCATAACTTTCCAAAATTTCACCGAAATTACGGCAGGCTAGAGAATGACAAGCTGTGGTAGGTTTCGCTCTAGCCCTCCTACTTTACTATTTTTCCGCTTATCCGGAAATTTCTAAAACACATGGCATATAGACTTAAAGGCGCTATCCATAGTAGAAATGTGATCTTAAGGCTCAATTCTATACTTAAGAATGAAATTTAAGCTCCTTATGGCATTATAGCATTTATGGATTATTGCGTTCGTGGAGAGCGTAAGCTTCTCAATAGGTTTGGAATAAAACTCTGCATACTAAACTGTATAAAACCTCACAAGAAGCAATCCCTTTAGCCTTCCTCTTTCTCCCCTTAAAATTTAAACCCCAACCCCTTTAAATAACCTAGCCACCATGTTAGAACCCTACGCGTATTCTCAATATTCGTAGCTTTGTTATAAATCTTTTGTATCTCTCTTTGTGCATGAAAAAGGGTGCGTTCAATGCTATAAGGATCCAGCTTGTTCTCATGGATTTTCTCATATGCAAAGGTTTCTAGTATCTTTCTAAAAGAGTGAAAGACTAATCTATTCTTAGCTATTACGGGAGCATAGGTTTTAAGCGCTTTAACTAGAGTCATATCGCTTAGTACCTCTCCTTGCGTATTGGCAAAGCATAACGGGCAGCTGCTATTATGAGCGTGTAACCTTTGCAGCCATTGCCCTACTTCTCTAGGAAGTCCCAGATGTTCATCTCCATTGCTTTTTACCTTATTCTCATCTTGCGGGAATAGTAAGTAGTATTCTCCATCATCACCTATTTTTAAATGCTCATGGGTTAAATTTCTTACGTTTGAGCTTCTTAGCCCGGTAAGCAGTCCAAAGATCAAAGCGTTCTTAACACCTATTTGATGAGGATAGTTCATGATAAATTTAATAAGTACGGTTAAATCCAAGTCATCTTTTATATATGGGTATTCGCTATGGCGAGGTATATTATAAAAGTCCTTAAACACCTCTTCTGCAAATAATGGATTTTTAGAAATATCTCTTATGCGAGCATATCGAAATAGCCTTTTAATAAGTTTGAATAAAATTTCTAAGGAAGCGTACTTCTCATTATCGTAATAATAATCCAGTATCGGCATAATATCCTTTTTGCTTATCTTGTTTATATCTTTGTCACAAATATCCCTTAAAGCCTTAAAGCTCATATCTCGTCTTTTAGAAGTTGCTAATGCGACGTTACCGTTATGTCTGCAAAACTGTCTATAAACGCTTGCCAGAGTATTTTTAGCAGGGATCAGCTTGGCAGAATCATCTATCATTAAATCTTTAAGAGTTTCTTTGGCTTCGCTTAGGCTTATCTCATCTGCATTACCTAAAGACTTAATTAGCTTGCCGCCTATGCAATAGTGATAGTGCTTATGGATTGTTTGCTCTCCCTTTTTAGTAAATGAGCGGTAAAATCTAACTGCTATATGCTCATCTATCATTTCTACCATAGTATTTTTGCGATAAGGCAGGGAGAAATTTCTTATCACTTTATCGGGATCTGTTTTAAAAGCTGGATCGTCTTTAATTTTAGAAAAAACTTTCATAACTGCTTATCCTTTAAAATTTCATATAGTTTCATAGGACAAATTATAAAAGTTTCCAAAGAGTTTAACAAGCTTAAGAGCTACTATACATTTTTTAATATATAGTAGTTTCTCTTAAACCGCCTGTATAATCTAGCGTTTTTAGCATTTGAAATTTTTTTGAAAAAATTTGAAAAAGCCGTAAAACAGGGCTTTTAAAAAAATCAAAAAACTAAAGAGAGGGGGAAAATTTGATAGATGGTGTCCTGCGTTGGATTCGAACCAACGACCCCCTCATTAAAAGTGAGATGCTCTACCTACTGAGCTAGCAAGACATCCTAAGAAGTGGCGCGACGAATGGGGCTCGAACCCACGACCTCCGCCGTGACAGGGCGGCATTCTAACCAGCTGAACTACCGTCGCACCAAAAATCACACTTGCGGTACAAGTGCTAAAGAAGTATGAAATCCAAGGATTTCAAAATGGTGGTCGCTGTAGGGATCGAACCTGCGACATCCACCTTGTAAGGGTGGCGCTCTACCAGCTGAGCTAAGCGACCGTTTGGGTTTAAAAAAGAAATGTGATTATATATCCAATACGATTAATTTTCACTTAAACAATGATGAAAAGACTGAAATTGTGCTATACTTGCGACATAAAATTTTATCAAAGGCTCGGTAAATTTAGATGAAAAAGTTGGTTTTCGCCCTGTTTTTAGCGCTTCAAGCCCCCGCTTACTCGCCAAACGAGATCGTAAACGCCATCGCCGCAGTAGCGCAAAACGAAGGGGTAAAACCTGAAATTTTATACACCATCGTCAAAATCGAAAGCGACTTCGAGCCCTATACGATCTCCTTTTTGACAAACAAAGCAAACGCCGATTATTTTGCAGGCCTGCGCAATCAAAATATCCGCATTAAAACAAGCAACTACAGCCTAAATTCCAGCAAATGGGTCGTTACGATCATACCGGCAAACGAAATTTACGCCGTGCAGATCGCTAAATACCTATATGAGGACGGATTTAGCATCGACGTAGGACTCGGGCAGCTAAACGCCGTAAATTTCAGCCAAAACGAGATCGATTATATATTTAATCCGATGTATAATCTCACCAAATGTGCTAAAATCCTACGCAAATGCTGGAACGCCAAAGACAAAAATATCAAAGACACGATCGAGTGCTACAACTACGGCATGCGCAAACGCTACTCAAACCCCTACTACAAGCGATTTTACGAACATTACGAGAAATTTTTCGGCAAGCCCTATTAAGAGTTAGTAAAATTTCGCTAAAATCGCGCAAATTTTAAAAAAGGATATTTCATGATACTGATCGCAGGACCCTGCGTGATCGAAAGCCGCGAGCTAATAATGAAAGTCGCGGAAAGTTTGCGCAAATTTAACGAAATGAGTGGGGTGGAATTTTACTTCAAAAGCAGCTTCGATAAAGCCAACCGCACCAGCATCTCAAGCTTCCGCGGCCCGGGGCTTGAGCGCGGCTGTGAAATTTTAGCCGAGGTAAAGGAAAAATTCGGCTATAAAATTTTAACCGACATCCACGAAAGCTACCAGGCAAAGCCCGTCGCGCGCGTCGCCGACGTGCTGCAAATACCCGCGTTTTTGTGCCGCCAAACCGACCTACTCGTCGCCGCAGCCAGCACGCAAGCGGTAGTAAATATCAAAAAAGGCCAGTTTTTATCGCCGCAGGCGATGAAACATAGCGTCGAAAAGGTGCTGCAAACCCGCAGCGCACGGGCTTATACCCCGCAAAGCGGCGCGGCATCTGGCGGTACAAAGGCTGCTCAAAACAGCGCCTGCTCCAGCGATACCGAAATTTGCGGCGTGCAAAGCGGCGCTCGAAGCGGTGCGAATGACGGCTCTTCCGCGCTAGGCGCGCAAAATTCTTGCAGCGCACGATCGGACGCGCAAAATTCCGCCCATGCTTGCAGTACCGAAGGCGCTGCAAATTCCGCTCAAAGCGCCCCGCAACCAAGCGGCGGCGATATGCACGATCTGGCGCGCCGCTACGGCGTTTGGCTCACTGAGCGCGGTAGCACATTCGGCTACGGAAATTTGATCGTCGATATGCGCTCGCTGCCGATTATGCGCGAGTTTGCGCCGGTGATTTTCGACGCGACGCACAGCGTGCAGATGCCTAGTATCGGCGCTACGAGCGGCGGCGACTCGCGCTTCGTGCCGTATCTCGCGCGAGCGGCGGCGGCCGTGGGCGTGGACGGCTTTTTTTACGAAACGCACCCTGATCCCGCCCACGCGCTTTCGGATGGACCGAATATGCTAAATCTGCAGCAGCTAGAGCGCGTCGTAGCGCAGACGCTCGCGATTCAAAAAGTGCTCGGATTTTAAAATTTTAATATATTGGCAAAATTTGCTTTTTCTTGATGCTTATTAAAAGGCGGTTTGAAATTTTAACGCTCGCCGGACGGGCGTTAAAATTTTTATAATACACGCATGGTTCGCACCTAAAAATGTAAAGACATCTGAGCATAAATCGATAGACTTATCATTGCGTTTGATCATTGTCTGTTTTGCCAAAAATTCAAACTTTCAAGTTTATAAATTTTTAAGCCTCAAATTTAAAAATTTCCCCGACCTCGATGCCTAAAATTTTTGAAATTTTATAAATATGCTCAAGATTGAAGTGCTTGTCGTAGCGGCAACTCTCGCAGTTTGAGTAAAACGCGACTGACTTTATATCCATACTTAGCGCCATATCCAGCTGGCTCATACCCTTGCTTTCGCGTAGTTTGCGGACGTTGGAGGAGATTTGCAGATAAAAATTTCGTATCTCGTCGCCGTCAAAAAAAACTAAATTTTCACTCATTTTTTATCCTATAGGTAAAGTAAAAATTAAACTTTATTTGGATAAAATCCTCAAATCTATATCCTATAGGATAAGTAATTAGTAAATTTCTAGAGAAAGGAGAAGAAATGAGCGCCACTATAAATCAATATGAAAAGCTATTCGGCAAAATTGTTGAAGTTGTCGCAGGCCGAACTTGCGCTTGCTTTTGCTCATGCAGTTGTGGCATGTGCGTATGCTCGTGCCGCGGTCGCAGAAGTGAAAACGACGAAATTGCATGGGAAATATGCTAAAAATTTATCGGCGGACCAAAATCCGCCGATACTATTTCAAGGATTTTTATGATTTTTTCAAAATATGGCTTCGCCTTTCATGTAGGTAATGATGTAGCATTATATAACTCTTTAAGGATGAAGCCGATCTATTTAAGCGATAACAAATTTAAGAAAATAAAAGAGACCGTTGACAAAAACGTGAAATTATCACAAGATTTAAAATGCGAAATCGATGAATTGATAAAGTATAAAATTTTAGTCAAAGAGGGCGATGATGAAAAAATTTTAAATTTTGTAAAATCGGTTATTCCTCAGCCGCAAATAAACGTATGCTATTTTATTTTAAGCGAACAATGTAATCTGGCCTGTAAATATTGCTTTTTAGGCAACAATAATCAGGAAAAGAGAAAGCGCTTCAAAAAAGAAAATATGAGTAAGCAAACGGCAATGGATGGAATTTTATTTTTCATAAAACAGCTCGAAAGTGCAAATTTCGATGAAAATTCCAAGCCTACCATTTTATTTTACGGTGGTGAACCACTTTTAAATTTTGAAACACTTGTTTTTATAGTAAATAAAGTTAACGAGCTTAAAAAGAGTTATAAAGTTTTAGAAAAAGTTGAATTCGACTTGGTTACAAACGGGCTTTTATTAAACAAACAAAGGCTTTTAAAGCTAAACGAACTTGGCGTAAATATCGGTATTTCGATAGACGGTTGTAATGACGAAACAAATAAAATGCGCGTGGATGTCGGCGGAAATTTTGTATTTGAAAAAATTATACAAAAACTTGATTTGGCAAAGTCGCTTGGGGTTCCAATTTCGCTTTCCGTAACGCTTACGCAAGATAGTATCAAAAATAAAAACGATATGCTTGAGCTTGTCAAAAAATACAATATAAAAGGCTTTGGTTTTAATATTTTAATGTCGGATAAGAATATCTCGGATTTACATTATCAAAAAACGAGTGAGTTTTTAATCGAAATGTTTAAAGAACTGCGCAAGCTTGGAATTTATGAAGATAGAATGATGAGAAAGGTAAAATCCTTTGCAAAATCAAGCGTTTATTTTTCAGATTGTGCAGCCACAAGCGGTGGACAGATTGTAATTGCGGCAAACGGAGATGTGGGAATTTGCCAAGGCTGTTTGTATGATAGAAAATATTTTGTAACGAATGTCTTGGATGAAAATTTTAATCCGACGACCAATGAAATTTGGCAAAGATTTCGCCATCTCTCGCCACCTGAAAAGGATGAATGTCAAGAATGTGAAGCTCTTGGCATTTGTGGTGGCGGCTGTCCGATAAGTGCGGCAAACGAAAAAGCAGGCAATACGATTGATTCTTTGGATAGGAGATTTTGTATTCACGCAAAAGAGAGTTTAAAATTTCTGATCTCAGACCTGCATAGGATCATAACAAAAGGCGAAAATAGCGAAATTTATGAAAAATGCGAAGTTGAGAAATTAACGAAATAGTGTTTTGCAAATAGTGAATATTTTATATATTTTAGCATTATGACGTCATTAATAACCTTTAAGAGCTTATAACAATTTAGGCATTTTATCTAAAATTTTGTTTTTATCGCTATAATGCGGCCTCTTGACCTTTTCGTCTAGTGGCTCAGGACGTTGCATTCTCAGTGCGAAAACGCGTGGTTCAAATCCCGCAAGGGTCGCCATTATGGACTTATACAAGCCTCATGATTTTAAACGATAAATTTATCTATGATTTTATCATGGACTTTCATACAGCCCGTCAGATTTTAAATAATAAATTTTATCTGCGATTTTATCGATGAAGCTTTTATCGTGCGAGACGATGATTTCGCTTACGTCAAGCCCCGCCAAAATCCCCGCCACGCGCTCCTGCATCGCCTCATCAAGCGCCGTCGTAGGCTCGTCCAGTAGCAGTATCCTAGGCTCGCATACCAGCGCGCCCGCAAGCGCCACTAGCTTTTTCTCGCCGCCGCTTAGATGAAAGGGCACCCGCTCGCACAGATGTTCGATTCCCAAGCGTCGCAGCGTCTCCAGCGCCTTGCGCTCGATCTGCTCTTCGCTTAAAATTTCAAGCTTTTTTAGATGGTCGTTTTCGTTGCCCTGCCTTAAAATTTGCGCCTTACGACCAAAAAATTTAGAAAAAATTCCACGCCTTTGCTCCGCATTTTGCGCTCGTTTTAGCCGCTCATTTTGCGCACGCAGGCTAAATGCGATGTCCTCAAACACGCTCGCGCACAAGAATTGATCGTCGCTGTTTTGAAACAAAAACCCGATCTCGTGGCGAAATTTTATAAAATCCTCCGCACACTCAAGCTTCTCGCCGAAAAGCTCGATCTCGCCCTCGCCCCATTGCCTTAGGCCGCCTAAAATTTGAAGCAGGCTCGTCTTGCCCTGCCCGTTCGCGCCCAAGATCGCCACTTTTTCCTTATGCCCTACGCTCAAATTTACGCCGCGAAAAATTTCTCGCTCGCCGTTTTTAGCGCTTAAATCCAGCGCCTTAAGCGAGCAGCTCATAAGATAGCTCCGATTTTAACAGATACGCACGCCAGCACGAACGTCAAAAACGAGGCCTCCGAGACGCCCAAACCATCGAGACGTTCGTAAAATAGCCTACCGCAAAACCCTCGCGCGCTCATCACCAGGCTTAAATTTCTTGCTTGCTCAAGCGCCGAAATCGCTAAAATCCCAACTAAATTTGCATAAATTTTATAGGTGAAAATTCCGCTCGTCCCTACAAATCCGCGCATCCGCAAAAGAGCTTGCAGTCTCGCCAAATCCGAGCGTAAAAAATTTACGAATCGCCCGCAGCAATACACCAAAGAGCTTAGCTTTTCGCCGAGCCCGAGCCCGTAAAATCCGCGCGCGAAAAAATATTCATCCTTGCCGTAAAATAGCAAAATCGCAAACGCCATTATCAAATTCGCGCGCAAAAATATCACACCCGCAAGCTCGTAGTTGCCGACTATGGCGGGGCTTAACGCGCTTAAAATAGCAAAGATATTTAATACCGCAAGCCTTGCACATACTGCGCGCGCAATCGAAATTTTAAGCGCAAAAAGAAGTAGCGGCGGGGCAAAAAACGCCGCGTAAAGCTGCTCGCTAAGTCCGATGCCGAAGCTGAAGATGAAAAACGCGAGCAGTGATACGGCGGGGCTCATTTGCGCGCTCTTTTCGCTAGCCACATTAAGCCAAAAAAGCCGAAAATCAAGGCCAAACAAAGCGCGATTTTAGGCGCCTCGGCGGACTGGCTTTGAAACGCCAGGCTTTGAATGTCATTTTTGGAGTTTTCTTTCGGCGAGATGCTTTGGGAGGTGGAATTTTCCAAAGGCTTTGAAGCGCTTGAAATTTTATTTTCAGGCGTACTAGCTTTCGGCGCGATATTTTTAGATGCGCTGTCTTTGGACGCGGAATTTTTAGCGGCGTTCGAATTTTGCGGCACAGGATTTTCAGAAACGTCAGAATTTTGCGGCGTGGAATTTTCAGGATCACTGGAATCCTGCGGCGTAAAGCCTTCGGCGCTAAATTCCATCTGCGCACCATGCCCTGCACCTCCGTAAATTTGAATAGTAAAATTTTTCGCGGGTATTCGTATGCTCGCAAGTCCCTCTTTATCGGTCCTAGTGCGCAAAATTTCGCGCCCGTCCACACTGATTAAAACTTCACACTCCATGCAGGGAGAATTTTTATAAAAATAGCTATAAATCGCCACTCTATCGCCCTCTTGCGTCGCGAAAAGATGAAGCGCATGCGAAAATGCGAAGGAGCTCAAAACCGTTAAGAAAAATAGTGCTCTCATCGCCTTTGTCCGCCGTAAAATTTCGCAATAAAGCTAAGCGCAAAAAGGGTGATGATTCCTTCCAAAACAGCCAGGATCGCGCCTTCGAGCGAGATGAGCGTCGCGATAGCAAAAAACTCCCGCCCGCTGATGAAAAGCACGAGATCAAGAAGCAGCATCGAGCAGACGATCGGCACGAAACCCGCTAAAAATAGATAAATTTTTTGCATGCGCGCTTTTAGCTCTTGCGCTTTTGCGGCGGCGGCAAAGAGCCCGCCCAAAACCGCTGGAAAGCTGATGACTGCGGTATTTACGCCTAGCACGCTAAGCCCTCCGAAGCCGAAAAACACCCCTTGCAAAAACAGCGCGACAAAAATCGCCAAGATCGCTCGTGAGCCCAAAAACGCGCCCACGAGCCCACTTAGCATCAAATGCATTGAGCTAACACCCACGGGCAGGTGCACGAAAGAGGCGACGAAAAATAGCGCGCTAAAACATGCGATCCTAGGGATTTCAGACTGCCTTACGCGCCATAAAATCGCCGCTACCGCAGGCGCCGTAACCGCCCAGCCAGCTAGCAGCACGGGCGCGCTCAAAACTCCTTCGCTAATATGCACGGCTCGCCTCCTTTAAATCGCTCCCGTTTTTTAGACGCGCAAAAACGCGCGAAGTATCTAAATTTAATAGCTTTTCGACCTTTGCGATAATTGCCTTGATTGCTACAGGCCTTGCTTTTACGGCTTTAGTCGCGGCAAAATTTGCGGCTGTAAAACTCGCAGCTTGCGTCCTATTTGCGGCGGCTGTCAGCGCAAGACTCGGAGCGGTCTCGGAACCACTTACGGAACCAGTAAATTTGATAAATTTTACGGCTTGCATGGCGCAAGAATTTTCGCTTGCTACATTTATAAGAGCGGCAAGCGGATTTCGCGACGCAAAATTTAAGGCTCCGAGCAATCTCGGCGCGGTGCTTGCGCGGCAAAACAGAGCTTGCGAAATTTCAAAAGCCGGGGTTTTTAAAATTTCAAAAAACGAAATTTTACGTGCTGGTATTTTACGCTCGTAAATCCACGGGTATGGAATTTTACGGCTCGAAGCTACTAAGAGCGAATTTCTACGCTTGCGAAAAATCGCAAGCAGAACAATACCATCGCTCGAAGCTCCTAAGAGCGGATTTCTACCGAGCAAAATTTTACGCAGCAGAGCTTCGTTACTTAAAATTTTACTCGGCGGAATTTTGCCATTTAAAATTTTAACTGCAGAATTCGATGGAAATTTTACATCGCCAAGCAAAACGTACGAAAATAAAATTTCAAAACTCCGCTCAAACGCAAATTTAAATTTATCCGCAGCGGCGCAAATTTCGCCCGAAAAAAGAGATCTCACCGAGCCGCTCCCTTATTTTTTCAGCTCGTCCGTCTTGATCCAAAGCACGGCGCCCAGCTCATTTACGGGCTGCTCGCTTCCTTTGGCGGCTTCCTCCTCGCTAAGAGCCGCGAAGCCCCACCAGCCAGCAACCGGCATCACGAAGCTAAACTCGCCCGCGCCGTTGGTTTTAACGACCTGCGTGACATGCGCCTCGCTAGGGGCTTTGTAGCCTTTATCGTTATATAGCTCGATCTCTACGTCCGCGCCTGGGACGGGCCTTCCGTGCAATAAAAAAACTCCGCTAAATATCTCGCCTGCATACAGCGCATAAGGCCGCACGAGCGGTACGATCTCCGCCTCTAGCCCGAGCGGCTTATCCCAGCCTTCGCCCGCGCCGTAAGCATCAACATAGGTTTTGGTGATATGGCGGATCATCTTGCGCTCGGCTGGCTCGGCATAGGGTTTCGGATCGAAATAAAACGCCAAAAGCGATGGTTTGTCGGCTTTAAATTCCGCCGCAAAATAGGAATTTTCGCCCTTTTTCTGCTCTTTTAGACCGCTTAGGAGCGATTTTTTCTCGCCGTCAATAAAAACGCCGAATTCTGCGGGCTTTTGTAGATTCATAGTCTCCTGTAAAAACGGATGGGAGAATTCCAAATTTAGCTTTACGATAGCGTCTTTTTGATCCTCTACGACATTTTTATCCGTCGTAAGAACGCCGAAATGCGCGAACGCAAGGCTCGCCGCGAAAATTCCTAAAAAAGCAAATTTTGCCTTCATGTAATACCTTTCATAATAAAATATTACGGAATTGTATCACTTTTTTTCATCCGTATTGCTTAAATGTGGGTTTATTTTGAGTATTTAAAGCAAACTTTAGTTAAAATGTCGCAATTTAAATTACCAAAAAGAGGCAGAAAATGATAAATTTAAAACTTATCGAGACGAATTTCGACGAATTTAATAAAAAACTCATCGCCAAAAAAGTCCCGCCGCAGACCCTGCAAACGCTACTGGATGCCTACAACGAGCTAAAATCTAAAAAGACGGAGCTAGAGAACCTTCAAGCCGTGCAAAATGCAAAGAGCAAGGAACTAGGTCTCGCCGCGCGCGAAGGCAAGGACGTAGGCGCGCTAAAATCGCAGCTTGAGGAAAACAAGCAAAAGATCCAAAGCCTAAGCGAGCTTGTAAATGAGCGCGAGCAAAACTTAGAGGCGATTGCCGCGTGCGTGCCGAATATCATCGACGACGACGTGCCGATCGGCGCGGACGAGAACGAAAACGTCTGTATCAAAAGGGTGCTTGATCCGCGCACATTCGACTTCGCGCCCAAGCAGCACTTCGAGCTCGGCGAGGCGCTGGGATGGCTTGATTTCGAGCGCGGCGTCAAACTCAGTGGCAGCCGCTTCACCGCGATCCGCGGGCTGGGTGCGAAACTGAATATGGCTCTCATCAACTACATGATCGAATTTAATAACTCGCGCGGCTTCGAGCTCGTAAATATGCCGTTTTTGGTGCGCGATCAGATCCTCTACGGCACGGGCCAGCTGCCTAAATTTAAAGACGACCTCTACCGCGTTGACGACGAGGAGCAAAACCTCTACCTCATCCCTACGAGCGAGGTTACGGCGACAAATCTCTTTAACGATGAAATTTTACGCAGCGAGGAGCTGCCGATCAAGCTCACCAGCTACAGCCACTGCTTTCGCAAAGAAGCGGGCTCGGCGGGGCGCGATACGCGCGGTATGATCCGCCAACATCAGTTTGAAAAGGTCGAGCTCGTCGCCATCACGCGCCCAGAGGATAGCGCAAAGATGCTTGAGGAGATGATTTCATGCGCGAGCGATCTGCTAAGCAGCCTTGGCCTTCCGCACAGGCACATGCTTCTTTGCAGCGGCGATCTTGGCTTTAGCGCCGCAAAGACCGTGGATTTGGAGGTTTGGCTGCCGGGGCAGAACCAATACAGAGAGATCAGCTCGATCAGCAACTGTCGCGATTTTCAGGCGCGCAGAGCCAAGATCCGCTTCAAAAACGGCAAGAAAAACAGCCTCGTTCACACGCTAAACGGCTCCTCGCTCGCGGTCGGCCGCACGCTGATCGCGGTGATGGAGAACTACCAGCGCAAGGATGGCAGCATCGAAATCCCGCGCGTTTTAGAAAAATATATGTAGGCGGCCCGTGCGAAAGCCTTACAAAAACCCCAATTCTAACGCCCGCTTCGCAGCTGCTGGATTTTGCGCGGAAAAATTTATGGATCGCGGCGTTAAATTTTTTGCGCTGCAAAACGCAGGATTTTTTGCAACAAAATTCGGCGAAGCGGAATTTTGCGCCGCAGAGCCTGAAGCACGCGATGCCAAGCTTCGCGATTTTAAATTTTGCAATGAAATACTTCGTCATACGCGACAAATTCGGCAATCACGGCACTCGCATTTTAAATTTCATAACGAGAAATTTAATAGCGCGAAATTTACGACCTGCGGAACGGAATTTTTAGGAGCGAACTTTCGCGGTACGGAATTCTGCAAATCAAAATTTAGGACACGCGGCGTTAAATTTTACAAAGCAAGATCGCGCGAGACGGGTTTTCTAGCTTGCACTGCGAAATTTTATGCGGCTAAATTTCACGATACGAAATTTAGCGAGATGAAGTTCCAGACGCCAAATTTAGAGCTTAAAACGAAATTTAGCGAAGCAAAATTCGGCGGGGTAAAATTCCGCGGCGGCGCGCTTTTTAAATTTATCGCCGCAAAAGGGCTGCGACGCAGTCATAGCCTTTGCGCCGCCACGCCCTTTAAATTTACCGCGCCGCAAAACGCGGGATTTTTTGCAACAAAATTTGACGAAACGGAATTTTGCGGCGTAAAATTTCATAAAACAAGATTGCGCCGTGCAAAATTTTATACCGCAGAATTTGCGGCGAAGGGCGAAAAATTTTGCGGCATGAAACGGCGCGGAGCGGGCGCGTGAAGATCGCGCTTTTCGGCGGTAGTTTCGATCCGCCGCACGCAGGACACGCCGCCGCGGTAAAGGCGATCTTATCAGCCCTAAAGCCCGATTTGCTGGTCATAATGCCGTCGTTTCTAAACCCGTTTAAAAAAAGCTTTTCTGCGCCTCCGCAGCTGCGGCTTAGATGGTGCCGCGCGCTGTGGAGCGACGCCCCGGGCGTGGAGGTGAGCGATTATGAAATTTCGCAAAACGTGCCGGTACCCACGATACAAAGCGTGAAATTTCTGCTCGAAAAATACGGCAAAATCGCGGCGGAGACGGCAGCCTCGACGAGCGAAACCCCGACAGCCGTAACGGATAGGGCTTTACCTAACGGCGCAAATATTGCAGATAAAATTTCTGCCGGTGCTTATACTCCTGGTAGTGCAGACGAAATTTTATCCGAGAAGACGGACGGAGCTTTGTCGTGCGATATAGGTAAAATTCTAAGCAGCGACGCCTGCTCCGCCGATATTACGGGCGGGACGAGCATCCCCGCTAACGCAAAAAACGAAGCTATGCAAGGCGGCGTGGCAGATGAAATTTCGACCTGCGATGGAAGTGAAACAAAGGGGATTTCGCAAAGCACGGTGAGTGGAATTTCGGGCGGCCGCAAAAGTAATACGAGCGGTGCAAACGACGCAAGCAAAATTTTAAGTGCAGATAAAATTTCAAGCCTCGTCGCAAGCAAAGTGTCCGATATCGTCATGAGAGAAACTTCAAACTCCGTCGGGGACGAAATTTTGAGCACTAGCAAAATTCCGAGCGCTACCCGGAACGAAATTTTAAGCGCAAACGCAAGCGATGTGAGCAGTGCAGATGAAGTAAGCAAAGCAAATAGCGCAAACCATACAGACACCGCACCAAAGCTCTACATCGTCGTGGGGGCCGACAACCTATCGGAGCTTCATAAATGGCGCGACTTTAGCGAGCTTCAGAAATTAGCGGAGTTTGTCGTGCTTACGAGGCCCGGCTACGAGATCCCGCGGCAGTGGGCGGACCTAAGGCGGATCGAGATTGCCGTAGATACGAGCTCAAGCGGTTTTAGGCGAGATTTCAAAGGCGAAATCCCGCCCAAGATCGCAGCAGAGGTCATAAAATTTTATAAAAGGAAAGATATGCAAGATCCAAAGCAAAGGGCGGAAAAGATCGCCGAAATTTTAAACGAAAAGAAAGCCGAAGATGTCCAGATCATCGATATGGAGGGGCGCGAATACATCGCGAAATTCGTAGTTATCGCCACTATGCTGACCGCCCGCCACGCAGCCTCGCTCATCGAGGAGCTAAAAAGCGTGCTTAAGCCGCTCGGCGAGGAGTTTTTGGCTATCGAAAGCGGCGATGAGTGGAGCGTCGTCGATCTCGGCGACATCATAGTCCATCTCATCAGCGAGACTTACCGCGCCAAATACAATATCGAGGACTTCCTCGACAAGCTCAAAAAAGAGCAATTTTAAGGAGGGAGCGTGCCGAGACAGACCTGGAGCAGCAAGCTCACATATATCTTAACCGTCGCAGGCGCCACGATCGGCTTTGGCTGCACGTGGCGGTTTCCGTATTTAGTCGGGCAAAACGGCGGCGGCGCCTACGTGCTCATATTTTGCATCGCAATGATCGTGCTTGGGATCCCGATGATCTTAGTAGAAAACGTCATCGGACGCCGCGCGCTAAAAAACTGCGTCGATGCCTTCGCAGCGCCTAAAAAGGACGGCTCGCCCATAAAGCCGGCATGGAAGATCGCCGGCATCATGGGCGTAATCGGCGCGTTTGGAATTTTAGCCTACTATATGGTCCTCGGCGGCTGGGTGCTAACCTATATCGTAAACATCATAAGCGGCAACTTCGACCTCTCCGCGCGGATCACAGACCCCGCATTCACGCAGAAATTCTACGCAGATCACATCGAAAATAGCCCGCTCGGCGTCGGAGCTTACACGCTCGTTTTCATAGCGATCAACTGGTACATTTTGAAAAACGGCATCATCGAGGGGATCGAAAAATTCGTAAAATTTCTAATGCCCGCGCTATTTTTATGCTTCATCGCCGTAATTCTTACAAATTTAACGCTAGAAGGCGCAAAGGAAGGCGTGAAATTTTATCTCGGCGTCGATTTTGCCAAGATCACGCCCAAGCTTTTGATCGACGTTTTGGGTCAGGTCTTTTTCGCGCTCTCACTCGGTTTCGGCGTGATGATCACGCTATCTAGCTTCCTCAATAAAGACGAGAAGCTGATGCAAACGGCCACCATCACCGCAGTCGTAAACACCCTCATCGCCGTGCTTGCGGGCTTTATGATCTTCCCATCGCTCTTTAGCGCGGGGCTTGAGCCGAGCAGCGGCTCGTCGCTGGTTTTTAAGAGCCTTCCGATCGCGTTTTCGCACATGCCGTTCGGCAACGCCGTCGCGGTGGTCTTTCTCTCGATCCTGCTCATCGCCGCGCTTACGACGTCAATCACGATCTATCAGGTCATCATAAATTTCGTCGAGGAGCGCTTCTCATTTTCGACGCTAAAGGCGGTGAATTTAACGCTCGGCGGCGTCTTCGTGCTCGGCAACCTACCCTGCATACTCTCAAGCAGCGTGCTTGCGGACGTCAAAATTCTGGGACGCTCGGTTTTTGACGCCTTCGACTTCGTAAGCGCGAACGTATTTTTCGTGCTAACGGCGCTTCTGTGCTGCATCTACGTGGGCTGGGTGCTGAAAAAGGACGCGATCTACGAGCTCACCAACGAAGGTGATCTGGGCGCAAGACTCGCGGGAGTTTGGTTTTTATACGTCAAATTTATCCTGCCGCTCATCATCGCGGTGATCTTCGGGTACGGGATTTTCGGCCAAATTTAAAGCCGCGAGAGTTTTAAATTTTAAATTTGCCCACGGCGGTGCGGTAGAATTTTAAAATTTCATTCGCTCTGTTACACACACTGCGGCGTGAGTTTTTACGCGATACTGCACGCTACGCCGCAGCTATAATATAAATTTAACGCAAGCGCGTCCTGCCTCTTGTAAGGCGTCGTCGGGGATTAGGTGGGGTTTGGGGCGGGAAGGGGAGCGACCTCGCAATCCAAGCCCCCTTCCCGCCCCAAGAAAAGCTTGGGGGCGTCGCGGCGCACGGCATATCGCAATGATGAAGCGCAATAAAGCGATGTGCAAAATTCTAGATGACAGCTCGCAATGTGCAGTTCCGCGGTGCGGCGGAATTTTAAAATTTTATTCGCCTCAGCGCAGCGCGTTAAATTTTAGAATTTTAAAATCTATTACAGCGGAGCCGTATCGCGAGAGATAAAATTTAAAATTTAGCCACAATTTAGGGGTTTGCAATGCTTCTGTTTTTTCTTACGATCTTCCCGATATCGCTGATGCCGGGCATCAACATGACCTACGCGCTAAATCTCAGCATCGCGCGCGGCTATCTTAGAGCTCTGCCTGCGCTGCTGGCGCAGGTGCTGGGCGTCACGCTCGTGGCGCTTGCGTGCATATTCGGCGTCGCGGGCATTCTGCTTGCGCACCCTGCGGCGCTTAGCGCGATTAAAATTTTAGGCGGCGCGTATATTTTCTATCTGGGCGTCGCGACTTTTTTAGCACGCGGAAATTTTAAGCTGCAAAAACAGAAGCGTAGCGAAAATATCTTTCTGCAAGGCTTCGTAGTCGCGGTCTCAAACCCCAAGGCGTGGATATTTTTCACCGCGCTCTTTCCGCCGTTTTTGGATGCGGGCAATCTTTTTGGCGCGCGCACTTTCGCCCTCGTGGCGATCTTGTGCGCCAGCGAAAGTATCTGCCTTAGCATCTACGCGCTGGGCGGAGCGGTGCTAAAAAATCTGCTGAAAACCCATTTGAAATACCTCGAAATTTTCTGCTCGGTGCTGATGTGCGCGATCGGGCTCTGGATGATTTTGGGCTAAAATTTTGATTAAATTTAGCGCCCGAGCTTTGATAGAATTTTATTAAATTTAAAAGATAGATTGAAAAGCGATATTGCCGCGGCTAAATTCCGAGACAAATTCCGAAATTTAGCCGCTAGCTTTGAATTAAAATTTTAAGCGATCGACCGCGTACGCTAAACGACGTGGCAATTATCGTCCGTAGCGAACCCTACAGCGCGTTTAGGCGGTTTTGGCTTTGTGTAGCATCGCCTCGCCGCGTGCGCTTAAATTTTAAAATTTAATCTCTGCCGTGAAGCTCGTCGATGTAAAATTTCACAGAGCCGAGACCCTCTTTTTTAGCCCATTCGTAGGCGCTTGAGACGAACTCCCAGTTGATGCCTGCGTAGAATTTCTCCAGATATTTCGGGCGCGCGTTGTGCTCATCGATGTAATACGCGTGCTCCCAAACGTCCACAACCAGAAGCGGCACGAGCCCTTCGGTCACCGGCGTAGCGGCGTTTTGAGTCGCTTTAATACAAAGCTTGCCCGATTTCGGATCGTAAGCGAGCCACACCCAGCCCGAGCCGAAATGCGCCGTAGCAGCAGCCAAAAACTCGCTTTTAAAATCCGCAAAATTTTCCGCTAGCGCCGATTTTAGCTCCGCAGACGGCTCACTAGGCTTTGCGATGCAATCCCAGTAAAAATCGTGGTTGTAAACCTGCGCGGCGTTGTTAAAAAGCCCGCCGCTGGCAGCCGTTACGATCTCGTAAAGCCCCTTGCCCGCAAACTCGCCCGATTCGGTAAGTTTATTTAAATTTGCCACATAGGTCGCGTGGTGCTTGCCGTGGTGATAATCACAGGTTTGCTTGCTTACGACCGCGTTGTGCGCCGCATCGAACGGCAACTCTCTAAGTTTAAACATCTTTCTCTCCTTGAAATGATTTGGAGCGATTATAGCCAAAAATTTCTAAACGAATAATAAAATTTATTATTTAGGATTAATTTTAAGACGAATTTCAATCTAAGTTCGCTCCTGTTATAATCGCACTTCAAATTTAAAATTTAGGCGATTTTGAATAACCAAAGGCTTTGCTTCTGTCATCATCGTATCGCTTTTTGAGTGCGACTGGGCGCACGGGTTTAAGCACGCTGCCAGTATGCACGATTGGCTACTGACCTCCACCCGCGTAATTGCGAGCTTTTTTATATTTATACTTGCTTTTAAATACATAGCGCGGTACTCGCATACGTCCTATACACGGGCCTCGACACGCTTTTTATCACTTCACTCTAAACGATCGTCGCGCTAAAAGAGGACTTGGAGATTAACTTACTTCGCATATTTTTCATATTCACGCTAAGCTTGGGCGTCATCTTGATAAAAAGCGAGAAATCGTGATCTACGGGCTGTTTTTGCTGATCGCGGGCTGCTTTTAGGTTAACGGCGTGGTGCTGCTTGGGTTATTTGCAAAAGGCGGCAACTTCGCGCGTAAATGCGTCCTAATAGCGCTTTTATCGGTAAATTTCGCTCTCTCGCTTGGATTTTTATCCCTTGCGATACGGCAGATGCCGCTTCACCTACGCGATATACACAGGCATCGGTACGATCAGCGCCGCAATGCCGGGCGTATTCCTCCGCTGCGAGAAAATTTCGGCGCGCAAAGCGCCTACTATTTCTCATAATTTCAAGCGCCGCGATGCTGAAATTAATTTAGAATTTTGGCGAATTTAGCTAAGCTTAGCGCTAAATTTAACGCAAAGGAAAACTATGAAAATCATCGAAGGCTTGCTTGCTCTTAAGGGCAGCGAAAAGATCCTAATCATCAACGCCCGCTTCAACCACATCATCACCGATCGCCTAGTCGAGGGGGCACACGATGCGTTTTTGCGCCACGGCGGCAAGGAGGAAAATTTAAGCCTGATGCTGGTGCCGGGCGCTTTTGAGATCCCGCTCGCGCTTGAAAAGGCGTTAAGCTCCAAGCTCTACGACGCCGTCGTCTGCCTAGGTGCGGTGATCCGCGGCTCTACTCCGCATTTTGACTACGTAAGCGCCGAGGTAAGCAAAGGTATTGCAAACACCATGCTAAAATACGGCGCGCCCGTGACTTTCGGCGTACTGACTACCGATAATATTGAGCAAGCGATCGAGCGTGCAGGCTCAAAGGCCGGCAACAAGGGCTTTGAGGCGATGAGCGGCGCGATCGAGCTTCTAAGCCTATTTCGCAACATAAAGGCGTAAAATGGCCACCAGACACCAAGCCAGGCTCGCTGCGATCTCGCTGCTTTACTCCCGGGATATGAACGGCGTCGGCGAGGACTTTGCGGACGAGTATCTAGAAGAAAAGCGCATTCGCAACGAGCAGCGCAACTGGACGCTGGCGCTTCTGCGCGGCGCTAGCGAAAATCTCGCTGCAGTTGATGCGCTGATAGACGAAAATTTAAAGGAATTTAAGCTCGCCGAAATTTCGGCTCTGGAGCGCGCTATACTGCGGCTCGGGGCGTATGAGTTGCGCTTTACGGACACCGACGCAGGCATCGTCATCAACGAAGCGATCAACTCCGCCAAGGAGCTTGGCATCTCGCCAAGATTTATAAACGGCGTGCTGGACGCGCTAAAAGATAGCCCCGTAAACATCGCGGCGGATAAAATTTCCAAGCCGAATACAACGGCAAGCGTAAATCCCGAAGCAATCACGGAGGCAGTCAAAAATTTTAAGCCTGCTACGGCGAAAAACTCCGCCGTTTCGGACAGCAACGATACGGCGAAAAATTTCATCCCCGCAGGCGCGGACGGCGAGACAAAAAATTTTACGATAGCAAAGAGGGGCGGCGCGCCGAAAAATTCTACGGCGAGCAGAAGCAGACCGTCTAAAAAGCCCGCTAATTTGAAAACTCGCAGCGCGTCCGCAAAAAAATCCGAATCCACCGCGAGCAAAAAATTTAAAACGGAGGGAAATTTTAAGGCCGGAGATAAATTCAGGACGGAGAAAACGGGCAAAAATTTCAAAGCTGGCGAGCGAGGTAAAAATTTTAAGACAGGCGAACGAGGCAAAGACGTCGTGCCGAAAAAAGAGGGTGCGGATAGAAATTTCAGAGTCGGCAAAAGCGCAGCACTGAAAAAGAGCGCTGCAGGTAAAAATACTGCGCCCAAAAGTAGCGCGGGGCGCAAAATCTCTACCGCACCGAAAAAATCTACGGACAGCAGAGGCACCCTCTCAAAAAGACCCGCGGGCAACAAAGGCGCAGTACGCGGCAAGGATAAACGGTGAAACTCTGCGTCGCGCTTGATCTGGGCTCGAAGCAGGAGTGTTTACAGCTGGCGGAGCAGCTTGCGGACTTTTCGGATAAAATTTGGCTCAAAGTTGGGTTGCGAACTTATTTGCGCGACGGTGCGGGATTTGTGGAGGAGCTAAAAAAGCTTGGAAATTTTAAAATTTTCCTCGATCTAAAGCTCTACGACATCCCAAACACGATGGCTGATGCCGCCGAGGAGATCGCTAAGCTCGGCGTCGATATGATAAACGTGCATGCAAGCAGCGGCAAGCGCGCGATGGCGACGGTGATGGAGCGACTGGGCAAGCTAGCTTCGCGTCCGCTAGTGCTTGCAGTCTCTGCGCTAACGAGCTTTGACGAGACCGAATTTAGCGCGGTTTACGAGCAAAATTTAAGCGAAGCCGTGCGCAAATTTGGCGTGATGAGCTACGAAGCGGGGCTTGACGGCATGGTCTGCTCGGCGTTCGAGAGCCGCCTGATAAAGGACGCCACGAGTGCAAATTTTATTACGCTCTGCCCGGGCGTAAGGCCGTTTGGCGAGAGTGCAGCAGATCAAAAGCGAGTAGCAAATCTGGATGTCGCGCGCGAGGCTGGAGCGGATTTTATCGTGGTCGGTCGCCCGATATACCAGGCACAAAACCCGCGCGAAATCTGCGAGCGGATTTTGGATCAAATTTAACGCCCGCGCTTGCGTGAAATTTGGCGCGAAATTATTTTAAACAGTGCTCCGGTGCGAGAGAATTTTAATAAAATCACCTCGCGAGTGCGGCTTAAACGGCGAGCCGGCACGGCAGCAAGATAAAATTTAGCAAGCTTTGCAACGCGCACAAATAAAATTTAAAATTTCATTCAAAGCGGCGAGCTTGGCGGAATTTAAAAGAAATTTGAGGTAAATTTGAGCGATTTTAAGAAAATCCCATATGTCGGCGAGGCGACCGAGGCGGATCTACTGGCGCTCGGCTACGAGGATATCGCTTCGTTAAAGGGTGCGGATCCACACGAAATGTTTGAACGCACAAAGGCGCTCGGGCGCGGCAGATGCATCCTCTACGTTTACCGAGACCAGCTACTACGCCAATACGCCTCGTCCCGACAAAGCCAAGCTAAAATGGTGGCTTTGGAAGGACTAAATTTACGAATTTGACCCGCGCCGTTTATAAATTTAAACGGATTTACTAGCAACCGACGCGGCTGTATTTGCGGCACGAAACGACGCCGCGCAAAAAGCGTAAATTTAACGAGTGCTTTAATTCTGAGGGCGCAAATTGTAAGCGCGAGCTTTACAAGCACAATGCAATAGAGCGGCGCAGAGCGCAAATTTAACGGGCGCCGTATAATGGAGCGCCACAAAGCGGAAGGACGGTAGAGATGAAATTTTTTGCTACTTTAATTTTGTGCGCGA
>NZ_CAKZTI010000018.1 GCF_937921625.1 uncultured Campylobacter sp. | reverse complement strand
TTTCATTTGCTTATCAACTTTATAAAGATGATAAAAGGCATACTGCCGAATTAGAAGCTATGTTTGATAAATACGATAAAGTAAAATATTTGGAAAACAAGATAGATTTTAAAACAGAGACCGAGCATGAAAAAATTAATTTTTATATAAAAGATTTTCTACAAAAAATTCACTATTTAGACAATTATCCAGCAAAAGATATAAAAAAGATGAAAAATATTCATAGAGATATAAATGACTTTGCTAAAACAAGATTTTATCTTTGCAATGGAGATAAATACCCTGATGAGAAATGCGAATTTTTCAAGCTTGATAAAAGATTAAATTTAAAATATTTGTTAAATTTAGGTTCTAAAATTTGTAATGCCGACACGCCTATGCAAAATGCACAAGAGATAATTGATAATGATGAAATTTTAAAAATAGAACCTTTTTATCCGTTCAATGAAAAATACATTATTGATGAAAATGGTAAATTTTTGGAAAATTTCGTTTATATTGGCGAAAATAAGCATATACTTTTTTCAGATTTTGTATTTATAAATAAAAAAGTCTTAAAATATTACGATACAAAAAACGACATAGTCATTGTATCAAATATTATGTTTTCTTGGCTTTTAGCAAACGCCATTGTCAATAAAGAAATATCAGAATTTTGCGTTACCCATAATCTACTGGCAACTAACAAAAAAAGATTTTTTGAAAAAACATATGGGAGAGAATATTATTTTAAATATATTCCTACTAATAGACCTACGCTCCAAAATATCGTTTTTAATGATTTTTCATATAATGGCGATTACTATTATAATGTGATTTTAGAGCAATACCAAACTTTAAAAAACAACAATTTCAATAAAAATCTAAATTTACAAGGAGACGGCAATGCCAAAAATTGACTTAAACGGTGACGGCATAAAAACAATATCAAGAAAAAATAACAAAATATACTTCGACCTAGATAACAACAAATTCGTAGAAAATACCTCTTGGATAGATAAAAATGACGGAATTTTAATCAATAAAACCTTAATCACAAATAGCATAACAAACGGAAGCGAACTATTTGGAAATCATACTTTACTAAGAGATGGAAGCTTAGCTAATAACGGATTTGAAGATCTAAAAGAATTTATAAATTTAAATTTACTTGTTGCTTGAATTTAAAAGCAATAGCGAGTTTAAATTTGTAAATTCATAAAATTTAGTATCAGCGATACTGACTGAGATTTAATTTAGAATGAAATTGTATAAAAAGGGTTGATTTGGAAAACGATATAAAACAACGAGCCGAGCAGTTAAGAAAAAACGCAGAAGCAAAAATACAACAAGCTCAAATCAAAGAGCAAAAGTATCAACAATGGCTTGAAAATCAAAAACAAAATAATCCGAATTTTAGGGATTATGATGAAAATCCGCTTATCATACAAAGCTATGAAGAGTTTTTCGTTTTAACATTGCTTGTTTCATCTTTTCTTTTTGCTTGTATACTTGCCGGTGTACTAAATGAACTGCGTTGGAGAGAAGTGCCGCGAGAGTTGCTTTGGTTAAGTTTGATACCTATGAGTTATATTATCATAGTCGCAATTTTTCAAAAATTCAAATTTAAAAATCATAAAATAAAATTCACAAATCGCTATATAGAATTTTATGATTATGGAAAATTAAAAAGACAATGTAAAATATTAGAGGACGAATTAGCTAGACCTTTTTTACTGAATGCACGATGAAAAAATCCAAATTTGATATATTGTTTAATTTATTTATGGCTCTAGTGATAAGTTTAACATTTTTATCGGCTGGAATTTTGGAAACAATGTATTTTTTGATTTCATTTTATCTTGCAAATTTGATACTAAAATTTCTTTTTTATATATTTGCAAGTAAAAGCTTGAAAAATTTTAAAATATTTCCATTTATACAGGTTGATAAACCACACAGCACCGTGCCCATGTATGGTGCATTATTATCGGCTAGGTATTATTTAGTCTATTTGTATAACGATGAAATTTATAAAGAAGTCAAAAAATATTTTTTACAAAAAAATATAAATATTGACGATTTGCCTAAAAGTTACAACATACTTTAATAACATTTTTTAAGAGGAGAGAACTATGAGTTCATACAGCAAAGAAGCGACAGCTAAGTTCGAGCTTGACAAAGCAGAAAAAGAAATCTTTGAAAGTACAAAAGATTTTGAAAAATTATTTGAATTTTTAAAAGGTGCCGCAAAAGGTGGCGAACTCGCCAACAATATCTATACTTTGCCATACGAGACTGGCACAAAGGATTTGTTACAAAAATATATGAAAGCCAAAGCAAATGGTGAAGTTTCTAATGTGGAAGAATTTTTTAACAAGAAATATACGGCAGAAAAATGGGCGAGAGGATTAGGTGCAACTGGTGGTGTTATAAATATGGCAGATGAATATTCAAAAGGAAATTATGGCAGAATGGTTGCTGGTGCCGTTGCCGATTTTGGTCTGTTAATTTTGCCAAAAATTTTAAAAGGTTCAAACCCTATTTTAATAGCAATCGACATAGCTAACATAATAGACAAAGCTACATTTGACACAGGATTGTTTGATATAAGCAATCATCTAAAAAATCTTTATGATAAATTAACTGGTTCAAGAGACGGTAGAAAAATTGAAATCACAGATAACAGCGTTTTACAAGTAACAATGCCAAACGGCGAAGTATATGCCAGACCTTTGATTGACACAGGAGCTAAATTCTCACTCTTTGGCGACAGAAAATCCGACGTCCTCTTCGGCAGTAGTGGAGATGACTTGCTTCAAGGCAGAAGCGGAAACGATTTGCTTCTTAGGGGAGCCGGCTATGATACATACTTTACCGACGGCAAAGACACTATAAGAGATGAGGATGGAAAAGGTCAGGTATATTTTCATGGTCGCAAACTAACTGACGGCACTCAAATAGAAAAAGGCTCAAACATATATAAAACAAAAGACAATATAAAATATGAACTAATTGATAATAAGCTTATAGTAAATGATAGCCTTATTATAGAAGACTTTAATCCATACCAAGAGTGTCTTGACATAACCCTACACAAAGCAGATGAGATAGCAGTAAATGTTTCAAATGCAAATGCGGTAGAAAAAGCAGGAAAGATGAATTTTACAATCTCGCTTAGTAGAGAGTTAAAAGAAGGTGAATTTGTAAAAGTAACCATACCTGCCATAAACGGCAATGAAGCAAAAACTTATATGTTTATGTACCATAGCAACCCAAACTATACGCTAGGAGCAGCATAGAGCATGTATTTACTGGTAGCACAAATTATGAATATTAACAATATTCTAGCCCCTTCAAATGTTATTTCATCGGCATTGCCTAGGACCTTGATTAACTTGCCGCCTTGCGTATAGTGATAGTGCCTATGCATTTTAACCGTTCCGTCTCTGGCTAGCGAGCTATAAAATTTAACGGCTATAAAATCATCTAAGACTTCGACCATAGTGCGCTTATACTGCGGCAAGATAAAATTCCTAACTACTTTATCTGGATCTGATTTGAAAATTGGATTATCCTTGATTTTGGTAAAAACTTCCGTCATCTTTCTTCCTTTGTATAGTAATTTTAGGCAGATTATAGAATTTCCTCAAAGGATTAACAAGGCAGGAGCACAGAAAAAGCTACTATATAATTTTTTAATATATAGTAGTTTTTCTTAAAATATATGTGTCAATCGGCAGTTCTAAGTATTAAAAATTTTTTAAGATTAATTTTAAAATTCTCAAAAATAGGACTTAAAAAATTATCTGAAAATTTAAAAAACTAAAAAATAGGGAAAATTTTGATAGATGGTGCGACCGACGAGATTTGAACTCGTACACCTTGCGGCACTACCCCCTCAAGATAGCGTGTCTACCAATTCCACCACGGTCGCATAAATTTTTAAGGCTTGATCTTAAGCCTTGAATTATATAAGTTTAAAGCCCGATTTCTCGGGCTTAGGATTATTTTGCGGCAGCCGCAAGACCTTCTGTTACGAAAGGGTTTGCAAAAAGCAAGATGAAAGCAATAACCAGCGCGTAGATAACCTGCGCTTCGATCATCGCAAGCGAAATATACATCGTAGTCGATAGCTTACTAGCTACACTCGGGTTTCTAGCAATACCGGTAATTGTCGCATTAGCGGCATTTCCCATACCCATAGCGCCACCGAAGGCAGCCAAGCCTAAAACGATACCGACTGTGATCGCAGAATAAGAAACGATCTGAGTGTAAGCACTTAGCTGCTCGCTAGCAAAAGCCGCGCCGCAAAGCGCAAATAACAACACAAGAACTTTTTTCATAAAAGTCTCCATAAATAAATTTTAAAACGAGTTTCGGATCAATACCCCTACTCCATCGTTTTAAGTGCAAAATATTATTAAAATTTTGCTTTTGATTTGTTTAATCTGGCAGAATTTGCGTTAAATTTAATAAACCCCGCCGTGCACGCCGACATCTTAGCGCTTAGCGTCCAAATACGTATTTAGCGCTGCAACGTAGGCCTTCGCAGACGCCAGCATCGTATCTACGTCAAGCCCTCTGCCGATGATGGCGCCCTCGCCCGCAAATTCCACCTTGACAGTTACTTTTGCCAGTGCGTCTTTGCCCTGCGAGACCGCTTTTACTTGGTATTCTTTCAGGCTACCGCTGATGCCGCTAATGCGGTCTATCGCCTTAAATATCGCATCCACGCCGCCGTTTCCAAGCGCACTATCGCTTAAAATTTCATCCTTATATCTTAGCGTAAGCGCAGTGCTAGCGTGTCCCTTGTTACAGCTATTGGAGCTTAAAACCAGCACTTCGTAGGTCTTCTCAGCCCCCACAAACTCATCGTTTACGAGCTCTCTAATATCTTCGTCGAAAACGTCCTTTTTGCTATCTGCGAGCGCTTTAAATTTATTAAACGCGATCTCAATCTGCTCGTTACTAAGCTCATAGCCCAAAGATACCAGCTTGTCTTTGAAGGCATGGCGGCCGCTGTGCTTGCCCAGCACGAGCGAGTTTTTATCAAGCCCGATATCCTCAGCATGCATGATCTCGTAGGTTTCTTTGTGTTTTAGCACGCCGTCTTGGTGGATGCCGCTTTCATGCGCGAAGGCGTTTTTGCCCACGATCGCTTTATTAGGCTGCGGCTCGATACCCGTGATACTCGCGACTAGGCGGCTGGATGGGTAAATTTCTTTCAAATTTATATCGGTATAAAGCGGCGCAAATTTATCTGTGCGCGTCTTGATCGCCATTACGATCTCCTCTAGCGCTGCGTTGCCCGCGCGCTCTCCGATGCCGTTTATCGTGCATTCGACCTGTCTGGCTCCCGCCAAAATAGCGGCTAAGGAATTTACGGTAGCCATTCCCAAATCATTGTGGTTGTGTACCGAAACTATGGCGCGCTCGCCGATAAGCTTAACGAGTTCGCCTATTCGGGCGGTGATCTCATCCGGATAGAGATAGCCCACCGTATCGGGAATATTTATGGTGGAGGCTCCGGCGTCTATCGCGGCGTCGCAGATCTCTTTTAAAAAGCCAATATCGCTTCTGCCCGCATCCTCACAGCTAAACTCCACGTCATCGCATAGACTTTTTGCGTATTGCACGGCCTCTACGGCGCGCTTTATGACCTCTTGCGGCTGCATTTTGAGTTTAAATTCCATATGGATGGGGCTTGTGGCGATGAAGGTGTGGATGCGCCCGAGCTTCGCGCCCTTTATCGCTTCGCCGGCGGCTTTGATATCTTTTTCTAAAGCGCGCGCAAGCGAACAGACGCGAGCCTTGCTAACGGCGCCCGCGATCTTTTCTATCGCGTCAAAGTCCCCGGGGCTCGCCGCTGCAAAACCCGCCTCGATAACATCTACGCCCAGCTTTTCAAGCTGCAACGCAAGATGGATCTTCTCATCCGTATTCATCGACGCTCCAGGGCTTTGCTCGCCGTCACGAAGCGTAGTATCGAAGATTATGATTTTATTTTTGTCCATTACAAATCCTTTCAAATGGTTAAAATTTGGCAAAATTATAGCCGTGCAAGCTTAAAACAATCGCGGCGATAAACATATCTGAGATTATTTCGCCGTTTCCTCGGGTTTGTCTTTTTTATGAAATTTAGCCGCGCTTAAATTTAAAGCTCCGCGAACCAAACCGTAAACGATATAAACCAAAGTGAGCACCGCCGGGAATTCCAGCTTGAAAAGATATAGAAGCGAGAAAAATACGACGATTAGAAGCACTAAAATTTTAATCGCGTTGGGGCGCTTTAGGCTGATCTTTTTAAAGCTCGGAAAGCGGATGTTGCTTACCATCAAAAACGACAGCGCCGCCATTGCGATGATCAAAAATACGCCAAATCCTTTGGAGAGCTCATATTTTAGATAAATTCCGATCCAAAACGCCATCGTAATCGCAGCTGTCGGAATCGGCAGCCCGATAAAAACACTAGGCTCGTAGGTGCCCGTAGTGACGTTAAATCGCGCCAGCCTGATCGCGCCGAAAACCACGTAAAGCGCGGCTACGAGGGAGCCAACCTTACCGTAATCGTGCCCGACCGCGCAGTAAAATAGCAGCGCCGGCGCTACGCCGAAAGCTACGATATCCGCAAGGCTATCGAACTCCACGCCGAATTTCGATGTCGCATGCGTTAGCCTCGCTACGCGGCCGTCGAGTCCGTCGCAGATCAAGGATAAAATGATATAAAAGATCGCGGCGCTGAAGTTGCCTTTGATCGTAGAAATTATGCTGATGACCGCTAAAAATGCACTTGCCGCCGTGAAAAAATTCGGCAATATGTAGATTAATTTTCCCTTTTCCTCTTCCATCTCTTACTCTTTAAATTTTATTTTTACACCGCTTTTCATTCGGTGCCGCGGATCGCGCATAAAACGCCTTAGCGCGACCTTCTTAAAATTTAGCCCTAAGTTCTTACCGCGCGCGAAGCTTTAAATTTAAGCCTCGCTCTTTGCGCTTTCGATATCATCGTTAGCGCCTAAATTTCGCACCAGACGGGTAGGCATGCTGTTATCTTTTTCAAATTTTGAGATGATCTCCACAATCTGCTCGCCAGAGACCGTCTCCTTCTCATACAGCGCCTTTACCATCTCCTCGATCGCCGGAGCGTAGGTCCTTAGCGTCTCTTTTACCGCCGCGTAGCGCTCATCCAGCGTCTTGCGGACATATTCGTCGATCTTAACCGCCGTTACCTCGCTGTAATCCTTGATGCTCTGTCCGCCGTTTAGGAAGGAATACTGCTGCTTTTCTAGCACCGCAAGCCCGAGCGCATCGGTCATTCCGACCTGAGTAGCCATAAATTTAAGCATATCGGTAGCGCGCTGCAAATCATTACCTGCTCCGTCGGTGATCTCGCCCAAAAACACATCCTCCGCCGCGCGCCCCGCCAAAAACGTATCGATCTCGGCAAAAATTTCATGGCGCTGATGCAGATATCTATTTTCAAACGGAGAATTGAGCGTATATCCCGCAGCGCTCAATCCGCGCGGCACGATAGTTACTTTAGATACCGGCATCGCGCCTTTGGTAAGCTCGGCGATGAGCGCATGACCGCTTTCGTGGTAGGCGACGATCCGCTTTTCGATCGGGCTTACGCGGCGCGATTTTTTAGCTAGTCCGATGCCGACGCGCTCGATCGCTTCGAGCAGGTCTTTTTGCTCGACCTCCGCCTTTGCCTCGCGACCCGCTAAAAGCGCGGCTTCGTTGATAATATTTGCAAGATCGGCTCCCGCAAAGCCCACGGTAAGGCGCGCGATCTCTTCGATATCGATATCGCGAGCAAATTTAACATCGCGCATATGCACTTTTAAAATCGCCATTCTGCCGTCGAAATCAGGTCTATCGACTAGAACCTGCCTATCGAATCTGCCCGGGCGCAGAAGCGCTGCGTCGAGCGTCTCAGGACGGTTAGTAGCCGCAAGGACGATCACCGGGCTTGATTCCGAGCCGAAGCCGTCCATCTCGGCAAGCAGCTGATTTAGCGTCTGTTCGCGCTCGTCGTTACCGCCGCCGATGCCGCCCGCGGTTCTGCTTTTGCCGATCGCGTCGATTTCGTCGATAAAAACGATCGCCGGAGCCTGCTTTTTAGCGTTATCGAATAGATCCCTCACCCTGCTAGCGCCCACGCCTACGAACATCTCGATGAAGCTCGAACCCGATACCGAAAAAAACGGCACGTCCGCTTCGCCCGCGACTGCTTTGGCTAGCAGCGTCTTACCCGTGCCTGGAGGACCCACTAAAAGCACGCCTTTTGGAATTTTAGCCCCGAGACTGATGTATCGCTCGGGGTTTTTTAAGAAATCTACGATCTCCTTAACCTCCTCTTTCGCCTCTTCGACACCCGCTACATCGCTAAATTTAACCTTCGGCTTTTCGGCGCTTACCAGGTTTTTGGAGCTTCCGATGCCGAGCACGCCGCCGCCCATATTACGCTGCATGCGGTTGGCTAAAAACATCCAAATTCCAAAGAAAATCACGAGCGGCAAGACCCAGCTAAAGAGCAGATCGGTCAAAAAATTACTCTCGTTATACGCGCCGTATGGAATTTTACGCGATTCTAAAATTTGAACTAGCTCGGGATCATCCACGCGCTTAGCGGTGTAGATTACGTTGCCGACTTGAGCTTTGATCGTGGAGCTTCCGATGGAGACCATGCTTACTTGGGAGTTTTTGATCTGCGATTTTAGCTCCGAGTAGCTTACGTTTTTAGTCTCGCCCGAGACAGAGCCCAGCATACCGTCGCTATTAAAACCGCCGTTTGGCGATATCGCCTTAAACACGACTATCAAAATAAGCGCGAAAATAATAAAAACGCCGATCGGATTTTTATTGAAAAAATTATTTCCACCGCCGTTTTGAGGGGGTTGATTGTTTTGGTTATTGTTCATATCTTCCTTTCATATACAAAGCTGAGCCATTCGTTTTGCTTTTTCATCTGCACGAAATTTAAATCCGAAAAGGCTTGCTCTATCCTATCTTTATATTTTTCTAAAATTCCCGACAGGACGAGCTTGCCGCCAGGTTTTAGCGCTTTTTTCAGATCCGCGCTTAGGACCAAAATTACGTCGGCGATTATATTTGCAACGATGAGATCAAACTGCGCGTCTTTGCAGAGCGCGCGCTCGCTTAAACTAGACGCTTGCTCGCCCAAGCTTGAAACGCTGCCGAGCCAAATTTGATCGATGCGCACGCCGTTTTTCTCGGCGTTTTGCTGCGTAGCTGCCACCGCCTGCTCGTCTGTATCGCAAGCGCTTACCTTTGCGCCCAGTTTTTTCATCGCGATACTTAAAATTCCGCTGCCGCAGCCCACGTCAAGCGCGCTCATGCCCGCGCGAGCAAGCTCGCTAAGCAGCGCCAGACACATATTGGTACTTTCGTGATGACCTGAGCCGAACGCTAGAGCGGGATCGATCAGCAGATCAATTAGCGCGGGATCTTGCGATCTTTCGCACCAGCTCGGACGGACGTAAAATTTACCGACTGCCACGGGCGCGACCCCTTTTTTATATTCGTCGAGCCAGTCTTTGTTTTGCTTTTTTGAAATTTCGATCTGCAGATCGGCGTCTAAATTAAGAGATCGCGCGAGCCCCTTTTTAAACTCCTCAAACGCAAATTTTAAATTTTGCAGATCCTCTTCATCGCGGATTATGAAGCGCTCGCCGCGTTCTTCGACGCAGGTAACGCCGAGCTCAAACGCGAAGCTCTTGAAAAGCTCGCTCGCATTCGCGCTTTTTACGATCATCTCATAAAAAAAATCTTTCATCGCCTCACATCGCCTTTAAATTTTAAAATCTGCATATTACTAAAATTTAGTTCAAACTTTGCTTACGCTGGGGCGTTTTTATAGAGCTTCAAATGCCTTTTTAAGATCAAGCGTGCCCTCGTAATACGCCTTGCCGACGATGACGCCCGCTATTAGCTCTGCGTTTTTAACCGCGATTATGTCGTTCATATCTTTCACGCCGCCGCTTGCGATAGTATCGATGCCGCTAGCTTTCGCGATAGAGCGGCTAAATTCTACGTTCACGCCGCTTAACATCCCGTCGCGCGATATGTCGGTGCAGATGATCGCGCAAACGCCTGCGTCCGCGTAGTATCGCGCCAGATCGGTCGCTTTTACGCAGCTTAGCTCCGCCCAGCCCTCAGTCGCTACTAGCCCCTCTTTTGCGTCTATGCCCACGACGATGCGGTAAAGCTTCGCCATCCCCCTTACGAAATCCTGGTTTTTTAGCGCTGCCGAGCCCAGGATAAATCTATCGACGCCTAAGCTCAAATACTCCTTTATGCGCGCTTCGTCGCGTATGCCACCGCCCACTTCGACGCGCAAGCGAGTGCTTTTTACGATCCGCTCGATCGCTTTGAAATTTACCGCCTCGCCCGCAAACGCGCCGTCGAGATCAACCAGATGCAGCCACTTAGCGCCGAGATCTTCAAATTTTTTGGCTAGCTCGCAGGGGTCCTTGGAATAAATTTTTGCGCTTTGCATCTCGCCCTTGCTAAGGCGCACGGCGCATCCTTGTTTCAGATCAATCGCAGGGAAAATCTCCATCACAGCTCCGTAAAATTTTTAATGATTTTTATGCCCGCATCGTGGCTTTTTTCGGGATGCGGCTGAAAGGCGAATACGTTTTCGCGCCAGATCGCGCTTGCAAACTCATAGCCGTAAAACGTGCTCGCAAGCGTGATCTTGCGCGCGCAAAGGACGTGGTAAGAGTGCACGAAATACAGATACTCAAACTCGCCTAGGCCCGCATTTATCGGCGAGCGCTTGATAAAGTGCGCGCTGTTCCAGCCGACGTGCGGGATCTTTAGGCTTTCGGCGCAAGTGGAATTTTGTCCGCAGCGCTCGCTAGGCTCTGCCCCGTCTGAATTAAATTTCACCCCCTGAATATTAAATTTCGTTTTGTCAAATTTCACGACGCGACCGGGTAAAATTCCAAGCCCGCTGCGCGCGCCAAATTCCTCGCTTTGCTCGAACAGAAGCTGCATCCCAAGGCAGATGCCTAAAAAATATCTGCCGCTCGCGACGAACTCTTTAATCGCGGCGTCCATACCGCTTGCGCGAAGCCTCTCCATCGCCTCGCCGAATGCGCCCACGCCCGGAAGCAGGGCTTTATCGCAACTCAAAAGCTCTTCGGGGCTGCGCGCTAGGCAAAATTTAGCGCCGCAAAAGCTAAGCGCGTTCATCACGCTTTGGATATTGCCCGCGCCGTAATCCACGATACCGATCAAGCCGTGCCCTTCATATCGTTTAATCGGTGCGAAAACTCCGGCACGATACGTTTTAGCTTATCCGCGACCTGCGCGTCCTCGCACTCCGAAAGCTCCTCGATCTGCGAGCTTAGCTCCTCTAGGTCGTATTTTGCGGAGTGGGTTACGAAGATGGATTGATACTTCGTGCTCTTGTCGTTTTCGTCGATCAAAAGCTCCTCATAAAGCTTCTCGCCTGGGCGCAGACCTACAAATTTAATGCCCAGCTCCTCCTTGCCGGCAAGCTGCAACATTCGCTTGGCAAGATCGGCGATCCTTACGGGCTCGCCCATATCCAGCACGAAAAGCTCGCCGCCCTGCGCGATGGAGGCTGCCTGAAGAACGAGCTGACACGCCTCGCTAACGAGCATAAAATATCTCGTAATCTCGGGGTGCGTAACGGTAAGCGGCTCGTTCGCTTCGATCTGGCGTTTAAATTTAGGAATGACGCTGCCGCTTGAGCCGAGCACGTTTCCGAAGCGGACGGCGACGATCTGCGTATCGCTTGCCGCATCGTTGGAATTTAGCGCGTAAAGCTCGCAGATGCGCTTCGTCGTGCCCATAATGTTCGTCGGTCGCACCGCCTTATCGGTCGAGATCAAAACGACCTTTTTCGCGCCATGTTTTTTGGACAGATCGATTACGTTTTTAGTGCCGATGATATTGTTTTTGACCGCTAAATGCGGATTAAACTCGCACAGCGGCACGTGCTTATACGCCGCTGCATGCACGACTACTTCCGGATGAAATTCCGCAAAAACCTCCTCCAGCTCGCGATGATAGACGATATTTATCATCTTTAGCTCGTTGCGCATATCTGCGCCCGTCGCTTCGTTGATCGAGTAGAGATTAAACTCGCTGTGTTCGACCATAATGAGCCTCTTTGCGCCGAATTTCAAGCACTGCTTGCAAATTTCGCTTCCTATCGTGCCGCCCGCGCCCGTTACCAGCACGATCTTGTCTTTGATAAAATTTTCGATCGCCTTGGTGTCGAGGTCTTTTGGCTTGCGAGCGAGCAGATCCTCGATCGATACGTCGCGGATCTTTTTGCTCTCATCCTCCAAAAGCGAAAAGAGCTTGATATCCTTTAGCCCGTATGCAAACAGCTCGTCGTAGAGCTCCTTTAGCTCGTCAGGATACAGCGCCAGCGCGATGATCGCGGTTTTGGCGCCGCTATCTTTGATCATCTGCGGAATTTCGCTCTTAGCCCTGACGACGTAGTTTTCGCAATAGGTCCCTACTAGCTCAGGCCGCCCGTCCACGACGCCCACCGGATAGTAATTGATATATTTTTGCCGCATCCCTTTTAGGACGTGAAAGGTCTTGCTCGTAGCGCCTACGACGATGCAAGGCTCGTTATTCGTGATGTTTTTCTTCTCGCTTAGAAACATCCGCTTTGAAATTCTAACCCCGCTGATCAAAATAAACGAGATCGCTGCATCGATAATGATGACCGAGCGCGGGAAGGGGTTAAAAACTTTACTCGCTAAAAAAAACAGGATCAAAAAGGTAAGCGCCGCCATCACGTGCGCGTAGAAGAGCTTTCTCGCTTCGTATAGCCCGAAAAATCTCCACGGAACTAAATAGATCCGCAAAAACCAAAAGTAGCAAATTTTAATCGCCGTGAGGCTCGAGGCGCTAAGCAGCGCGCCTTTATAGAATTCGTTCGGTATATCTCCGCTAAATCGCAGCAAAAACGCGATATAAACGGAGAGGATCGAGATAAAAATATCTCCCAGCAAAAAAAACGCAAAGCGGCTAAATTTAGTGGGTTTTAACAGCATCAGATGTTTTCTTTTACGATTTTTACGACGCGCTCGATCGTCTCGTCGCTCATATCTGTGCCGCTAGGCAGGCAAATTCCGCGCTCAAACATATCCTCGCTCGTGCCGTCAACTACGCTAAGCGCGCCTGCGAAGATACTTTGCAGATGCATCGGTTTCCAAAGCGGACGAGATTCGATGTCGGCTTTATTTAGCGCATCGATAACCTTTAGATGAGCGCCTTTTTGTTTAAATAATAAAGTCGTAAGCCATCTATTGCCCTCGCTACCATCGACTTCCGGCATAAACTCCACGTCGGCGCCTCTAAACAGATCCTCGTAAATTTTAAAAATTTCGCGTTTTCTCTTTACGCGCTGCGGCAAAACCTCCATCTGACCTACGCCGATAGCGCCTAAGACGTTGCTTAAGCGGTAGTTGTAGCCGTAGTCCTTGTGTTCGTAGTGAAGCAGCGGCTCGCGCGCCTGGGTGCTTAAAAATCTAGCCTTAGCCACTAGCTCCTCATCGTTTGAGATCAGCATTCCGCCGCCAGAAGTGGTGATGATTTTATTGCCATTAAAGCTTAGTGCGCCGCATTTTCCGATACCGCCAAGTGCTTTACCCTTATAAAATCCACCCAGCGCCTCTGCGGCATCCTCGATAACATCAATGCCTTCGTTCGCGCAAATTTCGCATATCTCGTCCATCTTCGCAGCCTGTCCGTAAAGATGCGTAACGACGAGCACCTTTGGCTTTTTCGGCGATTTTTTGATCGCTTCTTTAAGCAGCTTCGGGCTTAAATTCCAACTCTCGTCGCTGTCTATCAGCACCGGCACGCAGCGCTCGTAAAATATCGGATTTAGCGACGCCATGAAGGTAAACGTGGAGCCAAGCACCACGTCGCCGTCCTTTACGCCGCTGCAGCGAAGCGCCAGATGAAGCGCCGCCGTGCCTGCGTTTAACGCTAGCGCGCCGCGTGCGTGCGTATATGATTTCACCGCATCCTCAAAGCGATTTACATATTCGCCTAAAGGCGCGATATAGTTACTCTCAAATACCTTTTTTATATACTCAAGCTCATCGCCGCCCATATTCGGCGGGCTTAAAAATACTCTTGCCATCTCTATCCTTCCTTGATCTTTAAATTTAACCTCGCGCGTCGCAAGGCTAAATTTAGCTTTCGGCATTAAATTTAAATGCTCGGATTTTATCACTTTTAATGCTATAAATTTTAAATTCAGCTATTTTTTTTAATCACGCGAGCGGGTACGCCTACCGCCGTGCAATCGCTAGGTATGTCGCGCACTACCGCAGCGCCCGCGCCAATGATGCAGCGCTGCCCGATCTTTAGCCTCTGAATGACGCTGGCGCCGATGCCCACGTGCGAAAACGCCCCCACCTTCACGCCGCCCGCAAGCGCCGCGTTTGGGCTAATGTGCGCGAACTCGCCGATCTCGCACTCATGCTCGATTACGACGCCTGAATTGATTATCGCGCCGCGACCGATTTTAGCTCGCGCATTTATCACGGCGCCGGGCATTACGACCGCGCCTTCGCCGATAGAGGCGCTTGGGCTAACGATGGCGCTTTGATGAATCAGCGTCGCTATCTCAAAACCCGCACGCACCACCTTCTCTTGGATCTTTGCGCGAGTTTTGTTATCGCCGATAGCGATTATTACGGGGTGCTTCGGCAGATCCTCGCTAAATTTTGGCCCTGCCGCGTCGTCTAAAAAAACGACCTCGCTAAATTTAGCTCCGCGCGCGACTAGCGCGACGTCCGCGACCACCAACCCGTGTCCGCTCGCGCCGTAAACGTAAATTTTAGTTGTGCCCATTAAATTTCTCCGTAGTCGCCATGCCCTCTTTATTTACGCCCTCTTTCGCAAGCACTTTTTTAATCGTTAAAAGCGCGATTTTAAGATCGAGCGCGAAGCTTAAATTTTGCGCGTAATACGTATCGAACTCAAATTTTTTCTCCCAGCTGATCGCGTTGCGTCCGTTTACCTGCGCAAGCCCCGTGATGCCCGGGCGCACGCTGTGCCTAAGGCGCTGCGGCGGCGAATAAAGCGGCAGGTACTCAATCAGTAGCGGACGTGGTCCGATGAAGCTCATATCGCCCTTTAGCACGTTAAAAAGCTGCGGCAGCTCATCCAGGCTTAGCGCGCGAATTTTTTTGCCGTATTCATTAAGCCGCTCTTCGTCGGGCAGCAATTCGCCGTCCGCGCCGCACTCGTCGCTCATCGTTTTAAATTTGTAAATTTTAAAAATTTGCTCATCAAACCCAGGGCGAGATTGCGTAAAAATCGTGCTTTTGCTAATGTGTTTGCGGATCAAAAACCACGTAAGCGCCATCACGGGCGAAACCAAAATGATCAAAACCAAAGCCGCCGTAAAATCTAGCGCGCGCTTTAAAAAACACCTATACATCGATAAATTTCCTATAAACCTCTAAATATTTTTCCGTGACGATCTTTTCGTCGTAATTTGCAAGCACCATCTCGCGCCCGTTTCGTCCCAGCCTCTCGCAAAGCGGCTCATCATCTAGCAAAATTTTGATCTTTCGCGCAAGATCCTCTGCGTCGCGAGTGCGGCAAATTAAGCCGTTGACACCATCTTGCACGGCTTCTACGCAGCCGCTGCAATCGCTTACCACGCAGGCTCGCGCCATGCTCATCGCCTCTAAAACTGTGCGCGGAAAGCCCTCCTTGTAGCTAGGAAGTGCCAGCAAGTAACTAGCCTTCAAAAGCTCAGGCACATCGTTTCTAGCACCTAGATAATGCACCGCACCGCTTTGCAAAAACGCAGGATCAGCAGTGCTTTTATTGCCCGCAAAGCCCTCGCCCACAAAGACAAATTTTGCATCCGATCGATCTTTTAAAATTTCTGCTGCTTCGTAGAATTCTCTCACGCCCTTATGCCACATCGCGCGAGCTATCATCAGTACGATCTTTTTGCCGTGCAAATCCTCGCCCAAATCCGCCGCACTAACGATTTGGGGGTTGAACCTTTCAGCATTTACGCCTACACTTTTAATCCTTATGACCTTTTGCTTCGCAATAAGCCCGCGAGATAGCATATAATCAGGATCGGCATCGTTTACAAATATGCAAGCATCCGTCTGCGAAAATGAAAATTTATAAAGCTTCTCCAAAACCGATCGCACGAGCCTTGTTTTAATATCTTCGTCGATATAAAAGCTGCCCAGCCCCTCGACTAAGTTTATCACATATTTTATACCCGCCTCTCGAGCCGCCAGCGTACCAAACACGTTTGATTTGTGCGCAGCTGTTTGCAGCAGGTCCAAATTTAGCCTCTTTAGCTCGCGCGCAAGGGCTTTGGTGTTGCTAAATACGGTAAGCGGATTTAAGCTCGCTCGATCAAGATCGTAGGTTACGGCATTAAAATCGCGCGCTAAATCCTGCGTATAAGCGCCACGAGGAGCGATTGCGAAAACCTCGTGCCCGTGCTCTTTTAAAGCCTGCATTATCGGGCGGCGAAAGAAATGTAAGCTCATATCGGCATGGCTTAAAAACCCTATGCGAGCCATCTGTTGCATTCCTTTTTTGGCGTTGCGAGATTAAATTCCATAAATTTCTCCTTAGCTTGCGGCAAAATTTATCTAGCGCTTTAATTTATAAACTTTCACAGCAGGGCTTAAGATCACAGGCTCGAATAGCTCGGGTCTATATCTTTCAAATACAAAAAGCTGAATGTAGCTTGAGTTTAGCATCGTCTTATCTAGCAGCAAAAATCGCCCGTAATCGCGCATGAAAACCACGTAAAATTGCGCGCTGCTGTCCATGTTAAGCTCCTTGACCGCCAGCTTGCCGCTCGCGTCGTAGCTCGTTTCATAAAAGGTATTGATCGCGAATTTTCTGCCGCTAAATTCTAAACTAAGCAAATTCGGAGAGATCGAAAAGCCGTTGTCCATATGCACGCCGCTTTGATCTTGAACGAACCTATCGCTCGTTATGAAAAACAGCTCGCCTAGCTGCTTGCCGTCAGTGATGTCGATGTTTGAAAACTGCGTAACGACGGGGAAGATATTCATCATGCGATCGGGCAGGATGTAGTAGATATCGCGCGTAGGCTTCGGCGGCTTAAAATCAGCCAGTCCCAAGCTTAAGATAAAATCATTTACATCAGTCGCGTTGTAGTCTTTTAAAATTTGCTTTAGCTTGTTTGGAATTTTTTCGCTATATCCGCGCTCGGTGTATTCGACATCCAGGCGCGCCATATTTGCGGAACTCATCTGATCTCTAAAAAGCGCGAAGCTAACGGGAAAATTATCGTTGCCGAGGTGTTTGCCACCGTCGATGAGGGTCTTTACGTCGCTGTAATAGCGTATGCCGTAACCGTAGTCCCACCACGAAAGCGCGTAATCCTCGCGCTGCGCTTTATCTTTGAGCTCATCTAGCACCCGCACCTCGCTTTGATAAAAGACCGTATCGACCTTGTACGAGACGATGTGCTGCCATGCAGGATAGATCGCAAGTGCCGTCAAAATAAGCAGTATCGCGCGCCCTGCGATCTTTGGCAGATCCAAGCGCTTTACGCAAAAATACAAAATATATCCGAAACTTAGCCCCATCACGCCCACGGCGTAGATTGTAAATCTAAGGCCCGCTTTGTTCGCTGCAAAGCCCAAAAGCAGAAGTGGGATCGAGAGCAAAAATTCCTTATGTCTAAAGCAAAGCACTAAATATCCGATCGTCGCGATCACGAAAACCGCGACGTGCGAGCTGATGCGCTCCATAAAGATATTAGTTGGCACGATGCCCGATTCTTGGATTGTTTGATTGACGTTGAAAAAATGAAATGCCGTATCGGCGTTGTCCGCAAAGGAACGGAAGATATAAAATTTCGCCTGAAAGATTATCGGACTAAGACCTCCGTTTGCGACGAAAAAGACTACGGCAAGCGCGCCGATAATCGCTAAAATTTTAAAATTTAATAGCTTTCCTCTAAACGCAAAGAGCCAAAATAACGCAAGCGAGATTAAAATTTTAGCTACCAAAGGCGTGGAGCAAAGCGCAATCAAAAAGATGATCATCGCTTCGTAATTTATCGCACTTTTTCGCTTAAAAATCAGCGTGTAGGCGAAAAATACGGCGAGCATCATGGAATTTAGCGAGAAGCTGGAGGGATACCACCACATATAAAATATCGTAAACGCACCCAGCCAAAACAGCGTGCTGCGCGAGCCGCGCGTGCAAATACGGATGAGTGCCCACAAAATACACATCGCAAGCACGATATTTAGCATATCGGTGTCGTAATACCCCGCCATAGTGCGGTTGTAGTAGCTATTCGCCACGCTCGCGACAAGCGCGCCGATGAAGCCCGCGCGCATGCAGCGAAACTCGCTTGAGATCAGCAAGATCGGCACTACGATGAGCGAGCTAAACAAAGCCGGCAGATAAACGAATATCGTCTCGATTTTAAAGGGCAAAATTTCAGCCAAAAACGCCGTCACGATCGAAAGCGGTGCACTAAAGTAGCTAAGATCGTTGGGCTGATGAAAGCCGGCGAGTCGGTCGCGCGCGCCCTCTGCAAAGGCGTAGCCGTCGTTGGTGTTTATCATCAGCTCGTCGTTCCAAAAAAAGTAATTCGGAAAGCCGCTCGCCCAATGCACCCACCACATACGAAACGCCACGCTAAAGGCAAATGCGAACAAAATCATCAGCAAAATATGCTTGGAGAACTCATAATTTTTTATAAAGCCAAAAATTCTGCGCCTGGCAGGGAGCACGCCAGCTGACTGATTTTTAGAATTTTGGGAATTTTCCGCTGTGGAGTTTTTAGAATTATCAGAATTTATGCCGTTTGTAGAATTTAAAGCACTTACGGAATTCGCATTTTTAAATTTAGCCAAATTAGCGGCTTTTGCGGAATTTTTATTTGTAGAGTTCGCAACGCCAGCGGAATTTTTATTTGTAGAATTTTTGCTCGTGGAATTCGCAGTGCCTTTCAAATTTGAGTTTGTAGAATTTGCGCCTGCGGAATTTTCAGAATTTACCGAGGTAGAATTTCGTCCACTTGATTTTTTAGCCTTTTTGGATTTTTTTTGTGCTCGCATTTTTGCAGAAACAGCGCGCACTTGATCGTCGCTTAAATTTTTAACGCCGGCGTGCGCGGAATTTTTGCTCGCGGAATTTTTTGCATCAAGCGCAGAATTTTTATCGCTCTGAGGCGCGGTATCCTCGCTACCCTCAATCTCGGCATTTTCGCCATTAAAATTCTCTCCGCCGCCTGCGGAATACTCTGCATCAAAATTTCCCTCACTAGCAAAATTTTCGCTTAGGGCAGCTTTGTCGGCACCCATTGATTGCGCGCCTTTTTGATCGTCCAATCCTTCGTCGATCTCTCTAACGCTAAAAGCCTTTTTTTCTTCACCCACGCCTATTTTCCTTCGTCGATTTGTTCTATTTTTGCGATCAGCTCGCTTGCTATCCGTTTTTTATCGAAAAACGAGGCTTTAATTTTAGCCTTTTTCTCATAAAATTTTACATAATTTTCATCATCCAGCGCTTTTTGCATCGCCGCTTGAGTGCTTTCTAGATCGTTTACGCCCACCAGCACGCCCCATTCGCTCTGCCCCATAAGCTCGCGCGCGCCGCTTTGATGATCGCTTGAAATCACGAGCTTGCCGCACGCAAGCGCTTCGATAAGCGCGTTTGAAAAGCCCTCAAAAAGGCTTACGAAGACAAACGCATAGCATCTAGCCATATATTTATACGGATTTGCGTCAAAGCCCAAAAGCTTCACGCGGCTGCCCAAGCCGAGCTCCTCTATCAGAGCCTCAAGCTCGGCTCGCAGCACGCCGTCGCCCAAGATCAGCAGGTCTTTGTCGTTATTTTTTAAATTCGCATACGCGCGGATCAAAAGCGCGTGGTTTTTACCCGCATCGAGCCTGCCGACGCTTAGGAAAAAGGGCCTCTGCTGCGCGATAGGCTCGCTAGCTTTGCGGCCGATCTCATCTAGATCGATCGCGTTGTATAGCACGCTCATTTTGCACTCGTCAATCCCGAAATTATCCGCCAGATCGCGCAAATTTCCAAGCGAATTCGGAAAGATAAAATCGGCCTTCGGATAGAGCTTGCGAAGCAGAAGCTTTGAAATTTTGGATTTAAAGCTCGGCTCTTTATACAGCACCGACGGCGTCGAACATTCGTTAAAAATCATCGCTCCGCGCAGTCCGTAAACTCGCGCCAGCGCCGCAACGTAACAAGGACGGTTCATCCAAACGAAGTGGATGTCGATACCCAGCCTCTCGCATAGCTTTTTGTATCGCAGCGCCAAAAACGGAAGCTTTGCAAGCTTCAGCAGCCCATTTTCAAAGGGGGCTGATTTTTCGATGAAATGGATCTGCACGCCGCTTGGAATTTCATAAAAAATCCTCTCGTTCATCAGCACCAGATGCACTTCGTAGCGCGCCGTAAGCTCGCCTAATAGGTTACTTACGACGCGCTCGGCGCCGCCGCCTCCCATAGAATATATAAAAACGCTTAATTTCTTCATCCCTTTACCTTTTAAATTTCTGCCGCGCCATAAATTTAAACTTTGCTCGCGCCTTTTTACGCGAACATACGCCGCACACTCCGTTTAAATTTAGCGTATTTTGCGCTGTTCTAAGCGGCTAAATTTCATCACGCAACGCGGCTTTGTAAATTTAGCCACGCCGATACGCTCAGGCGCAAGAGCCTATCTTATAGCACACTGAAGTTTAAATTTAATCCCTGCGCGCCGCGGCGACGTAATAAACGGCACTACTATTTGCGCGCAAACCGATCGATCAAGCCCTGCCAGAGCTCGACTATGCGCTCCTGCGAAAAATCGTCTAAATTTTCATTTGCATTTTGCACGAGCCGCTTTTGCAGCGCCTCATCGCGCATCAAATTTTCAAGCTTGCTCGCAAGCTCGCACGTATCGCCGCATTTAAACAAAACGCCGCTAAAGCCGTCCTTTATGAGCTCTTTTGCACCCGCTGTATCGCTGCTAAGCCGTGCGCAGCCGTAAAACGCAGACTCGATCAGCACGTTCGAAAGCCCTTCATTAAGCGAACTGAGCACAAAAATTTTGGCTTCTTTATACAGTTCGCTCACGTCCTGCTTATGCCCTAAAAATCGCACTTCAAGCCCAAGCTGTGCTGCCAGCTCGCGCAAGCTTTCGCGCAGCGAGCCGTCGCCCGCGATTAAAATTTCCCACTTCGCAAGCAGGCTTTTATCGATCCTGCTTAGCGCGTCAAAGTAAATTTCATACCCCTTTACGGGCTCGAGCCTGCCGACGCTTAAGATCACGTTTCGCTTAACGCCCTTGGTATCGCAAATATCGCCGAAAAAGGGGTTATGCACGACGAAGCAGTTTTTGACAAATCGCGAATAGTACTCAAAGTCCGAACGCGTAAGCACCGTAAGCGCGTCCGCTTTTTTATAGCACAGATCGCGCACGCGGCTAAAAAGCCCGCTTCGCAGATAATCGTGCGCGTTATGCTCGGTCGCGATGAGCGGGATATCTAGCCCAAAGCTTGCGATCACGCACGCTACGTTCGTCCAGTCCATAAAGCTGATGATGACGCTTGGGCGCTCGCGCTTGAAACACTCGCGCAAAATTCTGTATTTATCGAACCTGCCGCCGTTTTTATAAACGTCCAGATGCAAAAATTTTATCTTTTCGCTAAATTTATACCTACCCTCGTCATTTTCCAAAATCGCGATCGTAACGTCGTTTGCGCGCGCAAAATGGTTCGCCAAAACCTGAAGCACGCGCTCGGCGCCGCCGTTTCTAAGAGCTGCGATGACGAATAAAATTTTCATTTTAACTTCCGATAAATTTTATAAAATAGCCGCAAAAGCGCGGGGCTAGCGTAAAATAAGACCATCATCAGCGTCTGCGTGCGGCTTGCATGCGCCGCGAAAAATCCAAAATCCAGCCGCTCGCACACCAAAGCGTGCAGTGAGCGGATCTGCTGCGCAGCTTCTGCGGCGTTTAAAGGCGAGCGGGGATCTGCGGTCTTTCTTTGCGACGCGGAATTCTGCTCAGAATTTCGCATATAATTTTGCTCGGAGGAATTTTTAACTGCAAAATTTTTACCGCATGCGCAAGATAAACTATCAGCACCATGCAAATCTGCTTCGTTTGCCAAGCTGCACGTATTAGCCTCGGAAGGAGAAGTTGCATCTCCATCCAAGCCTGCAAGATCAAAGCTCGATTTGATAATTAAAAACGCCGTATTCAGCGCGGACTCGCAGCGAGTAAAATTAGCCTCACGCGCCAAGCTTGGATAATTCACAGCGATCGCCTCAGTATAGCGGCGCACCGCAGCGATGACCGCAAGATGCCTGCGCGCAAATGAGTTTACGGTCGAGCCCGCCCTTACGCGGTAAAAATATAAAATTTCATCCGTGCACGCCGTAATAGAAGCGTTAAAAATATCAAAAAATATCGCCACATCCTCATAGATCTGCCCCGTAGGAAAGCGCAAAGCAGTGAAAATTTCGCGAGCAAACAGCGCGCGCCAAACCGCGGTGCTAAAATACGGATCCTGCGTGCAGCTGCGTCTAAAAAGCTCTTGCGGCGATATTTTGTATTCGCCTGCGTTAGCATTCGAATTTACGATCTTTTCCGGATTATTAATCTCTTTAAAATTTTGATTTTCTTTAGAATTTAAAGCCGCCTTGAAATTATTTATTTCGCTCTCGTCGCTAAATGCTGTGTAGCCACACATAGCGATTTTGGTGCAAAATTTCTGCGTCAGGCGAAAAAGCGTCTCAATCAAATCAAGGCTTATCAAATCATCGCTGTCTACGAAACTGATAAACTCCCCGCAAGCGACATCCAAAGCAGCGTTTCGTGCACTAGCCTGCCCGCCGTTTGGTTTATGCAGCACGCGCACACGGGGATCACGCGCGGCGTATTCGTCGCAAATCGCCTCGCTACCATCATTTGAGCCATCATCTACGAGCAAAATTTCTAAGTTCGTATAGGTCTGCGCCGTAATGCACTCCACGCAAGCGTGCAGAAATTCTTTGACATTATAAACGGGGATGATGACCGAGATTAGGGGATTTTCGCTCATTATTCCTCCCTGTGTATCGTAGCGTCTATGAAATCAAGCCAGCGTCGCCCGATCGTTTCAATTTTAAAGCTCTCCTCGCGCTTAGAGGCATTTTGCACGAGTCGCTCGCGCAGCTTTTCGTCGCTCATTAGAATTTCAAGCTTTTTTGCGATGCTCGCGCTATCGCCTACAGGGCATAAAAACCCATCCACGCCGTCGCTTATAAGCTCGCTAGGACCTGCGATGCAATCTGTAGAAATTCTAGCGGTGCCGAAAAATATACTCTCCATCAAAATATTGCAAAAGCCCTCCATCTTGGAGGTTACAACTACGATTTTAGCGCGTTCATATAAGCTTTCGATATCGCGCACAAAGCCGATGAACTGCACATTTAAGCGCAGCTTCGCAGCTAGGCTCTCAAGGCTCTTTCGTTCCTCTCCGTCGCCTGCGATCACCACCTTCCACTCTTTTAAAAGATTGAAATCTATAAGCGCAAGTGCCTTAAGAAGGACATCAAAGCCCTTATAGACATTGAGCCGGCCGGCTGCTAGGATGATATTTTCTTTAGGCGGGCGAGCATCTTTAGCATGGCTGATCTCAAACATCGGATTAGGCATAATCACTCGATTTTGCACATATGTGTAATGATCCAGATCGAATTTACTAAGCACACTAAGACCTGCAGCTTGCGGATAAAAGATCCGCTTGAGCGCTCGCCAGATCGGACTTTTTAAAAAACGGTGATTGGTATGTTCGGAGACGATGATTTTCTGCCCAACTCCTAGATTTGCGATAAGCGTAAGGACATTGGTATTATCTAAAAACGAGATTACTACGTCAAATTTACGACTTTTTAGAAGCCTGTGCAAGGCTAAAATTTTATCGTAGCGCTTTTTTATATTGCCAAATATTCCTAAATCGCCTACTCCTAAATCCAAGCTAATAAGCTCGATCTTAGAATCTAGCGCGTAAAACGGCTCATCTGCGTCAAATTTTATCACACAGACTTCATTCTCGCGGCAGAAAAAATTTGCCAGCACGCTTAGCACGCGCTCGGCACCGCCCTTGCCTAAAGCAGAAATTACCATAGCTATTTTCATTTTATGAGCCTAAACTTGTTTTTAAAAATTTCATTGAGTCCTCTCTTTTACGGCGCAACGCCTCATTTACGCCATCCCAATCGATAGTCGCGTCCAACCGCGCATCTTTGGGATCTTGCAAAGCTCTATCTTCAAGCCCGAACGAGCCCAAAAGCGAGCTAAAGCGCGACGCGCCGCGACTAGCATTAACGAACACAAAAAACGGCTTATTAAAGATTATGGAAAATACGCAGCCGTGAAATGAGTCGGTTAGCACGAACTCCGCGCCTGCAATAGCGTTTATCCACGCTTTTATGCCGATGCGGTTGCCGCGGTCGTTCACCTCATATATCTCTAGGCCGCTTTGCTTTTTTAGTAGCTCTATCGCCGCTTCAGAGCGAGGCGATGGATCTAGGATATAGGCAAAACCCTTGCGCTGCGGTGCATGGCTTAAAAATTTATCGTAAATCTCTTTGTTAGCTAAAAGCGTAGGATCCAGTACCCAGTGCGCATCTACGCCAAAGTATTCGCGTGCAAGCTTTACACCATCGCACTCACGCACCGAAATAGCTTTAAATTTAGCCAAATTTGCAGCGTGAGCTTTTAAATCTGCGGGATTTTTAAGCCCACAGAGCCTATCTCCGCCGAAGCTTGCAGCATAGGCGATCCGCGTGCAGTTAGGCGGCAAAAATCCAAGGCTAAAGCAATCTGCAAAATCCGCAAAATAACTAGGGCGAAAAACCTGATCGCTTCCTAAAATCACCGCTTCAAAGCGCTCTTTCTCGCACAGCGCCTTTAAATCCGCAGGCGTGCAAACAGGCGCGGTTAAAGGGATATTTTCCGCTACAAACTCGCTAGTATCGCGCTCGTAAGAGGGATTAAATTTCGCGCCGCAAAGCTCCTTTTTAAGCGCGCATGCCACTAAAAATTTAATATACGCAATCGATAGTTTACTTCTTTGCAGGCGCAAGTTTATGAGACGTGGCTCATGCCCAAGCTCCACTAGCACGCGGCTTAGCGCGTAAGCTTGTAAAATTCCGCCGTAATTATTTACTAGCGGCAGGGTAAAAATCCCGATCTTCATGCAAACTTCCTATAAATTTTATATGCCGCGATCTTTGGTAGCGTCAAAAGCGCTAGCACTTTATTCGCAGCGGCAATTTTTTTAAGCCTAGCAGCGATGAAATCATCACAATCAAAATGCGTAGCGCTATATCGCTGGATCTGAAGCTTCTGGCGCAAGATGTAGCGTCTAAGCGGGTTTTTCGCGCCATAGAAAATTTCGTTTTTGCACTCTACCTGGCTTTGCTGCGAGCGCTGCACCTCTGCTACGGATATCCGCTCGCAAAAAATCGCCTCGCGTGCCTGCTTCGTAGGCTGCGAAAATAGCACGTCAATCTGAGCTGCGCGCGTAATTACGAGCGATGTGCCGCGCCACTCGCTCATTTCGCTTTGCAGCCACGCATCCATCAGTACGACGTCGGCGCATTTGGCAAAAACGTCGGTGCAGGCGTTGCACGCAAGCGGCGTAAAAGCGCGCGAACTCCAGTAGGCAAAGGCGCTACTACTGCGATCGTCTATCGCCTCGCTACCGTCTGTAGCGCGGAATTTAAAGCCAAAGCTCATCGCGCTTTTGCCCGCGATTTTATATCTGTAATTAACCGCTGCGAGCTGCTTACGCTCTTTAAACGCAAGATCTGCCAGCTTATGCGTAAAACCAGCACCCTTGCCCTGTCCGCAAACCAGCCCAATAATAAAGCTTATGCGGGATTTAAGGCGCGGATTTTTACTCGCAGCAAGCCTTAAGGCCTTGGCAAAACACGGCAGCGCGCTAATCGCGTATCTACCCTCGCGGCGCGACATCTCCTTTAGCACTGCTTCAAGCGTGAGCGGATAGTAAGCGGACGAGCGCGCACGAGTAAGCTCACCAGCATTTTTTATCACGCTAAATTTAAATAGTGGCACGGAATTTTCGCCCGCATAATTTCGCGCATTTTTGGAATTCTCGCAAGCAAAATTCTGTGCTGATACGGAATTTTTACAAGAAGCTTTAGAATTCTGCGCGAAATTTTCATTTGTAAAATTCTGCATGGAATTCTGCGTAAAATTTTCGCAAAAGGAATTTTGCGCACTCGTAAAATTTATAGAATCATCGTCCGCCAAATTCTGCGTTAAATTTACCATTACGGAATTCTGCTCGAAATTTTCGGTTGCGGAATTTTGTAAATTCTGTGGCTGCGCTAAATTATTGCAGGCAGAAAAATCACGCTTGGAATTTTGGGCTATAAAATCCCCTTCGTCCGCAGGCACGGCGCAAATCGCGTAATCAATGAGCCCGCGCGCAAAAAGCTCGCAAAAAATATAATCTCCCGCACCGCCGCTTGCACTGCTTAGGCGCTGCGCTTCATCTTTTTTGTAGAATTTATAAGTGGCTAAAAACCTGCCAAAATCTGGGCTAAAGCCTTCCAGCTCTGCGTATGATTTAGAATTTAGCTCGTTTTCAAGCGCGTCTTTTTCGTAAAACGGGCAGACTTTTAGGCAGATATCACATTTGTCGCGGCACCCTTCGCCCTCCTCAGGCGCGTAAAATCCATTGCCTCCAAGCCGCATTTTTAGCACGCTAAAAGGGCAGCTGCTCGCGCAGACGCCGCAGCCGATACAGCGGTCTTTCGTAACTACTTCGCTAATTACATTGAAGCTCAAGCCCGCCTCCTTATCTTAGCTGCAATGCCACCAAAAATCGCGCGTTCGTAGTCATTCATCGCCCAAAAATACGCGCTTAGCACAAACATAGCCGAATAAAGCCCGCCGCAAATTAGCAAAAAGCTCACTCCGTGCAAGCCTAATGCGTAATTTATCGCTAGGCTTACTGCGATTGCGGGAGCAAATTTTACTACCATCGCGCCGATATTTCGCCAAAATTTAGCGATGTCAAGTCCGATTACACGAGCATAGTAGATATTCATCACGCAGATATTTAACAAGGTGATCGCAAAAGCCGTGCCGCACGCAGCGCCCACGCCACCGTAAGCCTTAGCTAGTGGGATAGAAATAGCGATATTTACGAGCGTAACGCAAAACGCGGCGATTGAGCGGAATTTGACTTTGTTTTTTGCCTGAAGCACGGCTAAGCCTAAATTTTGAATCAACGGCACGCTTACTGGAAGCACCAAAATAAGCGCGATTGCATATGAAATTTCATAATTTGCGCCAGCCCATAGCACGATAAACTCCCGCCCAAAAATCACCAAAAGCGACGCGATAAAAAATATCACGTAAAATTGCAGCCTGCCTATTTTGATAAATTCCGCGCCAAGCTCGGAATCGGTGGAGTTTGCAGAGACCATTTTGGCGATTTTAGGAAGCATCACACCGCTAATGGTGAGCGAAAGCGTGACGAAAGTGGCATTTATCGTGCTTGCTACGGCATACGTGGAGACCGCTGTAGCGCCTGCTACAGCGCCTAAGATAAAATTATCGACATTCCAGTTTACTTGATCGACTACGATGCCTAAAAATATAAAAAACGAGTAGCCAAAAATTTGCTTAAGCGTGGAGGTGTCGAAATTTCGTACGCTTATCACGGGCGAGACTTTGCTTTTGCAATAGATGAAATCTGCCGCGACGCAGATTAAATTTACCGCCGTAGCGATGATTACGATCGCGATAGCCTTATATCCCAAAAGTAGCGCAGGCACCGCAGCTAGCGGCAGAGCGATCGTGCGAAAGATCCCAACTAGCTTGATAAATACGAAATTCTCATGCGCCGTAAGAATCGACGAATAGATGCTAAAAGGAAAACTAATCGCTAAATTTGCAGTTAGTAGCATTAGCATAATGCGAATTTCGCCCATCTCACTAGTACTTAGCTTAGCGCCAAAAATCGCGTGCAGATTGGCTAGCAGCGCAGCTCCTGCAAGCACGATCACCGCGCTCATTACCAAATACACGCTAAAAATCGTGCCGTGCAGCTTATGCATGCGCTCCACTTCGCCGCTTGAGACGTATTTAGCGGTATAGACCGTCACGGCGTTACCAAAACCTAAATCCAAAATCGCCAAATAACCGATAACGCTACTAGCCAAAGAATACAGCCCAAACTCGCTCTGCCCCAGCGCTCGCAGAAAAAACGGCGTATAAACCAAAGTAAGTATCGTAGAAACAAAGATATTTACATACGATAGCACGACGCCGAGCTTGCGCTGTGCGGCTTCGGGGGCATTTAGAATTTTAAGCAAACAAGGCTTCCTTTTGCTCGCCGCTATTAAACGCGGCGGAGTAAAATTTTAAAATTTCAAATCGCACTTTCACGCTAGAACCTAGAGCTTCTTTTCCCAATTAAGCGCGCTTAGGATGATCTCATCCAGGCTCTCGTGCTCGGGATGCCAAGAGGTTTTGGTGCGAATTTTATCTGCGTTTGAGATGAGGCAGGCAGGATCGCCCGCTCTGCGCGGAGCGATCTCTACTTTAAAATCCACGCCGCTTACTTTTTTGGCTTCATTAACGACCTCTTTTACGCTAAAGCCCGTGCCATAGCCTACGTTAAAGACCGCGCTCTCACCGCTTTGCAGATAATCAAGCACCGCCAGATGCGCGCTTGCGAGATCTTCTACGTGGATATAGTCACGTATGCAGGTGCCGTCCTTGGTGTCGTAATCATCGCCGAAAATGCTCATCTTATCGCGCTTGCCGACGATCGTTTGGGTCGCTACCTTAATTAGATGCGTCGCGTTCGGATAGTTCTGCCCGATCGTGCCGTCGCTAGCGGCTCCTGCAACGTTGAAGTAGCGCAAAATTCCATATTTAAAATTCGGATTTGCCGCAGCCGCGTCTTTTAGCACCCACTCAACCATCAGCTTGCTTCTGCCGTACGGATTGATCGGGTTTTGCGGAGTTTCTTCGCTTACTTGCGGGATGTCCGGCTCGCCATAGGTCGCTGCAGTGGAGCTAAAGATGAAATCTTTCACGCCGTATTTGTTCGCAAGCGCGATCAAATTCATCGCGTTGGCGGTGTTGTTTAGGTAGTATTTTAGCGGATTTTGCGTGCTTTCAAAAACCTCGATAAACGCCGCAAAGTGAATGATCGCGTCAAACTTCTCGCGCTTAAAAAGCTTCTCGATCGCAGGGGTGTTTTCTAGGCTTTCCTGCACGAACTCAAACTCGCCTATCTTGCGAAGCGCCTCGATCGCTCGCATCGAGCCTTTGCAAAGATTATCCAGTATGACGACGTCGTGGCGGTTCGCTTCTAAAAGCGCCTTTGCGACGTGGCTGCCGATGTATCCCGCGCCGCCTGTGATTAAAATTTTCATCTATTCTCCTTCGGATCAAATTTATCAAAACACGCGATTATAGCCCCTTAGATTAAATCGCTGGTCGCACGCGCAAAAATACGGGGAAGCGCGGCTTTTTCTCGCGGGTTAAATTTTGGTATTGATAGGTGATGATCGTGCCCACCTTAGGCGGATTTGCCCGCATCTCGTCGCTAAAGCCCGTACCTACTTTAAATTTCACTCCGCTACGCAAATCCACGCAGCTAAGCGAGCCCATCTTACCCTCGTTTTTGCCATAGCCCGGGTTGATTTTTACGACCTTGCAATCGCTATCGTGCGTCTTTTTGTATTTTAAAATTTTATCGCTGCGCCCGCTCTCATAAAGCGCGTTTGGATCGCGCAGCACGACCCCCTCGCCGCCTGCTGCGATGACGCGATCAAAATACGCCTGCACGTCGGCGTGCGTGCTTACCGGGGTTTGCTGCACGATGAGTAAATTTTGTGCTCCGCTTGAAGCGATAAAATTTCTTAAAATTTCCATCTTCGCGCTCAGGTTTTTCTGCTCCTTCGGCAGATCGAACGCGTAAAATTTCACCCTGCTCCAGCGCTCATCGGGCACGCTAGAAGAGACGATCGAGACGAGCTGCTCAAACTCTCCGCGCGCCGTGTATAGCTCGCCGTCCACGAAAAACGGCGGAAAGCCCGCGCTCCAGCCCTCGGGGGCGTTTATGATCTTGCCGCGCCTGGAGCGCAGATTTTTGCCGTCCCAGATCGCGCGCACGCCGTCTAGCTTCTCGCTGATCACCCAGCCCGTGATATTCATGCCGGGGACGTATTCTTTAAGCAGCATCGGTTTAAATTTAGCCTCATCCGCAACCGCGCCGCAGAGCAAAAACAGCGCACCCAAAATCGCGCCTTTTAAAATTTTAAAAATTTCACTTCGCATATGCCACCAGCTCCCTTTCTATAAAGTCGCAAAAAACGGGCGTGTAGCTCATGCCCGCGCACTCTTTTTGCAAAAATTCGCCCATCACCGCGATGTAATTCAGATAGTCGTCCTTGGTGATCTTGCCGCGCAAAAGCTCGTATTTCAAAAACAGCCAGTAGGTGTTAAGCACGTCGGATCTGCAGTACTCGTCGATCTTGGCCTGCTCGCCGCCGTAATACAGCTGCAGTACCTGATCGCCGTGCACGTCGTATTTGCCCGGCAAGCCCACGCTAGCGCAGATATGATCGAGCTTAAGCCCGCGAACGGCGCCAAAATCGCTGATGTGATCAAGCAGATCCAGATGAAACCGCCCGTCGTAGCGGCTGCGGTAGTTCTCCCATTTACTCTTGTTGTTATCGCGATCGTTCGTCTCAAAATACGCCGCGGCGCTTAGATCATAGCACATCGCGCGCGCCATAATCATCGGCAGATCGAACCCGCGTCCGTTGAAGCTCACGAGCCGTGGATTAAAATCCTCGATGAAGGTTAGGAATTTTGCGATTCTATCGCGTTCGCTCTCGCCATCAAGCGTCGAAACGCGCAAAAACCTGCCGAATCCGTCCGCCATCACGGCGCTAATGCTAACGACGCGATGGAAGCAGACGGGCAGGAACTCGCTGCCGGTTTTTTCTTTGAAAATCTCCATCGCCCTAAGCGAGAGCAATTTGTGGTTTAAAATTTTGCTTTTATCCGCGTTAAAGATCAATTGCTCGCCGTAAATTTTAAAATTTAGCGCGTTTGACGCGAGATCTTGCGCGGAATTTGAAGCGAGATTTTCGCTCTTTGAGTTTTGGAGCGTAGAGCTTTCCGCCGCGGAATTCTGAGGCGCAGGGCTTCGGGGCATAGAATTTTCCGTCGCGAAGCTCTGTGCTGCGGAGCTTTGAGACACGGTATCGTCGTAGGTTAAATTTAGCGATGCGGAATTTTTGAGCGCCGTATTTTGTGGCGCTAAATTTTGCTCTGTGGAATTCGATGCGGAATTTTCGCTCGTAAAATTTCCCTGCGCGAGATTTTCAGCGGAATTTTCACTCGCGAAGCTTTGAGACGCGACGTCTTGCTGCGTAAAGCTTTGCGGCGCGGAATTTTGCTCGGAATTTTCTATTTTAAAATTCTGCTCCGCCGAATTTACAGCAAAATTTAAAGGCGCACTTTGCTTCTCGCCGCCGATCTTTTGCGAGAGCTGCGCGTCAAAAAGCTTTGCAAAGCTTTTTTTATCGAAAGACTCAAAGCAGTCCGCGATCGCATCCTCATCCAGCACCCGCACCAGCGCCGCTACGTCGGGGATCGTCTCGCAATCAAATACGCAGATATAATCCTTTTTCATCAAGCTCCTTCCTGGCGGCTTTTACCGCTTTTTTCAAAAACGGCTCTGAAATAATCCTCTATCTCCATGCCGTTTTTAGGTATGCTCGCTAGATCGAGCTCCTTGCTCATCCGAGGTTTTCATTGCCGCTTCCAATCTTAAAATTTTACGCTGCCGTATTTTCGCGGCAAAAGGGGCGTGCGCGGAGGCGCGGCAAATTTCGCTACCGCTCGCTGCGGCGTAATTACTGTGCACGAAAGCGCGCCGGCCGTTAAATTTATCCTTCGATCAAGCGCCTGATACCCGGCAAAAGCTCGCCGGACGCCTCGCAAATCCTGCTTCGCAGCACGCTAAAATCGCCGCAGTAATCGCCCAGAAGTTGCAAAATATCGTCTCTGATCGCTTGCGAGCGCTCGCTCAGAAGCAGCTCCTGCAAAAGGGCGAAAATTTCGCTCTCATGCGCCAGCGTGCAGCCGTAGTAGGGATCAAGGTAATAATCTAGACACAACAAAAGCGAGGCTTTCTCGGCCTCGTCATCACCTCGCAAAACGGCGGCGATGCCTTCTATGCCGCTCTCTGCTATGGCTTTGTGCCTAGCTTCGTAATAGACCGTGCGCACCAAATTTAGCCTTTTTTACGTATCTTTTTACTCGACCTTAGCCGCATCCCACGCAAGAATCGTCTTACCTTTGGCGTCGGTGGCCACGTCGCCCATACCCATGATGTTGTAGCCGCAGTCGACGTAATGCACCTCGCCGGTCACGCCGCTAGCAAGGTCGCTGAGTAGATACATCGCGCTGTTGCCGACGTCTTGCGTCGTGACGTTGCGCTTGAGCGGCGCGTTGATCTCGTTGTAGCGTAAAATCATCCTAAAGTCGCCGATACCGCTTGCCGCAAGCGTCTTGATCGGGCCTGCAGAGATCGCATTTACGCGAATATTTCTTGCTCCAAGGTCGTGCGCTAGGTAGCGCACTGAGCTTTCAAGTGCTGCTTTTGCGACGCCCATTACGTTGTAGTGAGGCACGAATTTCGGCCCGCCAAGATAGGTGAGCGTGAGCACCGAGCCGCCCTCTTTTAGCACCGGAAGCACCGCGCGCGTGAGGCTTAGCAGCGAATACACGCTCGTGCCCATCGCGATATCAAAGGCCTCCTTGGTCGTGTTTACGAACTCGCCCTCTAGCGCTTCTTTGGGCGCATAGGCCACGGCATGCACGACGAAATCTATCTCGCCAAGGTCTGCTTTGATGCGATCCGCAAGGCCGTCAAGATGAGCTGGGTTGTTCACGTCGAGCTCATAGACGAATTTGCTGCCAAACTCCTCTGCGATCGGCTCTACGCGTTTTTTTAGCGCGTCGTTTAGGTAGGTAAACGCCATCTGCGCACCCTGGGCGTGACAAGCTTCGGCGATGCCGTAAGCGATGGATTTGGCGTTAGCAACGCCGACGATGAGGCCTTTTTTGCCTTTTAAAATCATTATTTCTCCTTTCTATTTTTGCTTGGCTTTTTCTACTTATTCTGCGTTAAAATTTAAAAAATAATGCTCACGAACCATATGTTCGCTCCGCTTATTTTTTAAATTTTGCCTTGACTAAGCGA
>NZ_CAKZTI010000017.1 GCF_937921625.1 uncultured Campylobacter sp. | reverse complement strand
TCAAGTTCTTCATAATATTTTTTAAGAAAAGTAATATAATTTTGCAATCTTAAAATATCTCTAAATCCAACATGTTTTTTACAAAAATCCCCAACAAATTTTTCATATTCTGTATAAATTTCATAAATTTTATCACTTAAATTTTCGACATTGTATAAAAATTCTTCATCTAGAATCTCTGGAATTCCGCCCACGCGGGTAGAGATCAGCACGGGCGAATAAAAAATACCTTCGATCAAAATCACCGGAAAGCCCTCCTTGCGCGAGCTGATGACGTGTAGGTGCGACGCGGCAAGAGCAGCCGCAACGTCGTCGCAAAAGCCGCACAGCCGCACGCGGTCCTGCAATTTTAGCGAATCGATTAAATTTTGCAAATTTTGCCTCTCGCCGCCCTGACCATAAATTTTAAGCTCGAAATCAAATTTTAGCTCGCTTACGGCGCGAATCAAAAGATCAAAACCCTTGATCTTATCGAGCCTGCCGACCGCAACGATGCTAAATTTAAAATTTCCCGCCGCCGCGTTTGCGCCCTGTTGCGATACGAATACGCTACTAGTCTTATTTTGCGATGCGTCCGCATCGAAAGCCCTATCTTGCGACGCACCCGCAACGCCAGCCGAGTCGCTGCGCGCGTCCTTTGTTTCCTTGAGCGCTTCGTTTGCGGCACCCTCCAAGTCCTTGCAGCGCGCGTAAATTTCACGATTTGCAAACTCCTGTCGCGGCTCTATGCCGAAATATATCACCTTCGCGGCGTGATTTATCGTGGTTGCGACCTTGCGCGAGGCTGCGATGACGTTTCGCACGCGATCGAAAACGGGCGCTTTGCGGTCGTTGTGTTTGGTCGCAACGAGCTTAAGATTTAAAAATTTTTCGACCACGAAGCCGATCTGTGCGGCTTTGGCGCCGTGCGAATGTAAAATTTCAAATCCGCCCGAGCGTAAAAACCGATAAATTTCAACGAACAAAAACGGATTGTAGCGCTTGTCGCGGCTTTTGTACTGATAAATTTGCACGCGCGCATCCAAGCGCTGCAAAAACTCGCATCTATCGGGCACGATGAGCGCCGTCTGCTCACTTTTGCAAAGCTCATTTAGCGAGTCGATCACGATCTTTTCGACGCCGCCGTAAAATCTGGAGCAGCAAAGATAGGCGATTTTCATCTATTTCTGCCCTTCTTTATCTTCAAAATGAAGCTCAAAAGCCCCTGCCTGCCGCTAACCATGATGCGCGGAATTTCAAAATTTGAGTAGTGAGGGCGCAACACATCGTTTTGCGTCGTGACGGCGCAGCTAAAGCCCGCCTCGCGCGCGCAGCGTACGCTAATCTCGTCGTAAAAGCCGAACGGATAGGCAAAGGCGCTGCAAGAAATCTCAAATTTCGCCTCTATTTCACGCTTTGATTCGCTCATCTGACGCAGCTGCTTTTGCGCGTCTAAGCTAGGCAAGTTTGCGTGATCCAGCGTATGCGAGCCGATCTCGATGAGCCCGCTTTGTAAAAGTTCGCGAACCTCCTCGTCGCTTAGCATCTCCTCGCGATTTAGCTCGTCGCTTGATTTTTTCAGATCCTTATCGGTCGCCCAATTCCCGTCAAAGCGCCGGTTTACGATGAAAATCGTCGCCTTAAAGCCGTATTTTTGCAAAAGAGGCAGGGCGCCCGTGAGATTATCGCGATACCCGTCGTCAAAGGTAATGCAAACCGCCTTTGCAGGCTTCTCATTCAAACTCGCAAGCTCGCTTAGAGTGTAGCTCGTAAAGCCGTTTCGCTTCAGCCACGCAAGCTGTTTTTCAAACGCGGCAGGGATCACGCGCAGGCGGTTAAATTTAGAGGCGCGCTTTGGCAGATGCTCGCGGATCATATGATACATCAGCACGCGCGGATACTCGTAAGACAGATCCTTTGCCCACCACGCAAAGCGCAGGCTAAACCACGCAAAAAGCGCCGCAAAAGCCAAAACCGCCGCGTAGATCATCGCTCGATCCTCATGCGATAGGCCAAAAAGCTTAGTATCGTAGCCAGGCTTAGCGCCGCAAAGGAGATCTGATAGACCGCGTTTTTAAAAAACAGCGACGCGCACCAAAGAAGTAGCAGCGTTAAAAATGTGATCCTCCAGCCGCTAAGCGCGCCGTTTTCGTAAAAAAATTTTTTCATATTAAACTCTCATAAACCTTTATCGTTTTTTCTACCATCTGCTCTAGGCTGAAGTTTTGCGAAACGTAGCCGTAGCCGTCAAATTTCAGCTCGCGCGCGGGAGCAAACAGCCCCGCCAGCGCCTGCGCGTCGCCCACGTCAAAAAAATAGCCGTTTTCGCCCTCTCTTACGATATCCAGCGCACCGCCGTGGCGAGTCGCGATCACCGGGCAGTTTAGCGCGATCGCCTCAGCCATCGAGCGCCCGAAGCTCTCGGGCTTGCTTGAAGCGCTTACCGTGACCGACGAGAGCGAGTAAATCTCGGCTACCTTGCTCTGCGAGCCCGTAAAAATTACGCGTTCGCCGAGCCCAAGCCCCTCTACGAGCGATTTTAGCTCGGAAAAATACTCGTCGCGACCCGCTCCTACGCCGCCTACGATCAAAATTTTAAGCTTTTGTTCGTTCGCCAAAGCCGCGGCGCGAATCAGGGTCTTGTAATCCTTAATCTGTGTGATGCGCCCAACGCCCGAGACGATAAAATCATCCTGCGCGAGGTTAAAATTCTGCCGAAATTCCGCGATAAAGTGCTCGTCTAAATTTTTGGGATTAAATTTTTCTAGATCGATGCCGCGCGAAATGATCGTGATCTTGGCTGCATCCGCGCCGTAGCTTCGCACCACGTGATCGCGCGCATAGCCGCTAGGACAGATGATCGCGTCCGCATCGGTCATGATTTTGCTGTAGAAATTTACGGAATTTATCCCATGCACGGTGCTTACGATCTTTGCACGCGGGCGAGCAAATTTAACCAGCCACGCCGGCACGCGGGAGCGGACATGCACGATGTCTGGAGAAATTTCGCTTAAAATTTTACGCAGCCTTAAAACGCGCGCCGGAGCGCTTAGGATACTTTTGGAGCAAACGTCGAGCTGTACGTGCACGCCGCCATCTTTTTCTATCTCTGGCGCCAGTTTACCGCCGTTACTGATAACAAAATTTTCGATGCCGCGCCGTGCAAACTCCCTGTTTAGCTCGACTACGCCGCGCTCGACGCCGCCTTCGTTAAGCTCGGGCAGGATTTGCACGACCCTCATATTTTTATCTCCCTCACAAACGCCCCAAGATCGTACTTTGCAGTCTTTTTCAGCTTCGCGCCCTCGCTGTATCGCCTAGCATAACCCATAGAAACGAGAGCACTTATAAAATCGTTAAATTTATTATGAGCGTCTTTGCGTTTTAAACTCAAAATAGCTACGCTCGCGCTCCCGTTAGATACGGCCTCACTTATCATCGAGACGCTGTCCTCGCTGATAAAGACCCACTCGCACTGCGCCAAAAAATCGCCGATCGGATTTATGGGCTCGCGGCTATAAATCACGCTGTAATCCCAGCTAAGCTTAGCTAGCGCGCTCTCGGTAGCCTGCGGCGTGCGCGGAGAGGTCGTTAGCGCAAACTCGCAGTCCGCAAACTGCGCCCTTACGCCCTCTATCTGCTTTAAAATTTCATCCCCCATCTCAAAGCAGGAATTCGGTCCGCCGATGATAAATCCGATGGATTTGCGCTGCGGCCGGTACAGCCCCTGCGGGCGCGAAAAGCTAAGCGAGACGAGCGAAATTTTTAGATTTGCGCGCGACCTTGGGCGGTCATGCGCCCCTGCGATGATGACGCTAAAATCCTTGCGGTAGCCCTTCGGATACATCAGCGCTACGCTCGATTTTGCGTATCTGCGCGCGTAAAATTTCAGCGCGTAATAGCTCGTAGAGCCCGCGCCTACGAACAGATCGAAATCTGCGAAATTTAAATTGCGATCCGATACGGCGTCTGAATTGGTGCCATTCGGCGCGGCATCTAAATTTACGCTATCCGGCGCGGCGGGACTATTTAAAGCAGAATTGTTTAAATTCGATCTGTTTTTGCAGTCCGTCGCCGTGTCTCCTCCACTGAGATCGCACTTAAAAATTTTAAAATAAAGCCCAAAAAAATCAAGCGCGTAGGAGCAGAGTTTAAGAAGCTTGTTTGCGTAAGCGATCTTGCAAATGCAAAACTCAAGCCCTTTTAGCTCGCAAAATGCGATACTTTGGTTCTCGTGCCCCTTGCGGCCGTCGCTTAAGATGAGCGCTTTTCGATGCGGATTTTTTGGGGCGGACGGATTTGCAGCGGAGTTTTCGCTGTTTAAATTTAATGACCCGCCGCCTGCGCGACATACGCAGCTTGAGGCGCCCGATCTTAAATTTTTACCTTTAAAATTTTCACGCCGCAAAGCACAAGAGGAGCGGCCGCAAACCGATATGAAGTTTTTAAAGTCCGAATTTTTGCCCTTTCGCGCGGCGGCGATCGCTACGAAATTTTCGCGATTTAAAATTTTACCTTCTCGCGCGGCGTTACTTAAATTTTCGACGCTTTGCTCTTTTGCAAAAAGGCACGAGTCCTGCGGTGAGGATAAATTTCTCGCGATGCCCTGTCTGCTCTCGCCTCTTGAAATTTGCCGCGCCATCAGTCCATCTTCCATCGTTTGTGTATCCAAAACCACTGCTGCGGCGCGGTTCGCACGACCTCTTCGAAAATGTCGTTGCACTTTTGCGTGATAAACAGCTCGGCTTCGTCCTTATTTAGCCCTTCAGGTAGCGGCGGGAAATCCTTGATCACGATCTCGTATCGATCATCCTCTCCGCGGCGCGCAAAAATGGGTATCAGCACGGGGCGAAATTTCAAATAAAGCGACGCGATAGTCTTCGTGGTGTAGCACTGTCGTCCAAAAAAGGTCGTAATCAGGCTGTTTTTAGGGCCTGGCTTTTGATCGGGCAGAATGCCTACGTTGTGCCCCTGCTTTAGTGCCTGTACGAGCCTGCGCATCGCATCGTCTTTATAAATGAGGTCGTTGCCGTAGCGCTCACGAAAGGGCGCCACGAGCCGCTCTTCGATCAGCTCGTTATCACTGCGACGCCCGACTACCGAGACAGGAAAGCCGTTGGCGCCGAAAAAATTAGCTAGAATTTCCCAATTTCCAAAATGCGCGGTGAAAAATAAAATCCCGTGCGGATTATCACCTTTTAGCTCTCGGACGCGCTCTAGCGCCTGCTCGCCGTTTGAAATCAGATCATCAAATTTTAGTCTGCCATTGTAAAATAAAAGCGTGTCGGTAAGCGTTCTAGCGATACTGCGAAAATTCTCGATCGCAAGAGAGTGAAGCTCACTTTCGCTTTTTTGCGGATAGGCGGCGCGAAGGTTATCCTGTGCGACTTTAACGCGCCTGCTAAGCTTCCACGATGCAAAAAGTGCGAGCTTGTCGAAAAATGCGAATATGAAGCTTTTCGGCGCGAATTTTGCAAATTTTATCAGACCCAGCGCCAAAAAATATTGGATTTTTTCCTTCATAAAGACCTCATTTTAAATACGAGATTATATTGAATTTTGGCTAATTAGTAGCTAAAACGCTATTTGCCGAGGCAAAAATTGCTAAACATTTCGTCTAGAATTTCGTCTCGCTCAAATGGACGCGAAATACGTGCAATCGCCTCAATCGCGCGATTTATCTCAAATGCAAAAAGCTCAAGCTCGCCGCAAGCCAGGCGCTCGCTCGCATTTTTAAGAGCCGCAAGCGCGCTCTCACAAGATAGAATTTGCCGCTCGTTGCTTAGCATAAGGCCATCGAAATTTTGAGAATTTAAGTAGCTCTCAAGTGCGGTTAAAATTTTATCCACGCCCTCGTTTGCAGAAATTTCAAGTGGCGTAAAAATGGAATTTGCCTGGGTATTTTGCCCAGCAGAATTTATTGCAGAGCTACTAGGCGCGATGGAATTTGCAGGATTTTGTTTGGAATCATCTTTCGTAAAATTCCCCGCAGCACAGCTTGCAGTAACGCGCTCGGTATTTGGCGACACTAGTCCCGCTTTTGCGGCAAAATTCTGCCCCACCAGATTTATGGAATTCGCAAGAGCTATTTGGCTTGTAGGCGCGGAATTTGTGGAAGTAGAATTTTGCGCGCTTAAGTCACGCTTTAAATTTTTAGCTTTTAAATTCTGCACGCAGGAATTTAAAGAAGCGTCGCAGGTCCGACTTTGCTTTAAATTTTCGGCTGCGAAATTCTCTGGTATGGGATTTTTGACTGCGAAATTTTTTGCAGAAAAAGCCTCTAAATCATCGCCAAGATCCTCCGAGCTAGGATGAAATTTACGCGGCAAGTCGCATTTATTTAAAACGTAGATGATTTTTTTGCCTTTTTGTTCGCGCAATATTTTTAGGATCTGCGCGTCCTCAGCATCCCATTCGCGACTTGCGTCAAACACCGCCAAAATCACGTCTGCCTCGCTTGCAGCGCGAAGAGAATATGAAATGCCGATATTTTCGAGCTTTGAGCCGCTGTGTCTGATACCTGCAGTATCGACTATACGGATTAGATGAGTGCCTATTTGCAAGCTTTCTTCGATGAGATCGCGCGTAGTGCCCGCTTCGTCGCTCACGATAGCGCGACTAAAGCTCAGCATAGAATTTAAAATGCTTGATTTACCGACATTGGGCTTACCCACAATCGCTACTTTAAAGCCCTCGATTAGCCCCTTGCGACTGCGGCTGATGCGAGTGATTTTTTCTAGCGAAGCGATATTTTGGCTAAGCATTTCTTGCGAGTTTTGCAGCACATCAGAAGGCAGATCGTCCTCCGCGTAGTCGATGCAAACCTCGACAAAAGCTAGCGTCTTAACCAGAGCCGCGCGCAGATCGCCTATAAAGCACTCAAGCTCGCCGCGCAAATTTCTAGCTAAAATTTTAGCCGCACTTTGCGAGCGCGAGTTTATGAGATCGCTTATTGCTTCCGCTTTGCTAAGATCCATTTTACCGTTTAAAAACGCTCGCTTACTAAACTCACCCGGATTTGCTATGCGCGCGCCCAGAGCCAGCGCGGCATCTAACGCCAAGGATGAAGCCGTAAAGCCGCCGTGGGTCTGCACTTCTACGACATCTTCGCCGGTAAAGCTATGCGGAGCTTTAAAATATATCAAAATCGCCTCGCCGAACGCTTCGCCGCTCGCGTCAAAAAGATTTACAAGCGTGGCATAGCGAGGGCGCAAACAGCTGCGATGTGAAAGGCTTAGAGCGATAGATAGCGCTTCCTCGCCTGAAATTCTAACTATACAAATTCCGCCGATTCCGTGAGCCGTAGCGATAGCGGCGATAGTCTCGCTCACGATTAGCTTTTTTCGTCTACGATGACGATTTTGCCGCTACGCGTGGATTTGATACCCACAAAACGATCCGGATATGCTTGTTTTAGCTTGTCGGCTACGATTTTGATAAATGCGCCATCAAAAGCCTTCGTGACGATACGCTCATTTCCGGAGCGTTCCACGAGCGCATTTACATAAGAATCGATAAATCGTTCTTGATTTTGTAAAAATTCCGCGATTTCAAAAACCACAGCAAGATCATATCTGATGCTGATCCAGTTGTAAATCATATACGAAAGTGCCTTGTAGCGGTGTCCTTCTTTGCCTATCAAAAGCGCGCTATCCTCGCCTTGCAGCTTGATATAGACGGTATTTTCGTCGATTTTGCTAACATCGCTAACTTCGATATTAAACTCGCTTGATCTAAAAAGTGCAGATAGCTTCTCTTTGATATCGGATAAAATTTCATCCGTCACAACGCCCTTTTGCTTTTCTTTGCGATGTTTAGAATGCGTGGTGCGAGGACTTTGAGACTCTGATTTGTCGCCCTGCTTTTTCTCTGCTTTGCCGGTTTTGTTTTGAGAGGCGCTAAATTCCGGATTTTCACTAAATTTCTCCCCTTCCAAAACCGCTTCTATAATGGCATTTTTCTTAAAAAGGCCCAAAAATCCGCCGCTTGGATGCTGCAGCACGCGCACGTTAAGCTGCGTTACTGAGCATCCCAGCTCAGCTGCTGCTTTATTATATGCGTCTTTTAAATTTTCTGCTTCAATTATCATGATTTTTTCTCCGCTATTTGAGCTTGTTTATGCCTAGCAAAGGCTTTATTAATGACGTATTGCTGGATAATGGAGCAGAAGTTATTGACCGTCCAGTATAACGTAAGACCAGCAGGGAACATCACAAAAAATACCGTAAAAATAAGAGGCAAGAATTTCATCATCTTCTCTTGCATCGGATCGGTAAATGTAGTCGGCGTAATCTTTTGCTGCAAAAACATCAAAATTCCCATCGTAATCGGCAGGATGTAATATGGATCTTTAAGTGACAGATCGTGGATCCACAGCGCCCACTCCGCACCCTTTAGCTCGATCGCATTAAGTAGCACGCGGTAGATCGCGAAAAATACCGGTATCTGAAGCAGTATTGGCAAGCAGCCGCCCATTGGATTGGCACCGTTTTTCTTATACAGATCCATCATATGCATCTGCAGCTTCTGCTTATCGTCCTTGTATTTCTCCTGAAGCTCCTTCATCTTAGGTGCCAGATCTTTTAGCTTATTCATCGATAGCATTCCCTTGTAACTTAGCGGGAATAAGATTAGGCGGATGATGAGCGTAAGCACTACGATCGACCAACCCCAGTTACCGATATAGCCGTGCAACCAGTTTAGAAATTTAAACATCGGGCGGGCGATGAAGGTAAACCAGCCGTATTCGATAATGTGCGTAAGAGCAGGATTTATCGAGCTTAGCGTTGCGTGATCTTTCGCGCCGATATAGCCCGTAAGACTAAGATCGCCGTCCGAGCCTATGAAAACCTGCGAAATTTTATCTGCGTCAGTCACGGTCACATTCAAGCTCTCTCCGTAAAATAGCGTCGTATAATAGCGATCGGAGCTTGCAGCGATATTTGCACCGCTTATTCGCTCATTTTTATCCACGTCGCCATCTTTAAAAATTTCTACGCTTTCGCTTATAGCTTGCGAGCCAGTAAAAAATGAAGTGATTTTATCTGAAATTCCCGCTTCGCCCGGTTTTCCTACGATGACGCCGTGAACCGTATAGCTATCTACTTCTACGTTCGGGCGCGAGCCAGGGCTGATGAAATAACGCGCATTGCCGCTTAACTTCAGATCCAATTTATAACTACCATTTGGATAAAAGGTAAGAATTTTATTTATGCTAACGGCACCTAAACTTTGACTTAACGTAACGCTAGCCTCTCCATTTCGTGCGTCAAGCTCATTAGATGAGGCGCTATAAGGAGTATCGAAAGCCATCGCATTCAACGCCGCGTCCTCGAAGCGCATCTCAAGCGGTTTAGAATGCGATTTAGGATCGATCAAATTTATCGCATCACCGTTTTCGTCACGGAATTTAGCATCATTTAGCACATACGAGCTTATGCGACCGAGCCCGTCGATCGTGAAATTTGCTTCTTTGCCAACCACGCGCACTAACGGTGCAGAGATGGAATTTACGGTATTTAAATTTGCTCCCTGCGCGCTCACGCCAGCGGCGGTAGTTTGCGGAGCGGACTTGGCGGCATTTTTTTGCGCGATTTGCGCTGCGGTTGCGTTTGCCTCCATAGCGGCGCGAATTTTTGATAAATAAAAATGATCGTAAGCTACGAAAAATATGAGCGCAGTTGCTATTGCAATAGCAAGGCGCTTTGATTGAGGAAGTTTATCTAGCACTATTTTTCTCCTAGTCGTATGACGTAATATCTATTTTTTTTATATGGTATAAACCAAAGCTTAAATTTCTCCGCGCGCGCGTTAAAGCCGCCTTCGCAGGCTTTTGAAAATACGCAAAATTTGAAATTTCGCGCGATTATCGGATAATCTATGCCGCCGCTAAAGAGCGGATTGCATCTTAAAATTCTAGCCGTTACAGCGCAGAGCGCGCCAAAGACGCCGTTAAACTTAAACTCATAAAGCGCGTATTCCGAACAGCTCGGATAATAACGGCAACAGCGCGGTAGCAAAGGCGAAATAAATTTTCGATAAAACCCGATCGCGACTATAAAAAATCTCTTCATTTTACTGCGCCGATCTTTTTAAACGCCCATTTTAAATTTCGTTCGATGTCTTCAAAGCTCATATCTATGATCTGCTTTTTTGCGATTAATATAAAAATTCCGCTAACAATGGCGTCTTTTTGATTATAAAACGCTGCGCGCAAACGTCTTTTAGCGTAATTTCGCGTAACTGAATTGCCTATTTTTTTGCTGGCGACCGCGCTAAATTTACGCTGCTCGCTAGCCAAAAAATACACAACAGCGCATTCGCAATGCCACTTCGCCGCACTTTTATAAACCTCCGAAAAAACGCTGCTATCGCTTATCGCAGCAAATTCGCCTACGCAGCCAATCTTCTTCTGCCTTTAGCGCGTCTTGCACTTAAAACTCTGCGACCGTTTTTTGTTTTCATACGGGCGCGAAAGCCGTGAGTGCGCTTTTTAGGGGTATTGTGGGGTTGGTACGTTCTTTTCATAACTGTTCCTTTAAGAAAATGTAAAGCGGAGATTTTATAGAAACTTTACTTAAAAACCGATAAACAAAAGCAGCCCTAGCGCCGATAAGCGTCGCCTTGCAGCTTTTTACGGCGCAGTTTTAAGCCCTTCTCATTTTTATTGTTTCGCTCCTTGATGTCTTGCATCGGCTGTTTTTTCATCGAAAAATCATCGTGGTCGCCTACGCCTTTTGATTCACGTTGCAAATTATTTTGCAGGCTTTGCCTATCTAGTTCATTTTTTTGACGATTTAGCAGAATTTCACTATGGTTTTTCTCAAATTCTAATTGTTTATCGTTCGCAACGTAAGCGCTGGCGCTAAGGCTTACTGCACCATCTTGCGCACTTAGTACCATAGAATCAGCAAATATCGCGCCGCAAAGCAGCCAAAATATCAAAGCCTTTTTCATTTGCGTTTAAATTTACCTGCCATCGCGCGATAGATCGCCGCCTCGTTTTGAAGCGTCAAATATCTTTGATTTAGCTCGTTTATCTTGGCATTTACGGCGTCGGTGCGGGCTTCTAGCATATCCTTTAGCTCGCTTGAACCTGCTTCGTATTTCGCGGCGTAAAGATCGGCAATACGCGCCTTTTCGTCATAAGCGGCACTTAAATTTTTAAGGCTAGCCAGATTGATCTGATAAATTCTATATAAATTTAGCACCTCATTCGTAGCGTTAGAGAGCGTCTGTTCGTAATTTACGACGTTTTTGCGAAAAGCGATCTCCGAAATTTTAAGGCGGTTTTCAACCCTCGCATAATCCAAAAACGGCAGACTTATGCTTACGTTGCCGCTTAAAAAATTTAGCTTGAAGCTATCGTTAGCGCTCACGCCTTGTCCATTAGTAAGCCCCGCACCTAAATTTACGCTAGGAAAGAAATTTAACTTAGCGGTCTGTTCATCATAAAAACTGGAATTTAACCTAGCGATCGCAGCTCTAATGTCGGGGCGGTTAGCAAGCGCCGTGTAAGGCACATTTAGATCAACGCCTTGAAATTCTATGGAATTTATCGAATCGGTGTTATCATCAAATTGCAAGCTGGAGGAGATGAGATTTCTCATATATTTATGATTATCCTCGATATTTTTTTGAATGCTTAAGACCTTGTTTTCAAGCCCTAGGATAGAATTTTGAATCTGCCTGTAATCAAGCTGTTCGGACTTGCCGTAATCGTATTTTGCCTTGATTATTTTTTCGATTTCGCGGTAATCGCTTAAATTCTGTTTTGTCCATTTTAGCGAATCGTTTAGATAAAGCATCTCGAAGTAGCCGCTTACGACGGAATTTATAAGAGTCAGGCGAGTATTTTCAAGGTCAAACTCGCTGGCTTTAGCATTCCAGCCCTCGGCATTTACCGCCGAGCGGATCTTGCCGAAAAGATCAAGCTCATAGCTTACATTAAAACCCGAACTATAGGTTTTGTTCCAATTCGAGCCGGTGCTTATGTCGCGATTAGCGCCCGCACTCCACGAGCTGCTTAGCGTAGGAAAAAGATCAGCCCTGCTTAGCCCTAAATTTGCATAAGCACTCTCAACGTTTAAAGCCGCTGTTTTTAGATCGTAGTTATTCGCAAGAGCTTGATCTACAAGCTTATTTAGGTATGATTCGCCATATTTTTTATACCACAGCGTATCGATTTCATAGCTTGCATTTTCGTCCTTGAAATGCTCTACAGGCTTAAATTCGACCTCACTTTGATTTGAGGCGCAACCGCCGATAAAAACAGCTAAAATGCCGCTTAAAATTACTTTGGAATTTATCATTTTCTCTCCTTGTTTATTCTTGTGCTAAAGCATCTATCGGATTTAATCTGCTGGCGTTTCTTGCCGGCAGATATCCGAAAACTATGCCGATCGCGGACGACGCTGCAAAGGCGATCACGAAAGGCGCGGTAGTAAATTTCATCGCAAAATCTGGGCTTATGGTATTAAATGCAAATCCAAGCGCCAAAGCGATTAAAATTCCCAAAGCTCCACCGAGCGAGCAAAGCAAGATCGCCTCTATCAAAAACTGCTGCAAAATGTTGGATTGCTTCGCGCCGATCGCCATCCTGATGCCGATCTCGCGCGTGCGCTCGGTGACGCTTACGAGCATGATATTCATCACGCCGATGCCGCCCACGACGAGCGAGATAACCGCAATCGATGAGATCAGAATCGTCATCGTGCCGGTAGTGCTTTGTATTGTTTGTTTGATAGTATCTGCGTTCATCGTATGAAAATCCCGCGAACCGTGTCTTTGGATAAGTAGCTGAGTTAGGCTCTCTTCGGCCACTTGAGTATTGACATCGTCTTTGATTTTGATGGTGATAGAGCTGATTTTTCGATTGCCCGTGATTTTATTCATCACAGTTGAATACGGCGCGTAAATTCTTAAATTTTCGTTGCTTCCGAAGGCGTTTTTATCCTTGCCCGAAACTCCTATGATCTTAAGTGGCTTACCCGAAAATAAAATCGTCTTTCCGATAGGATCGGAATTTTTAAAAAACGTTTTTTTAGTGTTTGGATCGATAATCGCGACAGAGGCAGAATTTTTAATATCATCGTCGCTAAAATTTCTACCATCTTCTATATCTATGCCATTAACCGCCAAAGAATTCACGCCGCCGCCGCGCAGTTGAGCCTTGGAGCTTAAATTAGCATATGTTGCCGTACCGCTTGCAGAAGCATTTGGTGTGGCATAATCGACGTAGGGCTGGCGCGCCAAAACTTTAGAATCGCTTATCGTAAGGGTGCTCACGAAGCCCGCTCGCACATCGCCGAAATTTTTACCGGGATAGATATCGATCGTATTAGTGCCAATTTTACGGATCTCGGATAAAATTTTCTCCTCCGAACCCTTACCGAGAGCTACTACGCAGATAACCGAGGCGATGCCGATGATGATGCCTAACATCGTCAAAATCGATCTTAGTTTATGCGAAAATATAGCGCTAATCGACATTTTAAAGCTCTCGATTAGCTGATCTTTGCAAAATATAAAGGAATTTTTAGTTTTAATCTGCTCTTTTTTGCGCTCAAAAATCCGCCCAGCCTTTCTTTTATCGCTTAAAATTCTACCGTCTTTTATCTCGATGATACGATCCGCAAATTCCGCAATATGCGCATCGTGCGTGACTATGATGATGGTGTGGCCCTCTTTGTGCAGCGCCGTTAAAATTTGCATCACCGTCTCGCCGCTTTTGCTATCAAGCGCGCCGGTGGGCTCGTCCGCCAAAATCACTTCGCCGCCGTTAATTAGCGCGCGGGCGATACTTACTCGCTGCTGCTGCCCGCCGCTAAGCTTGCTCGGTAAATTTTTGGTGCGATCACCAAGCTCCAGCTTATCCAAAAGCTCCACCGCCCGTTTCGTCCGTTCGCTCGCCCCTACGCCTGCATACACCGCAGGCAGCGAGACGTTTGCGGTCGCATCCATCGTAGCGATGAGATTATATTTTTGAAAGACGAAGCCGAATTTTTTACTTCTAAGCGCCGCAAGCTCATCGCCGCTTAAATTCGCGGTCTCGCGACCTTCGATCTTGTAGCTTCCGCTGCTTGGCGTATCGATGCAGCCGATTATATTCATCAGCGTCGATTTTCCGCTTCCGGATTGCCCGATTATCGATATAAACTCGCCCGCTTCGATATTTAAGCTTACGTCCTTTAGTACGTGGATTTCGTTATCGCCAAGAATGAATTTTTTGTTTATATCTTTAAGCTCTAGCATCTTCATACCATAAAATTTTAACTAAAACACCATCGGAGGCCCGTCCATATTTAACGGCGCGGCTTTTCCGTCGGCGATAAGCACCTCATCTTTTTCATCCAAACCGCTTAAAATTTCAGTATTCAAATCGTCGCTGACGCCCGTTTTTACGTATCGCTGCTCGGACTCTTTGCCGTTAAGCACCGTGACGTAATCGCCTCCCCCGTCGCGCTTGATAACCGAGGTAGGTAGGTAGCTCGTATTGTTCGCTTCGCTTACGATTATGTTGTTTTCGGTCGTCATTCCGATCTTTAAAAAATCGTTTTCGTTATCCACGAGCATCTTTGCATAAAAATAGATCGCGCTATCGCTGCTACTCGAAGAATAAGACGATCCGCTAGAGGTTTTATCGTAAGTCCCGTCGCTAAGCGTGGTAAGACCGGGATCGATCTTGTAAATTTTAGCCTTTTTGATATTATCCAGATCTGATAATATGGAGTATTCTACGTCCATTCCGACCTTTACTTTGGATATATCGCCCTCTGCGATTTGCATCTTGATCTCCATCTTGCTTAGATCGGCGATCTTTACGATCGTAGGCGTAGTTTGGTTGGAATTTACCGTTTTGCCCTCCTCTACCGGCATGGAAACGATCGTACCGCTTATCGGAGCCGTGATCTTGGTATAGCCAAAATTTGTCTCTGCGGTGCTTAGCTGAAGTTTGGTCTGCTCGATCTGCGCCTCGATCTGCTTCTGCTCGGCTTCCTTTAAAGCGGCGCTATTTCTGGCGTTTTCCACAGCCTCTTTGGAGGCGGCGTTTCTTTTATACAGCTCAAGCTCGCGGTTATACTGCGTTTTGGCGTTTGCCGCGGCGATCTTTGCCGAAGCTAAATTTGCTTCGTGGATTAGAAGCTGCGCCTTTTGCTGCGCGATCTCGTTTTCTTGAGTGACCGAGTCGATCTGCGCGATCATATCGCCTTTTTGAACCTTATCGCCCACTTTGACGTAGAGTTTTTTGATCTGTCCGCTTACCTGCGCGCCCACGTCGACCAAATCCCTGGCATAAACCTCTCCCGCAGCCGTCACCGTGCCTCTGATATCGCCCTTTTCAAGCCTTGTGGTGAGGGCTTTCGGTGCCTCTTCTTGCTTAAAAAATTTACCGTATAAAAAATATATCGCAATAACGATAAACAGAGTAAAGACGGTAAATTTCAAGGTTTTTTTCATTTTGCCAACTTCAAATAAAATAGGGGCTAATTCTAATGTAAAAATATAAAATTTTAGTTAAATACTAAATTCTTTGCTCGCGCAGGGCGTAAAATTTCATGATCTTTTTATGTAAAATTAGCGAAACATAAATTAGCGCCGAGCCCGCAAGTAGGCGCGCTAGATCGGCGTCCTTTTGCCAAAATACCAAATTTACGACGATCGCTGCGGGAATGAGCGCGTTATTCATAATCGCAAGCACGCCGCTATCGACTTCGCACGCGCCCTTGTTCCACAAAAAATAGCCTAAAGCGCTAGCTACCGTGCCCAGATACACGATCACCGCGCCTTGCGAGAAGCTAGGATTAAATTTAGAAAAATCTCCGAGCACGATCGCGGCAATCGCCGTAACCGCGGTAGCCCCCGCGAAAAAGTAGCCGAAAAGTTCCTTCTGCTCGCTAAAGCCGTGACGCTCCAGCATAAATTTATACGCGCTCTGTCCGAGCCCGAAGCATAAATTTGCGCCTTGTACGAGCAAGAAACCCGTCAAAAACTCAGAGTTTATCGCGCCGAATTTTATCACCAAAGCACCTAGCACCGCGACAGCGACGCTGAAAAGATATAGCGCGCGAAATCTAAGCTTAAGCGCGTCGTAAAGCAACGTCACGTAAAACGGAGTAAATATCGTAAAAAGCGCCACTTCATAGACCTTCAAATACGCAAAGCTGCGGTAGTAGAAGATATACATCACGCCGATCTGCACGGCGCCCACGGCGCAAATTTTAAGCGCTAAAGTGGGATTTACGCCGCGAAATTTCATAAACGGCAAAAAACAAATTAGCGCCAACGATACGCGCGAAAATGCCAAATACGCGCTGTCTATGCCGCGCAAAAACTCGCCTATCAGCGAGAAACTAAAAGCCCAAATACAAGTAACTAAAATCAGTTTTTTCAAAACGTCCGCCTAAGCTTTAAAATTTAGGCGGAATTTTATAAAATTTTAGTTAAATTTGGGATTTAAATTTCGCTCGCGCGGCATAAATTTAGGTTTTTATTTATTTTAAATGTGTTAAAATTATCCGATTTTTGAAATTTAAGGGTAAAAATGAACGACGTTTCGGTTATAGTTCTTGCCGCAGGGCTGGGCACTCGGATGAAGTCGCAAAAAGCTAAAGTTCTTTTCGAGCTTTGCGGCGAGCCGATGATAATCCACATCCTAAAGAAAGCTTACGAAATTTCAAACGACGTGAGCGTGATTTTACACTACCAATTCGACGAGGTTAAAAGCGCGGTTCTAGCGCACTTTCCAAACGCTAAAATCTACAAACAAGACCACGAGCATTTCCCCGGCACTGCGGGCGGACTAAAAGAGGTCGAAATCCGCGGAGCCAAAACGCTCATAATCTGCGGCGATATGCCTTTGGTAAAAAGCGCCGAGCTTCGCAAACTCTGCGAGGAGGATGCGGAAGTAAATTTAAGCGTTTTTAGCGCGCGCGATCCATTCGGATACGGTCGCGTAATTACCCGCGGCGGCGAAATTTTAAAGATCGTCGAGCAAAAGGACGCAAGCGAGGAGGAAAAGGCGGTAAAAGACGCAAACGCCGGCTGCTACTGCTTCAAAAGCGACGCGCTAAAACAGATCCTACCGCAGATCAAACCAGATAACGCGCAAAAAGAGTACTACCTCACAGACGCGATCAAAATCGCCAAAGATATGGGCTTAAAATGCGCCGCCGTGTGGGTGGACGAGCAAAGCTTCATGGGCATAAACGATAAGCTCGCCCTCAGCATCGCCGAAAATTTAATGCAAAACGAGATCAAAGAAAATTTGATGAAGCAAGGCGTTTTAATGCGCCTACCGCAAAGCATCTACATCGATAGTAGGGCGAAATTTATCGGCGAGTGCGAGCTGCAAGAAAACGTAAGCATCATAGGTCCTTGCGTGATCGAAAGCTCGCTCATAAAAAGCGGCTGCGTCATCGAAGATAGCGTCGTAAAAAACTCCGATATCGGTCCGATGGCACATCTGCGCCCAAAATGCGAAGTCATCGGCACCCATATCGGAAATTTCGTCGAGCTTAAAAATGCGAAAGTAAACAAGATCAAGGCGGGGCATTTAAGCTATCTTGGAGATTGCGAGATCGATGAGGGCAGTAATATCGGCTGCGGCACGATTACGTGCAACTACGACGGCAAGAAAAAATACAAAACAATAATCGGAAAAAACGTCTTCATCGGCTCGGATACGCAGCTAGTAGCGCCCGTGCGGGTGGCCGACGACGTCATAATCGCCGCAGGCACGACGGTTACAAGCGATGTTCCGAGCGGCGCGCTGGCGATCAGCCGAAGCAAACAAATCAACAAAGATGGGTTTTTCCATAAATTTTTTAGGAGCGAAGATGAGTAAGAAAAAGGTTTTACTGGCGGTTTGCGGGAGTATCAGTTTTTACAAAGCGTTTGAAATTTTATCCGCTCTGAAAAAGTCGAATTTCGACGTCTATATCGCGCTTAGCGACGGCGTGCAGGAGTTTGTCAGCTACAAAGCTTTCGAGGCGCTGTGCGATCACCCCGTGCTTTGCAAAGCCAACGAAAACTGGCAGGCGGGCATCAACCACATCGCTTATTCCAAGGTGGATTTAGTTTTGATCGCGCCTGCGACGGCAAATACGATAAACAAGCTCGCGTGGGGCGTCTGCGACAATGTATTTTTAGAGGTGCTAAACGCGGCTTTCGCCCACGCCAAGGTAGTCATCGCGCCGGCCGCAAATCCCGCGCTACTTGAAAACAACATCACGAAAAACTGCATCGATATGCTAAAAGCGAGCGTGAATGCGTATTTTGTGGATCCGATAGAAAAAACTCTAGCTTGCGGCGATACCGGCAAGGGCGGACTAGCGAGCACCGAGGCGATTATGCAGACGCTAAAGCGTGCGCTTTACAACGATAAATTTTGGGAGGATAAAACCGTCATCATCACCGGAGGCGCGACGATCGAAAAGATCGATAGCGTGCGCGGCATTACGAATTTCTCCAGCGGCAAAACCTCCAAAGCGATTGCCGACGCGCTGTTTTATCTGGGTGCAGACGTGACGCTGATCTCTAGCAACGAATATGAAAATTTACCGTACAAGCTCGTTAAATTTGAAAGCACTATCGGGCTAAAATCGGCGCTTGACAGCACAAAATTCCCAGACGGCGCATATTTGATAATGGCGGCCGCGGTAAGCGACTACTCGCCGAAGGTGCGCTACAAAGATAAGGTGAAAAAAGCGGAGATCGGCGAAATTTGGAATTTACGCCTGGGCGAAAACGAGGATATCTTAAGCTCCGTGCGCGGAAATATCAAAAAAGTAGGCTTTAAACTCGAAACCGACCGCGAAAACGCCGTCGGCGAGGCTAAACGCATGCTAAACGAAAAGCATCTAGATGCCGTATGCCTAAACGTACTGGACGACATCATCAAGCTCGGCGGCGACGTCCTTAAGGTCACCTTCATCACGAAAAACGATCAGGTCGTGATCGACACCGCGCCGAAGGACGAAGTCGCCCTAAAAATCGCGGCTGAGCTGAAAAAAATCTGATCCGTGAATAGCCTAAATCATCTAGCCCTCGTGATGGACGGCAACGGGCGCTGGGCGAAAAAGCGCGGTTTGCTGCGCACCGGCGGGCACGAAGCGGGCGCGGAGGTCGTGGAGCAGATCTGCGAGTTTTGCATCGACGAAGGCATCGCAAACCTCACGCTCTACGCCTTTAGCACCGAAAATTGGAAACGTCCGAAAAGCGAAGTGGAATTTTTGATGAAGTTGCTTCAAAAATTCCTAATCTCGCGCCGCGAAAAATTTATCCAAAACGGAATAAAATTCTATCCGATCGGCGATATATCGGTTTTTGAGGGCGATCTGCGAAGCGAGATCGAATATCTTTCAAATTTAACTCAAAACGGACGAGCGCTAAATTTTAACCTAGCGATCAACTACGGCTCGCGAGACGAGATCGTGCGAGCGTGCGAGCGGCTGCTTGCAAGCGGCGAGCGACTAAGCGAAGTGGGCATCGGCGCGCATCTGGATACCGCGCACAGCGGCGACGTGGATCTGCTGGTGCGCACGGGCGGCGAGCAGCGGCTGTCGAATTTCTTACTCTGGCAAGCAAGCTACGCCGAGCTTGCGTTTGCGCCGACGCTGTGGCCGGATTTCACGCGCGAGGAGCTTGCTCGCATAGTGGATGATTTCCGCCGCAAACAGCGCCGCTTCGGCGGTCTTTAAAATTTGACGGCACGGGCGGTTTAAATTTTAAAATTTTAATCCTCGAACGCCATTTGCGACGCGATAAATTTTAAAATTTAATCTGCTGGCGCTCGCGACACCATGAAATTTTAAAATTTCAGGATTTTAATTTACGGTATCGTAAAATTTAAAATTTTAATACGTAGGCGCGCGGCGCTATAGAAATTTTAAATTTCGCCCTTTTAAATTTAAAGCTCTAGCGCGAGCCGTGTTACGAGGTACGGTAAATTTACGCGGCAGGAATTTTAAAATCACGCCGCCCGTTCACGCAAGGACCGAAAGGAAGGCCATGAGCTACTACATACAATGTGGTTGCCGCAAAAAGCTTACGAAAAAGCCGATGAAAACTCTAAGATGCCCAAGATGCGGCAGCGTGTATAAAAAACCAAAGAAATTTATACTGGCGGTCTACATTTGCCTGCTGCTGTTTTTTATGCTAGCGTTTACCCTCATCCCCGATAAAATGGGGATTTTGACATCTGCAGGCAGCGGGATAGGCGCATATATTATGTTTTTATGGATCGTAGATACTTTGAACTTCGATCTTTTGGACGCCGTGATACTGGTGGCGGGATTTTTGATTTTCGGCGGATTATATGAGGCATGGGGGCGAGCCGCTAATCGCCGGGCTCATAGCTATTTTATTTTGCGTGGGCGCGGCGGCGATTTTCGTAAAATTTTTCCCTTATGAGAGGCAAAAAATCAATGAAAACTAAGAAATTTCTCGCTACCATAAAGCATTTGATTAAATTTTAAAAAGTTAAAAGCTCCAAAGGAAAAAGATGGATTTAAATATCGTTTACGGCGTGATTTTTGCGGTATTCGGCACCTGCGTGGGCTCGTTTTGCAACGTCCTGATCTACCGCCTGCCACGCGGACAGAGCGTAAATTTCCCCGCTTCGCACTGCCCGAAATGCTCTCACGCTTTAAAATTTTACCACAATATCCCGCTGCTTTCGTGGCTCTTTTTGGGCGGCAAATGCGCCTTTTGCAAAACCAAAATTTCGATCCGTTACCCGATCGTCGAGCTTTTAGGCGGCGCGCTTGCGCTTGCGGCGTATTTCGGCGAGCCCGATCTTGCAAAAGCCGCAGTGCTCGGGCTTTGCTTCATCTTACTTATGGCGCTTTCGGCGATCGATTTTGAGTATAAAGCCGTGCCTGAGAGCCTTCTTTACGTAGTTACGGCGCTTTCGCTTGCTTATACGCTGATGTATGATTTTGATCTTAGCGGCGTGGGCGCGGCGGCGGGATACGCGGCGATATTTTTCGTGCTGCGCCTCATCGTCACCTTCGTGCTAAAGCGCGAAGCGATGGGAAGTGCGGATATTTTTATCGCGGGCGTTATGGGGGCGATTTTGGGCTGGAAGCTGGGCGGTATCTCGATCTACATCGGCGCGATTTTGACGCTGCCTGCGTATCTCATCGCGAACAAAAAAGGCTACGAGCTGCCGTTCGTGCCGTTTTTATCGATGGGGCTGCTTCTTACCTTTATCTTCAAAGATCAAATTTTAAGGCTCTTGGACGTCATTTATGGATAGAGTGCAGCGCTATTTATTTAGCAATTTCGTCGGTTCCTTCGCGTCGCTTTTCAGCACGCTTTTTATCATAATGTCGATCGTCTTTTTCCTTCAGATCGCGCGCATTACGTCATTTATCGAGATAAATTTTTCAGAGCTAGTAAAGCTCTATCTTTTCATGCTGCCGCGCATCCTCATATTTACGGTGCCGATCGCGTTTTTCGTAGCGCTTAGCATCTCGCTTTTTAGGCTCTCTAAAGAGAACGAAACGATCGTCATCTTCACGATCGGCTACGCCACGCGCAAGATCGCGCTGTTTTTTGGCATAAGCGCCGCGCTGTGCTCCTTGGCGCTGCTTTTCGTCTCGCTTTTTATGATGCCGATAGCTGAAAATTTAAAGGACAATTTCATCGATTACAAAAAGATCAGCGCGACGCTAAATATCAAATCCAACGAATTCGGGCAGAAATTCTCCGACTGGCTCGTTTTTATCGACTCGCAGGAAAACAACGGCTCAAGCACGCTGTATAAGGATCTCGTGCTGTATAATCCAGGTGGCTCGCAGGATCACGAGCGGATGATCGTAGCGCGCAGCGGCGAGTTTAAAAACGAAAACGCGAGCTTTTCTGCGATGCTACACGACGGCAAAATTTACACGATGGGCGGCGAGCAGTGGCACGTAAGCGAGTTTGAAAGCCTAACCCTGCGCACGCAAAGCGACCGCAATATCCGCGGCGGAGGCGGCGTGATCGGATACTGGAGCGATATGAGCGGCAGCGAAAAGCGCAGGAAAGAATTTAGCATCTACACCCTCGTCTCGCTCTTTCCGCTGGCGAGCTTTCTGTTTGCGCTAAGCCTCGGCATTGTGACCTATCGTTACGAAAAGGGCTTCGTTTACGCGGGGATCTTCGGCATGCTTTTTAGCTACTTCGCGATGATCATGCTGCTCTCTAAATACCCAAGCATCGCGCTTCCAGTGACATTCGGCGTTACGCTTATCGCATCGCTGCTTTACTACAGGATCAAAATTGCCCCAAGGTACTGAAAAAAGCTCCGAGCTTTGCGGCGGCGAAATTTTAAACAAAAGCTCGTCCGCTCGAAATTTAGCGGATAAAATTTCGGCGAGCGAGCCTAGCGCGTCTAAAATTTTGCGTAGCGTAAATTTAAAATGCAAAGCGCAAAACGGCGAGCAGGCTTTGATCTTAAACGATAAAATTTTAAATTTTAAAAATTCCGCTCTTGCAAGTACGGCAAGCGATACAGCTGCCTATACTGCACCCGATTGCGGTTTGAATCACGAAAGCGTCAGGCGGAATTTGGACGCCGTTTCCGCCAAAGAGGTCGCGCGCGCGGCAAATTTAAATTCCGCCGCTTCCGATATTTGCGCGGCAAACGCTGCAAAAGCTAATGTGGCAAGTGGCGACGCTTTAAAAATCCATATCTCGCCCGTAGCAAAATTTTACACTACCCCTCCCGCGTCCGCCCACACCGCAGACTCCCGCAAAGCAGACGCCGCCTACAAAGCGGGCATTTCCGCAAACACCCTCGCAAGCGCGTCCGAACTCAAAAATATTATTGAAAGCGCGCCTGCAAGCGACTTTGTAGCGAGCGAACTTGCGCACATCGGCAAAATAAGCACCCCGCCAAATATCCCCGCAGATGCGTGCACCTTCGCAGCAAGCGCAAACTCCGAGCGCGTAAAGCTCAAGCTCGTCTATTCCTACGACGGCTCGAAATTTAGCGGCTCGCAGTCTCAGCCCCACGGGCGCGGCGTCGAGGATGTGCTGCGCGCGGCTTTGGGGCGAGTAGGGATCTTTGCGCCGCTCATCAGCAGCTCGCGCACAGATAAAGGGGTGCACGCGCTGCGCCAGGTAAGCTGCGTCGAATGCACCGTGCATTGGGAGCTGTCGCGCCTAAAAGAGCTTATCAACCGCCACTGCGCGCCCTATATTTTTGTACATCACATCAGCCCGGTGCCGCGCGATTTTCATCCACGTTACGACGCTATGGCGCGCTGCTATCGCTACGTTTTAAACCACGGACGTCCAAGCCCCTTTCTTAGCGATTTTTGCGTGTTTTATCCGCGCGTAGATCTTGCCGCGCTCAATGCTGCGCTTGCAAATTTTATCGGCGAGCACGATTTTAGCGAGTTTATGAAAAGCGGCAGCGACATAAAAAGCCCCGTGCGCGAGCTCTACGTCGCGCGCGCCTACTCTTTTAGAAATTTAACCTTGATAAATTTTAAAGCCAACGGATTTTTGCGAGCGCAGGTGCGGCTGATGGTCGCAAACGCGCTAAAATCCGTCCAGAGCGGGCGCAAGATCAGCTTCTCGCGAGCTCTTAGCAGAATCCCCTTTCCGCCGAACGGGCTGTATCTTAGCGGCGTGAGTTATTAAGACTTGAAATTTATAGCGTTAAATTTTATCCACGGGCGTTTGGATTTCAAGCTTAGAATTTTATCGCGGTAAAATTCTGCATATGAGAGTAGATCGCCACCCTACTTTGATATTAAATCACCTGAACCACGATGTGTAAAATCGTAAATTTGCGCGAAATTCGATCTATTTTTATTAGAATTTTATAGAAATTTAGCAATACTTTCAAACTTTTAACTCAAAAAGGAGCAAAGATGAAAAAATTTTCTGTTGCTTTGGCCGGTTTGGCCTTACTAGCTAGCGTTTCGGGCGCTAAGGAGTTCATCAATATCGGCACTGGCGGTATGACCGGCACCTATTATCCTGTGGGCGGCGCGATTTGCCGCTTGGTAAATATGGATAAAAATATGAAGTGCTCCGTGCAATCGACGGGCGGCTCGACGTATAACGTCAATAACGTGCTTAAAAAAGAGCTAAATTTCGGCTTCGTTCAAAGCGACGTCGTCTATGATAAATACAACGGTACGGGCAAATTTCAAGGCGCGGCGGATAAAAATTTACGCTCCGTAATTTCGATCTATCCGGAGCTTTTGGCCTTCGTCGTCTCTAAGGAGAGCGGTATCAAAGCCTACGACGACGCTGCGGGCAAAAAGATCAATATCGGAAACCCGGGCAGCGGCAACGAGCTAACCAGCACGATAGTTTTTGAAAACTACGACTTTGATCTTAAAAAGCTCGCCCAGCACGGCGTCTTAACGGCGCAAGAATGCCCGATGGCGCTAAAAGATAAGAAGATCGACGGATACTTCTACGTCGTAGGACATCCAACCGCAAATATCACCGATGCGGCGACTTCGCTTCCCATCGACTTGGTTAGCATCGACGATGAGCATATCAAAAAAATTCTAGAAAAATATCCATATTTTGCCAAAGGCGTGATCCCTGCGAAAATGTATGACGGGGTAGATCACGATACGCAGACTATCGGCGTAAAGGCTGTGCTTGTAACCGACGCTAGCCAAAGCGACGAGGCGGTTAGGGCGGTAGTTAAGGCGATACTTGATAATTTCGACGAGTATAAAAAGCTACACCCTGCGCTAAATTTGGTAAGCAAAGAATCTCTTTTAGAGGGGCTTAGCGCGCCGCTTCATCCTGCGGCAGAGGCGGTGTATAAAGAAGCTGGGTTGTTGAAATAGGCTAGTTGATGGAGAAATCTACACAAAAAGATGAGCAGGTTTTAGAGGTAAAGAGTAGAGAATTTACCTCTAAAAAGCTCTTCTGGCTCGTGACGCTGGTCTGCTTCGCGTGGTCGGTCTTTCAGCTTTACATCGCATATTTTACGCTAAATACGAATATCGCGCGCTCAATCCATTTGGCGTTCGCCATTTTTATAATTTTTTCGCTTTTTCCATTTCGCCCGCGCTCCAAGGCGCATTTTTATATCCCGTTTTACGATTATATTTTATTAATCGTCGGAGTCGCCGCGATCTTGTATCCTGCGATAGAATTTAACGGGCTAGCGCAGCGCCCGGGAAATTATCTGACCAGAGATATCGTGGCGGCCTTTATAGGTATTTTTATCCTTTTTGAGGCGGGTCGTCGTATGATGGGACCCGCGCTTGGCATTATCGCTTTTACCTTCCTTCTGTATTGTTACTTCGGCCCCTATATGCCAGATATCATCGCGCACCGCGGCGCAAGCTTTGAACTGCTTGCAGGGCATATGTTTTTAACTACAGAGGGCGTATTTGGCGTGCCGATAGGGGTCAGTACCAGCTTCATCTATCTGTTCGTGCTATTCGGCGCGCTTTTGGAGCGAGCCGGAGCGGGGCAGTATTTTATAAACGTAGCGTTTGCGATTTTAGGTCGCTTCCGCGGAGGACCTGCCAAGGCTAGCGTAATCGCCAGCGGACTAACCGGCATGGTAAGCGGCAGCTCGACCGCAAATGTCGTGACAGTGGGCACCTTTACGATCCCTCTAATGAAAAAAGCAGGACTTACCGCCACTAAAGCGGGCGCTATCGAGGTCGCCGCAGGTGTAAATGGGCAGCTTATGCCGCCTATCATGGGCGCTGCGGCGTTTATCATCGCGGAATTTTTAGGTATGAGTTACACCAACGTAATGATCGCGGCGGTGATCCCCGCTTTCGTCTGCTACGCGGGGTTATTTTTCATCGTGCATCTGGAAAGCTGCAAGTTGGGGCTTCACGGCAGCCGCGATTACGCCAAGGTTTCAAAGCTAAAAATTATATTTAGCGGCATTCATTACATAATACCGATTTTGGTGCTTCTTTTTACTCTATTGATTCTGAAAGAAAGCGCGATCTCTGCGGCGTTTAACTCGATCTGCGTGCTATTTTTAATAATGATCGTACAAGAGCCCGCTAAAAAAACGATATTTGGCGAAAAGGTTGGCAAGTCCGATTTTATCGTCGGTTTTGTCGATATTTTTTGGGCTATGGTGGGTGCTGCTAAAAACATGGTCACGGTCGCCGTTGCCACCGCGCTAGCGGGCATCATCATCGGCTCGATCTCTCTTACCGGGCTGGGGCAGGTTCTTTCAGAGCTCGTAGAAGCAGTCGCGGGAAATAGCATAGTACTGATACTTCTGATGACTGCGATAATGAGCCTTATTTTGGGCATGGGACTTCCTACGACGGCGAATTATATCGTCGTTTCAAGCTTAATCGCGCCAGTGATTTTGATACTAGCGGGCAAAAACGGTTTTTTGATCCCTGCGATCGCAGTGCATCTTTTTGTCTTTTATTTTGGAATTTTAGCCGACGATACCCCGCCAGTGGGTATTGCAGCATACGCTGCGGCGGGTATTGCAAAGGCAAATCCCGTAACCGTGGGACTTCAGGGCTTCGTGTATGATCTGCGCACCGCGGTGCTTCCATTTGCGTTTTTCTTCAACAATAAGCTGCTTTTGATCCAAAGCATCGGCGATCCGATGGATTCAAAGAGCATCGTTTGGATCAGCGATCCACTGCAAATCGTGCTGATTTTTGCCACGGCGATCGTGGGTATGTTTGCCTTCAGCTCCTCGCTTCAGGGCTGGTTCGTAACCAAGTGTAACCCGATAGAGCGCCTGCTATTGCTGCTCGTAACGCCGCTAATGCTGGTGCCTAATATCTGCGCGAAATTCATAGAGTTTATCCCGAGCGAATACGCAAGCTACGGCATCGGCGCTGCGATCTACGTGCTGATCTTTACAAAACAGTGGCTTTTAAGACCTAAAGACTCTGGCGATACGCACGCCGAAAATAGCGCGCCTGCGGCGTAAATCTAAATTTGATCCCGCTAAATTTTAAAATTTGCGGGGTCTTATTAAATTTATCTTCTTACTTTGCATTCTTGCGCTAGGATTTTAAATTTGAATCCACTCTTTGCTCTAAATTTAAAACCTCGGCAGATTGTGCTGTGCTGATAAATCTAGTTTAAATTTAAATCCGCCTATATAAACTATTCAAAATTTTAAATTGTGCCGAAGCGATTATGCTCCTTAAATTTATTCATACGAAGTTACCGTGTTAATAAAACTATCGTGTGCTAAATCCATGCTTGTCTATATGATTATCGCAAGCCACAGGATACACGAAATCAATAGAGCAAAGCCGTTTTCGCGTTGCCGCTTGAAATGCCTTCGATGGTTTAAATATACACGTCCACAAAAGCTAAAATGATTCTTAAAGCAGATAAAATCAAAAACTGTGCAAAATTTCTCCAAAACAACTTGATGATTAAGGATTAGCGTTACAAAATTTTACTTATTTAGAGCGACTCCTTGATTATATGTTGTACTTTATTTAAAATAATTTTTATAAAAATATCGATGGAATGGGGAATTATTAGTCAAATTTAATTCTATAAAAATACTTTAAT
>NZ_CAKZTI010000016.1 GCF_937921625.1 uncultured Campylobacter sp. | reverse complement strand
GACGTGCGTGCGGCTAAATTTGATGAAATTAGCGCTTCGGCAGGCAGAGCCGATAAGCGAGTGTTAGACGCTTGTGCAGTGCCGCAAAATCTAAAGCTGCGCGCGCCCAATGTGTGGATATACTCGCGCTGCAACTCTTACAATAAGCCCAATAGCAACTTCACACGGAAAAGAAAAATGTATAGCGAATGTGTCTGCTAGAAGCAAAGTAAAAATCGGTACGATAAACGAGAGTGAAGTAAAAGCTAAGCGGGCGACAGGCTATTTTTTAGAAAATCAATGTATCTTAATAATCACGAGCAACAATCTGCGTAGAACAAGAGAGCAGCGAATTTATAAAATAATGAGCACAATAGATGCGCGAATAGACTAAATTTTAACTTTCAATGTAGAGTGAGAATAATAGCCGCCCCTATAGGCATACGAAAGCAGATTTTCACTATTGCTTACGCTGCAGCTGTATTAGCAAGACCATGTGAAAGCCCATCTCTAATAATGCCCAATCCGTTACTCATTTTTTACTCCTTCTTCTGGATTATTTTTAATCAAATTTCTATCTGAAAAATTTATAAAAAATATCAATAAAAGTAGAAAAACCACCCCTTTTAAAAAGAATTTAAACTGTGCGGTCATCAAATATGGTCTTAACAATCTATGATCGAAATTATATTCTTTATATATCTTTCCATCTTTATCTTCAAGCTGTAAAATTTCATTATTACCTAATATATCCGGGCTTGGCTCGCCGTAAATTTTGATTTTTTGCCCTTTTAGCTTTTCGTAAATATCGCTATCGCTTTTGCTTATTTCATAAACTTTTTTCTTGCCGTTTTCTAGTTCTATATGTATTCGTCCGCCGCTTCCGCGAAAATTATAATAAACGTTTCTTAAAATTCCGGTATCTATCTCAAGCTCATTCAATTGTTTGGGCGCCGTGTCCGTTCTATAAATAGTAAGAAGTATCCCGCATAGGACAAAAAGCAAACCATAACAGCCTATGCTAGCCACCTGTGCCGGCGGATGCGAAACTCCCCTGATAAAAACACGTCTATAAAATACATCGTAAAAATAATATAAGAACCTTCTTATATATTTTGTTATGAATTTCATAAAATTTTCCTTCATATTCTTTTGGATATTTTATTGAGCCGATAATAAATTTGCTCTAAATTTACAAAATTTCCCGCTTTAAATTTTAAATCTGCAGAAACTTTAAAACTAAGCAAAATTCAAAGACCAAATATACGAAATCACCACGGCAAAGTTTCCGCCTGCGTAGCTATGGCTCAGCGCCGTGAAGTATAAAATTTCATCCGCCCTACTCCTCAAACAGATTTCTCTCCGCAGTCTTTAGCACGCGACCGAGCGCCTCGCGCGCCTTATCGGTTGCGATGCGGCCTTTGGCGGTCTTTTCTATGTAGCCGTTGGCGAGCAGATAGGGCTCGATGACGTCCTCGATCGTGCCCTCATCCTCGCTAAGCGCCGCCGCGATCGTGCTAAGCCCCAAGGCGCGGTGCTTAGCGTCAAATAAAATTTCCAAATATTTTATATCCATCTCGTCAAAGCCCTGCTCGTCCACGCCCAGCGCCTCGAGCCCTTCGCGCGCACGATCGTGCGAGATAGCGCCCTCGTCGCGCACCTCGGCAAAATCGCGTATGCGGCGCAGTAGCCGTAGCGCAATACGCGGAGTACCGCGGGAGCGACGCGCGATCTCGGCGCTGGCGTCGCTTGCGCTCTCTTTTCCGAGTTTAACCGAAGCGATCTGCACTATCCGCGCAAGCTCGGCGTGCGTGTAAAACTGCAAGCGAAACTGCATGCCGAAGCGATCCCGCAGCGGCGCCGAGATCATGCCCGCGCGCGTCGTGGCGCCGATGAGCGTGAAGTGCGGAATGTCGATCTTGATGGTCTGCGCGGCGGGACCAGAACCGATGATGATGTCGAGGCGGAAGTCCTCCATCGCCGAATACAGCACCTCCTCGATCGCGGGGCTTAGGCGGTGGATCTCGTCGATGAAAAGCACGTCGCCGCTTTGCAGGTTCGTTAAAATCGCCGCCAGATCGCCCGCCTTTTCGATCATCGGCGCGGCGGTGACCTTGATGGCGGCGCCCATCTGAGCGGCAATGATGTGCGCCAGCGTGGTTTTGCCGAGCCCCGGCGGCCCGTAGAAAAGCACGTGATCGAGCACGTCGGCGCGCTTTTTCGCCGCGGCGATCGCGATAGCGAGGTTCGATTTGATCTTCTCCTGCCCCACGTAATCCTCGAAGCTCGACGGGCGCAGCGAGCTCTCCACGCTCTCATCGAGCTGCATCTTTTCGATCTCTACAATTCTGTCCATAATCTCTCTTTAATCGTTTTTAAAATTTTAGCAAGTGTAGCGAAAAATGGCTAAATTTTGACAATTTTAGCAAGGCGCCGTCTTTGCGAGCGAGATAAAATTTACCGCGCAGAATTTTACGGTACGCGCTTGGGGCTAAAAAGCAGAGCACCCGTCGCAAAAGACTGCGAAATTTTAGCGCGACGTTTTAAGGCTATGCTCATGCCGCTACGCTCGCTATGCCTTAAGTGTGAAATTTTGTCGTAGTGGCTCCCAAACAGCGCGCGGGTCGCTAACTGCGCTAAATTTTACAGCGTGAAATTTTAGCGCGTAAATTTAAGGCTTTAGGCGTTCGCGAGCGGCGGTGCGAAATTCGAGCGCATAGAATTTAGCGGCAAAATTTAGCCGTTTGAAAATACTCGCATGGTTTTACGACGCGAAATTTGACGCTTGGAATTTTGCGATATTAAATTCGGCGCCTGGAATTTTGCAACGTAATTTTGCCTCGTAGAATTTTAAAAAGAATTTCGCTTTTGCGGCAGTGAGGCTTTAAATTCTACGCTTCAAGCTTTGCGACACGCAGCTAGCCAGAATTCCGTCTCGCGCAGTCGGTTAAAATTTTGCAAGAAATTCTGCGTAGAATTTTATGCAGAATTCTACCTTGCGCGGCTAGGTAAAATTTCGCGCGACATTTCGTTTTTCAAGACGACTTAGAATTTAGCGCGGATTATAAAATCTGTCGCTAAGCTCAACGCGGGCTCGTGCGATTAAATTTAGCCTCTCAGCCTCGCGACGCCTTATCGATCGCGCCCCAAATTAAGGCGCTAAATTTTTCCTGCGCGAGCCTAGTTCTACAAATCGTGCTCTTCGATCAAAACGCTCTTATTATTATCGCTGCTACAGAACGCTCTATATGAGCCGGACGTTGTGCTTTCGAATAAAAATACTACGCCGTCGCTTTCAAATTTTTTCGAGCAGCCCTTGGCGTGCAGCTTGGCGAGCTTCGAGCTATCCGGGGCATAAAACTGATAGCTATCGGTGAAGTGCTCCACGTATCGGTAGGTGATCTCCGCCCAAGGCACCCCGCTATCACCGCTTCTATTTAGCACGATGGTTCTGGCGTTTATCGCCGCGAGCTTTGACTTTAGCTGCCCAAACGTCTTTTTGTCCCAGCCGATGAGCTTTAATCCCTCGCCGATACCCGGCGCATTATCTCTAAAAATGGAATTTGAATAAAATTTCGTCTCGTTGCCGTCCAAATCAATCCAAATATACTCATCGCCGTAGGTGCTCTGGATCGTAACGCGCAAATTTTTAGGGAAGTTGCGACCTGCAAAAGCTAACAGGTCTAGAAATTTCTCGCGATTGTGCTCGTAGTTTTGCATCGGCGGGGCTTTATCCAGTTCCATATCATCTTTATCAAAGAAAGAATTAAACGCGAAAAATGCCGCCAAAATCGGCAGCACCTTTACGCAAAAGAGCAAGCCCAGAGCCACGGCTATGACGATTTTTAAAGCTTTAGCCAAATTTTCTCCTTAAATTTTATAAGCCGTTTAGGCGTGACGGCTGGTTTATGTTTGAGCTCTACGGCTACGTGCGTAAAATTTAGCGCTCGTAGCGTATTTTAGAGCTGCGGGCGCGAGAGCGTTCATGAAAAGCGCTCGCGCATTGCGCTCGGCGACAGAAATAGCGCCCGCATGCAGAAGCGCGCAAACTCTCGCACGGCGCCGCCCGTATAAAATACCGCGCAGAGTATCCGCCCAAAGCGTCTGCGATCTACTCGCGCCGAATAAATTTCAAGCGGCGCAAGCTGGCGAGCTGTTTACGTAGCTTGCGACGCGCGAAAACGAAGCATTGTTTTAAGGCAAGCGAGGCTTTATCGCTGGAACTTCAGCGCGTAAATTTTAAAATTTAGCCCAAAACCCCGCTATTGTTTATATTCAAACTCCTCGCTTGGGAAGCTCTCGTCCTTCACTTCGCGCGCATATTCGCGCACCGCGCCTTTTACCAGCTCAGCGCCGTCTAAATAGCGCTTAACGAATTTCGGCCGAAACTCCGTGAAAAATCCGCACATATCGCTCCACACGAGCACCTGTCCGTCTATGCCCGCGCCCGCGCCGATGCCGATGACGGGCACGTCGGTGCCGAGCGCCACTTGATTTGCGACCGCGGAAATCGTCCCCTCTACCAGCAGCAGCACCGAGCCCGCCTCGACAAGCGCTCTAGCGTCGTTTAAGACCTCGCGCGCGCCCTCCTCTCCGCGTCCGCTTACCTTGTAGCCGCCCATAAAGCGCGAAAACTGCGGCTTTAGCCCGATGTGGCTCATAATGGCGATGCCGTTTCGATTAAGCAGCGCCACGGTATCTGCCATATGCGCGCCGCCTTCGATTTTGACGGCGTCGCAGCCGGTGCTCTCATAGACTTTGGCGCAGTTTTGCAGCGCAAGCTCTGGCGTCGCGCACGAGCAAAACGGCATATCCACGACCATATACGCTCGCTTGAGCCCCCGTCTTACGGCCCGCGCGTGATAAATCATCTGCTCCACGCTTGCGCCCAGGGTCTCGGAGTGCCCGCCGAAGCTCATATTTAGGCTGTCGCCTACGAGCACCATATCGACCTCGTCGTCGAAAATTTTAGCAAAAAGCGCGTCGTAGGCAGTGATCATCACGATCTTTTCGCCGGATTTTTTCATCTCATATAATTTAGAAAGCGTGATTTTTGACATTTTGGCTCCTTGATTTGGTTAAAATTTGAACACAATTCTAGCATAAGCCGAATTTGACATTTATAAAATTTTAAAGTAAAATGCGCGCGCATTCTTTCGGGGGTGACTTGGCTTCGACGGGAACGGATGGGTCAAGGCTGCATGTCGCTTTGGATACAGCGTATAAAATCCAAACTAAATTTAAACGCAAACAACGTTAAATTTGCTCCTGCTTACGCTAAAGCTGCGTAAGTCCAGTCGAGCCCTGCTCTGCGCCGATACTATCTAAGCGCGGCTGCGGGTAATCTGCGATAGCGTAGCTCTGCGGCGTGACGAGCCGTAGGGTGAAATCCTAGTCTTTGCGCCGGCGGGTCGTTTTGGAAAGTGAGCGAGCCTGCGCGAGAACTTCACTTTTGCTAAACATGTAGAGGCTTTGGTCGTTTGTTTTCGGACTGCGGTTCAATCCCGCACACCTCCACCAATTATCTATTTTTAAATTTTAATCACTTTTTATTCGAGTTGCATTTGGTTCCTGCACGCAGGCGTCTATCTTAAATTTTAGCCATTCCGGGCTTCTTTCATTTTTATTTTAGATATAATCTTTTCCGAAATATTAGGAGTCTTATTAGGGGCTTTTTCGCATTGGGGGGGGTTCCCATATGAATAAAGGGCGTATATTTTGCCAAAATTCGACGGTAGAGGCGTCAAAAGCATCAAGAAGTACAAGACGCAATACGCAATATTATAGAAGAGAGGAGAAAGAGATGAGAAATTTTGTTATATCTTTTGTCGCATTATGCCTATATGGGTGCAGCCCTACGATTTTAGGGCATAAAATCACTTTTGCAAAACACAAAGAAGGTGCCTTTTACGGCGAATGCGGCGAAAAAATAGATCAAAAAATTATATATAAATTTAAAGACGCCGTTATTCGTAAAATTTTCTATGAAGATAAAGAAGAATTTGCTTATTATGATGAGATAGTCATCCCTATCCAATCCTGCAAAGGCGAATGGTGTAAAATTTACTATCCTTGCGGCGAAAGAGGGTATTTCGTAAAGAAAGACGAAATAGAAAAATGGCAATGGCAATAATCTTATACTTAAAAGGAGCGAATTATGTTGTTTACAGATGAGGATTTTGTAAATATAGTGCCGCAGGATCTATTAGAGCGCGGTATACGCCTAAGAGAGGAGCTCGGTTTTTATGAAATCGCTTGGAAATTTGACGATGTAATGGAGGTACTAAAAATCGCAAGAGATAAAGGTATGATTATCCTAGGAGGAGAAGTATATCTCCTAAGCGGCAATAAGCCCATAATCACATGCAATAGCTGGTATACAAACGAGGGGAATGACAATGCATTCGAAGTGGCGATCGAATATATCACTAAGTATCGCGCTAGAAACGGAGATGATTTTATATATTATCCAGCCATTGGCCCTGGGCGGGTATCCAAATGAAAATTTTAATTGGATTGCGCAAATAAAATATCGGCAACCGATTAAATTTTAAAAGGAAAAACAATATGAAATTTAGAATTTTAGAACCGAGGCTTTATGAAAAGACAAGGATATGACTATAGAGGCTTGAGGGCGAATGCGGCATTGATGGCTAAAATAGATATTTTATTAAATTTGATAAATTTTGCTAAAGATATAAGTGCGATAGAAAGCGACTTGGCAACGATAGGCTTTGATAGCGAATTGGAGCTTGTAACAATAACTCAAAATACGATTGCAAATATCTTAAATAGAGTCGTCGATAAAGAAATTTCATATGATCTCCTTGAGGAATGGGCAAATTTAATCGGAGTGCCACGAGGACATAGGATATGAGGATGAAATTTTGCAGGAAATCATATTTGAGCTGGCAAACCCGTGCCTTTATGGGGAGATAGACGAGAGGAAGATTTGTATGATTTTAGATGAAATTAAATACGGGCGGAGCGAGACGAATGATATTAGAGAAAAATATTGATATTGTGGGCGAAAGAGCTATTTTACTAATGGCGCTGGGCTCATTACAGGCATTGGAACATAAAGCGATTACCATAGATGAAAGCCAAAGAATTTTGTTTTCGCCCTATATCTCAACGCACTTGGAAAAAAATAAGGTTGATGAACGCATTATAGATATAATAATCGAATGCTGCGAATTAGAGGATATTTTTGAGCTAATTCCTACAAAATATATGGAAACCCTGCAAATATTGCAGAATAGAATAATAGAAATTTTAAAGCAATACGATGAAGAGCCCAGAAAAAGATGGGTAATTATAGATGAGGGGTAGCCTCTATAGTTCCGTTTTTTGGCGAGCACTAAAAAAAATTTGGTTCAAGATAAGTTAAAAACTTTTAAAGGAATTTTTGGCTTATCTTGAACCTTTAAAATTTTAATGTCACGATAGAAATTCTGTGTAAATTTAAGTCCTTTCAATACTCGATAATGCTATTAACAAGATCGGTGTCACAATATAAATCATAGATTTTAGATGAGACGGCAAATTTTACAATTTAAAGAGTTTTTATATATCTTTCTCGATAATTATTAATTTTAAGCCATTAGCTTGAAATAAATTAGTAGATAAAATATCCCGATTTAGATTATAGGAGATTTTCTTATTCCTCAATGAAGTCAAGAGTAAAATTTTAAAGTCACGATGCTGTGATATAAATTTAAAGATATTGGTTGCAGAGGGTGGATTTGAACCACCGACCTTCGGGTTATGAGCCCGACGAGCTACCACTGCTCTACTCTGCGATACAAGAAGCGCAAATGAATTTTAAAATAGCATTCGCGATTGGATGGGGTAGGAGGATTCGAACCTCCGAATGATTGGACCAAAACCAATTGCCTTGCCGCTTGGCTATACCCCATCAAAAAAGGACTTTAATTATACAAAAACTTTAACCAAAAGTCAAGATTAGTCTTAAGCTCTATTAGCGGATTAATGAAAATCAGCAAGACTCAACGAATAAATTATATTTATATAAACAAAAAAAGGCTCTAGCTGAAGCTAGAGCCTTAAAAAAATATCTATACTAAAATATTAGTTATAGTTAACGTTTTTACCGCCAAATTTTAAACCATGATCTGCATCAATTCTAGTTTTGATTTGCGATAGACCTGGCATACTCCATACTTGACCGCATAATCCAGTTGTTACAGTAGCTACGGATATTGTATCATTTCCAACAGTAGGAGCCTTAGCCTCAAAGCACGCTAATGCTTTAACTTTTACTGGATTGGCAACATTTGTCATAGTGCTAACAGTAGAAGAGAAATTTCCTTGAGATGTATAATATGCACCTAAATCTGTTACCATAGTTTGAATGTTAGAAGCTGCCTTAGAAACCTCAGCATCATCACGAGTAGCTGCAAGTCTTGGAATAGCAACAGCTGCCAAAATACCTAAAATAACGATAACGAAGATCAACTCGATCATAGTAAAACCTTTTTTCATGGTTTACTCCTTAAATAAAATTCATCCCGCATACCTATATGCGAAACTTGGCGGAATTATAGAGAAAAATTTAAAAATTGTCAATAGTTTTTGGCAAATTTTTTACAATTTATTTACAAAGCTCGATTTTACGGGCATTGTAAAATCAAAATTTTAAGCTCATTTGGTCCATTAATGTATTTCGGCGGCGCCTCTGCACATTGATACCATAAAAATCATTTGCTTTCATTATCGCTCTTGCGCGTCCGATAAACTATATGACTATTCGAGATACAGGATACTACAGCCCGTATCTCTTGGTAAGAATTCCATACTCCTCTACGCGTCTATCGCGCAAAAACGGCCACCAGCGGCGTACGTTTTCGCATCTTTGCATATCGATGGTTACGACTTCGCATAGTTCATCAGCGCTGCTTGCGCGAAACAGCTGCTCGCCCTGTGCACCGAAAACAAAGCTATTGCCCCAAAATCTAATCCCCTCTTCGCTGGCAAGCCGCTCTACACGCTGTTTATTCGGCAACACCTCTAAAGTTTCGCCGTTAAATTTGATCTCTATCGAAATCTTTAAATTCTCTCGCGTCGCATCATTTTTCGCGGGCAAAATTTCGCCGCCGATCGCCATTTTGCCGCTATCCATTAGCGCACCGTTATTAAAAGATAAAATTCCGCCCTCGCTTAAAATTTTACTCTCACCGCCCGTATCCGCGGAGCGCAAAATTTTATCGCTGGCTGCTCCGCCGTCGCTTACTGGCGAAATTTTATTTCCCCCGGATAAAATTTCATCCGGCGAAACCTCGCTAAGCGCGGCGCTTTCAAAGCCCACGCGATTTACGGCGACTACGGGCAGAGAGTTTGCCACCGCATGCCCGCGCTGTACCGCGACCCAAGACTCCAGCTGGCGCGCCTTTTCGTCCTCGCCATCGCCGTCGAACCACCCGATCGCGGTCGGATATATGAGCAGCTCGGCACCGCGTAGCGCCATCGCGCGCGCCGCTTCTGGATACCACTGATCCCAGCACACGAGCACGCCGAGCCGTCCCACGCTCGTATCTATGGGCTCAAAGCCCAGATCGCCCGGCGTGAAATAAAATTTTTCGTAAAACTGCGGATCATCGGGTATGTGCATCTTGCGATACCGCCCCGCGATAGAGCCGTCGCGCTCGAAGACCACGGCGGTATTGTGATACAGCCCCGCGGCGCGGCGCTCGAAAAGCGAGCTTACCAGCACGACGCCAAATCTCTTCGCCACCTCGCTCCACAGCCGCAAATCGCGCTCAAAATCCTGCGCATAGTCGAAATTTTCGGTATTTTCGCGCTGGCAAAAATAATGCGTCTGATGAAGCTCTTGCAAAACGATTAATTGCGCGCCCTTCGCCGCTGCACGCGCGATGAGCTCGATGCTACGCGCTATCGTGCGCGCCTTGGTACCTTCAAATTTATGCGAAATCAGCCCAACTTTTAAAATTTTCATATTTTTCCTTCGATCTAAATTTAAAGCCTGAATTTATTCATGCACGAGCAGTGTAGCGAGCCGTTTTGGCGGATGAAAACGCGCGCGTTTACTCCCACTACTTCGCGATCCGTGCACGCTGTTCGCAGACGCGACAGTGCCAGCTCGTCTGCCGCGCGGTTTGGATCTTGCGGATCTGCGGGGTCTGCATATGTAGGCACGATGAGCGCGCCGTTTAAAAAGACGAAATTTGCGTAAGTCGCGGGCAGCCTGCGCCCCCGATAAAAGATCGCGCGCGGGATCGGCAGTTCGATCACGTCGTATCCGAGCGATGAAATTTCATCCTTCATCGCGCCAAGCTCCGCGTAGTGCAGATCGCTCGGATCGTCGCACGAGCTTATCGCCACGACGCGCGGGCTTAAAAAACGCGCGAGAGTATCGACGTGGCTGTCGGTATCGTCGCCTTTGATGAAGCCGTGTCCCAGCCAGATTATGTTTTTCAGCCCAAAAATTTCGCGCAGCCGCGCGTCCAGTTCGGCCTTGCTAAGGGAGTTGCGATTTTCGTTTAGCAAACACGCGCTGGTAGTTAGCATCGTGCCCGCGCCGTCAAAATCGACGCTGCCGCCTTCCAAGATCAAATCCACGTCTCGCAGCGGGCGGGCGCTCGCAGCATAAAGCTTAGAATTTAACGCGTCGTCCTTGGCGCTTGCAAACTTGCCGCCCCATGCGTTGAAACGAAAATTTAGCCCGGTGATTTTGCCGCCCTCCTCTACGTCGATCGCGCCGTAATCGCGGATCCACGTATCATCGGTGTCGATTTGCGCGAAGCTGACGTTTGCTAAGCCGCCGCAAATTTGCTCAAAATCCTCGCGGCTCGGCGCGATTGCGACGACCGGCTCAAACCTCGCTGCAGCGGCGATAAAGTCGCGGTAAGCCGCCCGTATCTCGCCCAAATACGGCGCCCAGTCGGTACCTGCATGCGGCAAGGACACCAAAAGCGCCTCTTGCTTCTCCCATTCGGCGAATGCTCTCATTTTTGCTCCAAGATTAAAATTTCACGGATTATAGCGAAGCTCGGTTTAAAAAGATATTTGTGGATGGTGCGCCCGGAGGAATTCGAATCCCCGACCTTTTGAACCGCAATCAAATGCTCTATCCAGCTGAGCTACGAGCGCACGAAATAAAAGAAACGGGATTATAGCGTTTTTAGCTTAAATTTAGCCAAAAAGGCGGTTTAAATTTCGACATGCGATAAATTTTAGCTTCGCATTTTTCGCATTTTTGCGTTTGCCTTATCACGACGCCCAGTTTTTCGTTTAAATTCCAACGTGCAAGAATTTTAGCCTACTCAAATTTACCTTGTATCGCGCCGAAATTTAACTAAGGATTCTGCTCGTATCTTGGAATTTAAATTTAGCTTACTTAAAATTCCGCGAGCCAAATTTAAAATATCCTAAAAATTTTACAACTTTGCAGCCCAAATCCCATGCAAAATAAATAAAATTTATCGCTTTTTAGGTATCATAAACAAGTAATAAGATGAACGAAGGAGGGAAAATGAAAAAGGTCTTTTTAGCGTTTGCGCTGTGGCTCGGTTTTAGTGGGGCTGCTTTTGCGATGCAAGATACGGAACCAAGCGAGGCGCAAGAGCAAAATTCTGCGGAAGTTAAAATTTTAAGCGACGGGTTTTATAAAATGTCCGCCGAAGAATACGGCAGAGCGAAAGTTAGTTGCGATGCTTCGCATTATTACATAGGTTGCGATAAAATTTATTCTCCAAAAATTTCGCAATTTATAAAGGAGTGCGATTTTGGCAATGGAAAATACAGTACTTGTGAAAAATTATTAGAAACTTTAAATACGAAATGCTTTGAAAAAAATGGCAGAGAAAATTTTGAAGCTTGTGATTTAGCGGGCGAAATTCTAATTAAAACAAGCAGAATTCTATTAGGTTTAGAACGGCTAATAAGAGGCTGCGAAGTCGGTCAGATTATAAATTCTTGCTTTCTTTGCGCTCTAACATATCTACATTATTCTTTCGACATTGACGAAGTAATCAAATACACAACGATGACGAGAGATTTAGCGCATAACAAAGAACATTTCAATAAAATCATCAAAAAATTGCAAGATTGCAAAGCCGACAAAGAGTGCAATCCCGCAAAATTAGAATTTCAATAGGCAAACGCCGAGAGCAAATACGGCGGGCTAAATTTCTAAATTTAAAAAGCAAAGGAAAGATCGCTATGGCGGATAAGCTGATCGACATCAGGCTCATTTTGTTTTTCGGCGGCTTTTGCATGCTATATAAACGGCGTATTGGGCATCGGCAAAGACTATGCAGCGCAATAAAATAGACTTGGTGTGCTGGATCTTTAGCCTGAGGCACATTTTGCGCTCCAACACGCCGTTTGATTCGAACGAGCCGCTAGAATTAAAATTTAAAGAGCCCAAAAGCAAGCACATAATCTACAATTTCTTCGAGTTCATCATCCACTATGCGATAATCGCGCCGTTTTTAGCGATCTATGCGGGGATTTTTCTATTTTGCGCGGGGCTAGCCATTAAAATTTTATCCTAAATTTAAAATTTGCGACGCGGATGCAGAGCGGGCATTGCATAGACGCCGTTTTCGTTGCAGAATTCCAAATTTTACGCCGCATCTCTTGCTAAGCATACACCGCTTCCGTGTCTTAAAAAGTAAAATTTCAAAATTTTATCCCCAAATTCACGACTTGCGAATTTTATGCCGTGATTTCCGTTTCTATCGGGGCTGGAAGGGGGGCCCAATTGCGAGGTCACATTTCTCGCAGGCGCCGCCTCCGCAGCATTGCATTGCTCTGCTCGCCCGCAAACCCCACCTAGCCCCCTACAACGCTATATGGACGAGCTGCACTCGCGTTAAATTCTTTCTATTGCGGCTACGCCATATGAAATTCTTTAAAGGTAAATTTTATCGTATTTGGAATTTTAAAATTCCATCCGTAGCCGCCAAGCCAATTTATCCGCCGATAAATCATCAAACCGCCAAGCCGTCCGTCGATCGTCAAACTTCCGCTCAACCGCAAACTAAACTAGCCGCCAGCCAAACCGATCGGCAACCGACCAGCCGCCGAATTTATCGATAGCGGAGCCGTATAAAACCGACGACTGCCAAAAGCAGTAGCCGCAGACTTGAGGAGCGCGCGCCCGAGTTGCAAAATGACCGACTGCCGAACCAATATACCGCCAACCGATCGGCAGCCGAGCCGTATAAAACTAACCGACTGACCGCCGAGCCAAAGCCCTAGCCCGCGTTACTCTACGTAAATTTTATAATCCCCGTAGCCTAGCGCGTCCATCTCCTCAAGCGGGATAAATTCTAAGCTAGCGCCGTTGATGCAGTATCTCATACCGCCCTTCTCTCTCGGCCCGTCATCAAAGACGTGCCCCAAATGGCTGCCTCCTACGCGGCTTGAGACCTCGACGCGCTGCATGCCGTGGCTGTCATCTTGCGCATACGCGATCGCATCGGTCGTTATCGGCTTTGAAAAGCTCGGCCAGCCGCAGCCCGCGTCAAATTTATCAGTGGATGAAAACAGCGGCTTTTTCGACACGATGTCGATGTAGATGCCCTTTTTATAATTCTTGTCGTATTCGCTAGAAAACGGCCGCTCTGTCGCCTTTTCCTGCGTGACTTGATACTGAAGTTCAGTTAAATTTTTCTTCAGCTCCTCCTTGCTTTGCACTTTAAATTTCTCATCGTCCTCAAGCGGCTTTTTGGCTAGGCGCAGATCGATGTGGCAGTATCCGCCGGGGTTTTTACCGAGATAGTCCTGATGATACTCCTCGGCGCGGACGAAATTCCTTAACGGCGCCACTTCTACGGCGATCTTTTCTTTAAATTTCGCCTGCTGCGCCGCTATGAAATAGCGCGCGAGCTCGCCGCTCGCCTCGTCGGCGTAGTAGATGCCCGTGCGGTACTGGCGCCCGCGGTCGCCTCCCTGCTTGTCGATCGAGAACGGATCGATGATGCGGAAATAATGCGCCAAAATTTCAGGCTCGCTGATGACGTTGGCGTCGTATTTTAAGTGTAGCGTCTCGGCATGATCGCTGCTATGTAAGCCCTCGTAGCTTGCTTTATCGCTCTTGCCGTTGGCGTAGCCCACCTGCGTCGCGACTATGCCGTCGAGCTGTTTGTAATACGCCTCCATCCCCCAAAAGCAGCCGCCTGCCAGATAAATTTCTTTCACGTTTGCGTTCATGCCGCCCCCTTTAACTTTAAAATTTGTATCCGCCGCGCTGCCGCCTGCGGCATTTAGCGCGACTAAATAACCCGCCGCCAAAGCAAAGAGGCAGATTAAGGCTTTGAAAATTTTCATTTTGATCCTTTCGTTTTAAATTTTGCGCAATTTTACAATCCATAAATGAAATGAGAGTGAAATTTTGCCGAGCTTGATATTTGCCACAAACGGCGAAATTTAAAGACGCGCGAGCGCAGCGCGGTAAAATTTGCCTCAAAATTTTGAGGCTACGGCAAAATTTACGTTAAGTTGCGCGCTGTAATAAAACCGCGCTAAGGCTACGCCGAAATCGCTCGCTGTCATAAAGCCTGCGCCCAAGCCGCGTACGCTGCACTATTCTACGTAAATTTTAAAATTTAGAGCGCACCAAAGCCCGTGAACTTGCGTAAATTTTAAAATTCCTAACAAAACACAGCCGAGCGACCCTCGTAAATTTGAACCGATAAATTTATATCAAACTGCACGGACATAGCGGCAAACCTAGCATCCTGCCGATTAAATTTAAAATTTACGCGCCGCCGCTAGATAAAATTTTAGCGACCATTCAGGGGCGGCGAGTGATTAAATTTAAACTGCGCCGCACCGATACGAAGCGGTATGCCGCGCAGCCAAACCCTTGCCGCACGATTGCGCAAAAAAGCACCGCACAGCCCGATCCGCACCGCGCCCGCTACGAAGCGAGCAATGAGATCCGCCCCTCCGACGTAGTTTTCAAGATTTACAACGGCATAAAAAGCTACGCAGCGAGCAACGAAATCCGCTCCACCGCAGGCGAGTGAAATTTAGTGCAAAAAGTGGCGCACTCCCGTAAAATACATCGCCATGCCAAACTCGTCGGCGCTTGCGATCACTTCATCGTCGCGGATGCTGCCGCCTGGCTGCACGACCGCTGCGACGCCCGCAGCATGGGCGATCTCGATGCTGTCTTTAAACGGGAAAAACGCCTCGCTGGCAAGCGCGCAGCCGCGCAGATCGACGCCCACATCGCGAGCCTTCGCTACTGCCGCACGTGCGGCGTCCACGCGGCTCGTCATACCCATGCCGATCGCGACCATCGCGCGATTTTTGACGTAAACCACGCAGTTGCTCTTCGTAAGCGCGGCGATCTGCCACGCAATTTTTAGATCATCAAGCTCGCTCTGGCTCGCCGCGCGCCCCGTGACGCAGCGGGCGTTTGCGACCTCGCCCGCGCCCACGTAGTCGCGCTGCTGATATACGAAGCCGCCGTCAATAAATTTAAAATCATACTTGTCGTTTTCGCGAATCAAAAACTCCCCGCCCTGCTCGAAAATTTTAATACGCTTTTTCTTTTCAAATACCGCAAGCGCCGCGGGCGTGACGCGGGCGGCAAGGATAACTTCGACAAAAATTTCATTGATTTTATGCGCCAGCTCCTCGTCCAAAATACCGTTTATCGCCACGACGCCGCCGTATGCCGAGACGGGGTCGCATTTTAGCGCCTCGGTGTAGCTTTCAAGCAGGCTCCCCTTTACGGCAAAGCCGCATGGATTGGCATGCTTGCAGATCGCTACCGCAGGCGCCTCTCCGAAGCTGCTAGCTAGCATCAGCGCGCCGTGCATATCGGTCATATTGTTAAAGCTTGCTTCGCCCTTTAGGCTCTTAAAATGGCTGCTAAAAAAATCCTCGAACTCGTACAGCGCGCCCTTTTGGTGCGGATTTTCGCCGTAGCGAGTATCAAAAACCTTGCTGCCCGTAATAAATTTTTTCGCGCCGAAGCTGCCGTTAAAGCGCTCGTTCATATAGTTTGCGATCATCGCGTCGTAGGCTGCGGTATGTTCGTAAGCTTTTATCATTAAATTTTGCCTAAATTTCAGCTTCTCGCTCTCGTCCGCGCCGCTTAAATTTTGCAAAACCGCGTCGTAATCAAGCGGGCTGGTAACGACATAGACGTTAGCAAAATTTTTAGCCGCGCTTCGAACCATCGCAGGTCCGCCGATGTCGATATTTTCGATAATCTCTGAAAAATCGTCGGTGCGGGCTACGGTCGCTTTAAAAGGATATAAATTTACGCAGACGAGATCGATGCCGCCGATGTCGTGCTGCGCGGCTTGGCTTACGTGATTTACGTCGTTTCGCTTATACAAAATTCCGCCGTGGATCTTTGGATGCAGGGTCTTAACCCGCCCCTCAAACATCTCGGGCGAGCCCGTATATTCACTAACCTCGAGCGAGCCGACGCCGTTTTCGCGCAAAAGCTTAAACGTGCCGCCCGTGCTTAAAATTTCAAATCCTAGCTGCTCAAGCCCTTTGGCAAACTCTACGACGCCCCTCTTATCGCTGACGCTGATTAATGCTCTCATCTTTTCTCCTTTTAATTTATTCGCATAATTTTTTAAAAATCAGCTCGCGCATGTCGTTTGCGTTAAGCTGAAAATACAAAATCGCCTCGCGGCGAGCCTTTTGATACTCGCGCCTTGTCTTTTCATCCGCCGCGCCGAGCTTTGCGCCTTTAAATTTCGCCATGCGCGCCGAAGCCAGCTCTTTTAGCTTCTCGCCGCCCGGGGAAATGCCACCGCTATAATTAAACCACTCTTTGCTTTGAAAAATATTAAATAAAATTTGAAAATCTACGAAATTTCCCTTATTGTACTCGGCGCAGACCCCATTTTTGTGGCTTACGGCGTAGATCGCGCCGTATCTGCGCTCGAAAAAATATAGTTTTATGAGCTTTGCGTTTTTGTCTAAATTTGCGCCGCTACCGCCTAAAATCGCAAGCTTCGCATCGCCTCGCGTTTCGTAAGGGCCTAAAATGGCGCCATTTTCGTAGAGATTGCCGCCGTAAAAATCGTATTTCGTATCTCCAAGCTCGCTTGAAAAAACGTAGGTTTTATCGGTTTCGGGCGAGTTTTTGCCTGCGCAGCCGAGCAGCGACAGAGCCAAAAACAGAGACGAGATAAAAAATTTCATCGCAAAAATCCTTTAAATTTTAAAATTTTGCCGAATTTATGACGCGGAATCGGCAAAGCGAAATTTACTAAATTTACCGCATTTACCGCGCGCAAATTTTAAATTTGCTTCTCAAATGCCGCCGCCTTGCTCGCGTGGACGCAAATTTTAAAATTCTGCGCCGCTTACAAAGACTAAATTTAAAAGCCACGCGCAAAAACGCAAATTTAAACCGCAGCGCAAATTTAGCCGCAAGGATCTGCGTGAACCGGCTAAATTTAAAATTTCGCGGCGCAGCTTTTATCGCCAAGCTAGATTGGCGCTTGCTTTTGCCACTTTTAAAATTTTAAATTTACTTGCACATCCTATTTTCCAGCTCATCCATAAGCGCGGCTACGTCGTCGCCCACGAGCTCCATTAGCGCCGATTGTTGCTGCTGTTCGTTTAAATTTTACGCGCCGATTTAAATTTTACAAGCCACAAATTTAAAGCGACGCGAAATCCAAAACCGCACTAAATATAGTAGATGCTGTTTTTGATATTTTTGCCGTCGAGTTCGTTTTTGCGCCACGAGCTCTCGTCGTTTAGCACGATCCAGCGCTTCTCCTCCTCGCGATAAAACCAATCCTTGTCGATCTGATAGTAGATCTGGCATCCCAAAATTTCGATGATATTGGCGATATTGTTGTCGTGATAGTTGTTCTCATCGAAGTCGGTGAAGGTGCGCTGCCCCATCTCGGCGTAGAGCTCGTTTAAAATTTGAAGCATCTCGCTTAGGCGCGTATCCATCTTCTCGACCTGAAGCCCAAGCTCGTTAGCCTCTCTGAATAAGATCGGATAGTCGTGCGACGGATAGCCGCTATTTAGCTTGTCGCTGATAAAGGCGATCTTTTGCTCATCTTCGAAGTGGTAGCGCAGAATTTCGCGGCAAATTTTAAGCGACAGGCTGCTTGCGCGATCGACGGCGCCGAAAACGAGCGGATGGATATATTTGTAAAGCTCCTTGTACGGGTTCTCGTCGTTCGGGCGCTCGTTATTTTTCCAAAGCTTCACTACGCGACTTAGCTCGTCCATCGAAACGTTGGCTTGGTCGTTGGTGTTCGTAACCGGCGAAAGCTCGTGGCGTAGTGAAGTATCGACCGACGTGAGATACCCAAGCGGCCCCATTAAAATTTTATTCGCCCCAAGCGCCATCATCGTAGCCGCCGAAGCACAGTTCGCCGGCACAAGCGCGATCAGCTCATCGCAGTGATTACGCAGGATCGAGACGATCTTAAGCGATGCAATGCCGCTGCCGCCGTCGCTTTTGATGTAAAGATAGAGCTTTTCGAAATGCTTGCCCTTGAGGTGGTCGTTGATACTGATCGCGTCGTTACCGCAAACGCTGCCAGCGCCCGAATTAAAATATGTAAGCAGCGGCGCGCCCAGATATTTCTCGATATTGGTGATCACCTCTTGCGTTTGCTTCATCAAAATAGGCGGTTGCTTCGCCGCCTTTTTGGCGCCCTGCTTCTGCGGCTCTTCGTCTTTGGATAAAAATCCCATGTTTTTCCTTTCGTGTTGGTTTGGTTTTTAAAATTTTATCTTACAAATATCGCGCAATTTGTCCCGGTGCCACTCGATGCTCTCTTTCACCGTATTACCTAGAGCCGTATGCGGGCTTTGCAAGAATGCCCTACTATTTTTTAGTCTTGAGCCCACGTATTCATAGCGCGAGATCACGTTTGCGCTCGCGTTTTGCGACACCGAAGCCGAAAACGAGTATGAATAAAGCGGCGCGGAGGAAGCGTAGCCGCTAAAGTGCTCTGTCAGGCTTACGAATTTACCCTCCGCAAAGGCCTTGCAAACGCCGCCACTCGCGGAATACTCGGCGATTCGCAGCTCTTTATTGGGCGTAAAAACGTAGATCGTAAATTTATTTAGAGCTCTTTGCAAAATTTGATCCCCAGCCACATTCATCCCTCTTTCGTCCGTAAATAGATAGAGATTGGAGCCCTCCTCTTCATATCTTCCTAAGATTGCGTCATCTTTTAAAAGCACGCCGCCTGAAATTTTATACTCGGTAACGGTCTGCCCGTCGTAGCTCATCATCACGGAATTTTCCGGATGCAGCTCGGCTTGCGAATACTTTACCTTCATACAACCCGCAAGCAGCATGACCGCCGCAAACAGCGCTAAAATTTTGATTTTGTCCATAACTCCCCCGAAGTTTATCTGCAAAAATCATCTAATTTTCTAGTCTTCATAGCCTTTGCATATCCGCGAAGATATACGCTCGTGACGCTAATTTTCACGGCACGATCCATTTTCTTATCTTGGATTAATTTGCTTATATCCGAAGTTTTATATACACCTAATTCCTTTGAAGCTCCATTTTGTATGATGCCCTCGTCGTCGCTTTTTGAGATTTTACCATCCGCGTAAAGCCAATCGCCATCTTTAAAAGTATTTGAAATAAAGTCAAAATTCACGTATCGGCCTGCGTTATAGACGCTGCAAATCCCATCCTTGTGCCAAACGCTAAATATCATTGCGCCCCCATCGTCAAAATGATAAAATTTCATCCGTTTAGCATTTAGAGCGGATCTGTAGTTATTGCCGTAAGACCTACCCGCCCCATCGACGGCAATCGTTCTTATGTTATTTCTATATATCGAATACGCGCCTAAATTTCTGCCGTTTTCATACAGATCCTCACCGACAAATTTATAAATCATGGTTTTATTACCATCGTAAAATTTAAACTCCTTATCGCTCTTGGCCGGGCGTGATACCGCACATCCTCCAAGTAGTGCCGCCAAAACGGCAAAAATTATAAAATTTTTCATTTATTGCTCCTTAATTTAATTCAACCTTTTACGACTTTTCTCTGCAAAGCAGACCAAGAAGCGTAGCGCCGCTAAGTACGACGGATGTTTGCACGGTATCCGCTACTACAGAATTTAGCTTTTTTAAAAGTTTTTCATCTGCATAATATAATTTTTCATGAGCGAAATCAAACCTGGATGAAATTTTACCCATTCCTTTTCTTGACATCAAAACATCATAACTATACGCAAAAATCGGCTCGCCTCGTCCGTATATAGTAACACGCTCCTCTATATGTACATATTTTCCGCTGGATAATGCCTTGCAAACGCCGTCATTATGGCTATAAGAGATTACTTTAAGAAATTCATTCGGAACGAATATTATCTCCGTAATTTTTTTAGAATTATGTTCCTTTATCACACCGGGATCTATATAACCATTTTCCATTTCATCCGTATAAATGTGCATACCAAGTCCCGGCGCCGTAAGATATTTGCCTAACACTTTACCGTTTTTATAAAGCTTTCCGTTATGAGCTCGGTACTCAGTAGAAATATTTCTGTCATAACTTAGCAATACGCTATCTTCCGATCGGGCAATCTTGCTTTGATCTTTTTTGCTCGCGCATCCTCCAAGTAGTGCCGCCAAAACGGCAAAAATTATAAAATTTTTCATTTATTACTCCTTAAATTCTAATCTTTCGCCGCACCTTGCCGCCGTATCGCAAGCCCTACATTAAAATTTCAAGGCGTTTTGCGCCCTCAAATTTTAAAATTTCGCCCTACTTCTCGCCGAAGCGCTCCTTTAAAATTTTATACGCCTCGTTGATCTCCTGAAGCTTCTTCGTGCCCTCCTGGATGATCTCCTCGTCCGCGCCCTTGCCCATCAGGATGTCGGGGTGGTATTTTTTCACGAGCTCGCGATATTTTTTCTTGATCTCGTTAAACGTAGCGTCCTTGGAGAGCCCCAAAATTTCATACGGATCTCTTTTGCTTTTGGCGGAGCTTTGCGAGCCGCTCGAATAACCGCCGCCATATCCACTCGAATACCCGCCGTAACCGCTCGAACTTTGCGAGCCTCCATAGCCCGAACCCGTCGTGCCGCCATAGTCGTAGCCGGTGCCGCCGCCGTAACTACTGCTTCCGTAGCCGCCCGTGCTTCTGCCGCCGTATTTGTCCCAATACCCACCGCTTCTTGTGCTATAGCCGTCGTATTCGTCGTAAGCCGTATCGCTTTGCGTGCCGCCGTTTTCGTAATAGGTTCCGTAAAAACTGCGCTCAAAGGTCGCGAATATCTGGCTTTGGATATGCTCCGCAATGCCCAATCCGTCGCAAATCTGCGAGATCGTGCGCCGCTCTGCCGCGCTAAAACCGCGATCGACGTAGGCTAAATTTAAAAAGAAATAGATTAGCCCCGTTTTGCGACTCGGACTCGGGCGGTAGGTTTGGTTATATTTTTCGGCGAGCTCGCGCACGTTTGCGAGGCTTTCTTTCTCGAGCTTATAAACGAGCTTCAGCGCCTCGCGTTCGCGTTCGCCGGCGCCCATTTGGCGCACCAAATCGTCTAAAATTTCGCTTATCATCGCGGCTTCGGACTCGCTTACGTGCCCGTCGCTTTTGGCGACCTTGGCTAGAAGCGCTACTAAAATTTTAGCCTCTGCTAGCTGCATTCGCGCCTTGCCGCGATAGCCCGAGTTGCCGAGAGCCCCACCGATCTGCGCGAAAATATACAGCGCGATTAAAAGAAATATGACGCTAAGCACGCGCTAATCTTCGCTCTTTATGATCTTGGCGAACTCGCCGAAGTAAATTTCTTTTAACGCCTTTAGATTTTTACGGACGGAATTTATACGAAACGCTTCGCCGCCGCTGATGCCTAGACGCATCAAGTTTAGCCCGTATTTTGCGGCCAGCTCTTTAAATTTTGCCTCGTCGCGCACGCCGAAAATCGCGCGCGAAAAGCTCTCATCGAAAATATCTCTGCTATCGTCACATCTCATCTCAAACTCGCCGCCTACGCCGCCTACGCACGCCATCTTAGCAAGCGTGATCGCCACGCCGCCGATTCCTACGGAGTTTGCAAATTCCAAAACTCCGCTCCTGCCAGCTTCGATCGCGAAGTCCCACAAAGCGCGCTCTGCTTTTAAATTTAGCTCCGGCAGGCTGCCTGCGACGCGATTTTCCACTGCTTTCATATAAAGCGAGCCCGCAAAAACGCCCTTCGTATCGCCCGCCAGATAGACGCTCACGCCGCTAGCGCAAAAATCGCTAGGGATGATCTCGCCCTCGTTTGTGCCCACGCACACGATCGCGGGAGTGGGCTGAATGCTAACGCCGCCCGTTTCGTTATAAAGGCTTACGTTGCCGCTGATGACCGGGGTATTTAGCGCGGCGCAAGCCTGCTTGATCCCCTCGCAGCCCTGCGCGAACTGCCACATAACCTCTGGATTTTGCGGATTACCGTAGTTTAGGCAATCGGTGATGGCTAGAGGCGTTGCGCCGCTCATAGCGACCTTTCGTCCCGCCGACGCTACCGCAAGCGCCGCGCCTATGCGAGGATGGACGTAATTCATCCGCGTGTTGCAGTCCGCAGCCATCGCGAGCTTTACGCCGTTTTGCTTAACTCGCATCACCGCAGCGCCCAGCATACCGGGGCGCTTGGCGGAGTTTAGCCCTACGTTGGCGTCGTATTGATCGTAGATGTAGGATTTATTCAGCACTTCGGGGTCCTCAAAAATTTTATCAAACGCCGCGTCCAGCTCGCGCTCGCTTGCGCCGCAGCCGCATAAATTTTGCCCCGCGATCTGCGCCATATATGCAGGCTCTTTTATAGGGCGATCCAGCACGGGCGCAGCCTCGCTAAGCGGCTCGATCGGAATAACGCCTGCCAGCTCGCCGTGCCAGAAAAGCTCCATCTTGCCGCTATCCGTCACCTCGCCGATTACGGCGGCATCCAGATCCCATTTGGCAAAAATTTCTTTGATTTTCTCCTCGCAACCCTTTTTGGCGCAGATCAGCATACGCTCTTGGCTCTCGCTTAGCATCAGCTCATACGGGCTCATCCCCTCTTCGCGCATCGGCACCTTATCTAAATTTAACCTCATGCCGCTGCCGCTACGCCCCGCCATCTCAAAGCTGCTTGAAGTAAGTCCCGCAGCGCCCATATCCTGGATACCCACGACGTAGTCGGTTTTAAACAGCTCCAAGCACGCCTCCATCAGCAGCTTTTCGGCAAACGGATCGCCCACCTGCACCGTCGGGCGCAGAGATTTGTTCGCGTCGTTAAAGCTATCGCTCGCCATCACGGCTCCTCCGAGCCCGTCGCGACCGGTCTTAGAGCCCACGTAGATCACGCTATTGCCCACGCCTTCGGCCCTGCCGTAGAAAATTTCATCCTTTTTAACGATACCAAGAGCAAAGGCATTAACTAAAATGTTGCCGTCAAAGCTAGCGTCGAACGTCGTCTCACCGCCTATCGTAGGAATGCCCATGCAGTTGCCGTAGTGAGCGATGCCGGCAACCGCTCCTTTTAGCAGATAGCGCTGCTTCCTGGCATTTTCGCTTCTTCCTCGCACCTCGCCGAAGCGAAGCGAGTTCATATTGGCTTCGACGCGTGCGCCCATCGTAAAGATATCGCGCAGTATCCCGCCCACGCCGGTCGCAGCCCCCTGAAACGGCTCGATGAAGCTAGGGTGGTTGTGGCTTTCCATCTTAAAAACCGCAGCCATGCCGCCGCCGATGTCGATGACGCCTGCGTTTTCGCCAGGGCCTTGGATGACCCAAGGCGCCTTGGTCGGAAAGCCGCTTAAGTATTTTTTGCTCGATTTGTAGCTACAGTGCTCGCTCCACATCGCGCTAAAAATCCCAAGCTCGAGCAGATTCGGCTCGCGACCTAAAATTTTTAAAATTTTTTCATATTCTTCGTCTGAAATTTTATGTGCCGCTACTACTTTTTTGTCCATTTTTCGCCCTTTTCGCTGTTAAATTTAAGTCGCAATAATAACTAAAATTTTCTATCATTTCGATTAATCTTCGCCCTTTTTAAGATACTTCTCGTAAAGTTTCGCCTCTTTTAAAAACGCGTAAAATGCGTTAATATTTGCCGTGATAAATCCCTTACGCCCGTCAAAAAGCGATCTGCGCAAAATGTACGATTTAAAAAACGCAAACGGATAGATCAGCAAAAGCTTCGCAAGGCTCGGCTTTCTTCCCTTCTCAAAATCACCCTGCGCGCGCAGCGTGGAGTAGTTGTTGTTTTTCATAACAAGCTCTGCGATCAGCTTTTCGCTAAAGTGGTTGATACAGAATTTGCTCTTTTTCACCGCGCCTTTTATGATCGAAATTTGCGCGTGCACCCCCATATTTTTATACTCACCGCACTCCTTGCGAAAGAAGCGGATGTGGGTGTTTTTGCGCACGAGATCAGAGCATCTGCGCCCGAGCGAGTATTCATGAAATTTAATATCCAGCGCCGAGTAATCGCTCTGGCTCATAAACTCCTCTATCTCGCCTTTTAGCTCAGGGCTTACCTCCTCGTCGCCGTCGAGATTTAGCACCCATTCGTTGCTACATAGCGAAAACGCATAGTTTTTCTGCACCCCCTCGCCCTGCCAATCGTGGTGGTAAATTTTATCGGTAAATTTACGCGCGATCTGCAGCGTGGCATCGGTGCTGCCGCTATCGACGATTATGATCTCGGCAAAATCCGCCACGCTACGCAGCATACGCTCGATGTGGCGCTCCTCATTCATCACTATCGCATAAACAGATGCTTTAATCATAGTTTGTTCCTTATCCTCGTAAATTTCAACCAAAAATCAAAAAACCCCTCCGTGCCCAAAATACCGATACGTTTTACGGCGTATTTGTCGTCGCCCGCCTCGTAAAGTCCGCGCTTGACGACCACCGCGCCTTTAAAATTTGATCTGGCGATATTTAAAATTTCGTCGTTAAATTTACCGTACGGGTAGGCAAACACCTCGCACGGCCGCCCGCAAATACGTGCTACGCGAGCCTTGGACGCGATGATCTCATCTGCGGCGAGCTGCGGATCGCTCGCGTAGGTAAGGTCTAAATTTACGTGGTGCATCGTATGCGCGCCGAACTCCACCAGCCCGCTTGCTTGCATTTTTAAAATTTGCTCCTCGCTTAGCATCCGCGCAAGATGAGCAGTGTTGACACGCTCCCAGTCGTTTTGCACGGCATCCGGCACCAAAAATATACTCGCTTTAAAATCGTATTTTTTCAAAATTTCAAAGGCGCTAGTAAAATTATTTTCAAATCCGTCGTCGAATGTGATGCAAACAGCCTTTTTAGGCAGCCGCTCTAACGCAATTAACTCGCTAAGCTTAAAGCTTTTAAAGCCGTTTTTCGCAAGCCACGCGATCTGCCTTTCAAAATCCGCAGGCTTCAGCCGCCACTTGTCGAATTTATCGCCCTTGTGCTCCTCTACGCTATGATACATCAGCACCCGCGCCTTATGCCAGCCCTGCGGGATCCGCCACCAGTTATACCGCAGCGAAACGCCCGCTGCGGTGGCAAAGATCAGAAAAGCCACAAAATAGGTCATAGCAAGCTCTTGTAAGCTTTGATGTATTGATTTACAACGTTAGACATATCGAATTCTCCTTTGCATTTTTCCTTTACTTTAGAAAAAATCGCCTTAAATTCTTCATAATTCTCATATACTTCGTTTAGTTTACGCCGTAGTGACAAAATATCTCTTTCAAACAGCAGCTCTTTGGGTAAAATTTCGGTGCAAATACCCACTGCAGTAGAGATTAAAAGCGGCGAATAATATACGCCATCGATTGCCGTTAACCCATAAGCCTCAAATGCAGACGCAATGATTTGTAGATTACAAGCACTTAAATAATCTTGCAAATGATCCGTAAAGCCTGCAATATTTATCTTTTCTTCCAAGCCTAATTCTTTTATTAAATCCTTTAAATTCTCCTCTTCTTCACCACTACCGAATATTGTGCATTCAAAGTCAAAATTTACATCCGCCAAAGCCTTTATTATTATATCCATACCCTTGGGCGCAGATAACCTGGCGGCTGAAATGATACTAAATTTATTACTTCTATATTCTCCCTCCTTTGGTTTTTTATATGCCATCGCATTTTTGATGATTATGGAGTTTGTAGGCAAAATTTCTTTCGTATCCTCTAACACCGCCACGCATAGATCAGCTAGTTTATAATTTTTCTTCACCTGCAAAGTATGCTTCGTAGCCACCACTCCGATTCTCCTAGAGCCTAAAAATCGTGCTAAATTCCGTGCGCGATACATTATTTCAATTTCTTTTGTATTGTGACAATGAATTATGTCTGGTGAAATTTTAATTAAAAGCTGTGCTGTCTGTAGTAAAAATAATGGATTATATCTATTATGCCCGAAATTAAATTTGATTAAATTTACGCGTTCACTCAAATATGGTGCAATCTTTTCGTCGCTTAGCAAAAATACCTCATTAGTTTTTGCCATTTCATTACACAGATCGACGCAGACTTTCTCTGTTCCAGCGAACTGCTTCCATTGTAGCGTATGTAGAATTTTCATATCGCTCGCCCTTTCTTATAAATAAACTCGCGCCATTCGTAAGGCTCGCTGTAAAAATCGCTCCGATCGCTTTTATCCTTTTCGCCACGGCCGTTGCGATATTTGCCGTCTCCGTAAATTTCATCGCAAATTTTGGCACCAATTTTATCGTCCTTACCATTGTCTTCGCAACCTACTGCGTGAGCCTCGTCATTAAATTTTAGTTTTTCATCGCCCTTTTTACCGTAAATTTTTCCGCCTTCGCTACGGCTATCATATCTCTCTCCAAGCTCGCCACCAACTTTACTGCAGTCGTCGCTATCCGCATTTTTTAAATCCGTGCCGAAGCTCTCTTCAAAGATCGTCTCAAGCATAAATTTTGCCACTCGGGCAGCGTTTGCGATCTTTAGCGTCTTAGCTCTGCCGCGCTGCGCGATACGCGCGTATTCTCCGCTAGCAAGAAGGTGTTTGATCTTTGAAAAGCAATCCGCAGGATCATCAAAATAAACTATCTCCGAGCCATCCTCGTAAAGCCGCTCAAACCCCGCAATCTTTGGGCTAAAAGTGCAGACCCCGCATCCTAAAAACTGCGCCATGCGGTCGCTCGCACCGAGCAATTTATGAGCGCGCGCGCACTCAAGCTCGTCGTCGCGATTAAAATTTATCGCAATCTTCGCAGCCGCGATCTCGCGATGAAATTTATCGCCGAATACGGCAGGCGCGCCGAGGCTCGCAAAAATTTTAAGCCTAAGCCCTTCTTTTTCGCAAAAATCGCGCAACAAAAGCGCAAATTTATACCTCACGTCCTCTTGATAATCGCGCGCTATGTAGATCACGTCGGTCGTTTTAGCAGCGTCTAGGCGTCTATCAAACGCCGCGTCGGAGATGTTTGGGAAAAAGGCGAATTTTGCGCCGTATCTTGCAGAAAGATCGCGCAGCTTCAGCGCATTCGCCCAAAAAAACACGTCGATGAAGCTTAGCTTTTCGAAAAATTCCCGTTTTTCTTGCAGATGATCGACGTACCAGATCGCGATTTTAATCTTAGGAAGCGCCGATTTTATCGCCTGCAGCGTGCTAAGACCGATCTTTTCGCCCTTGCCGATTAGAAGCAGATCGGCGCCGATGTTTTCACAGATACGCACGAGTTTGGCGTTCATTTTAGCTAACCCGCTGTTTTTCAGCCCGCAAAAGCGCAAGCTTCGCTCCCAATCGCGGTAGCTAAAATCATAGACGAAGTGCCCGCCGCGGATGAGCCCGTGGCTGATTTTGCGCTCCATGCCGTAGAAAAAACTGCCGTCGTCGTATTCGTTGAAAATGCCGCAATGCACGATCTTTAGACTTTTATTTCTCTCTTTTGACACGGCTATTTATTTCTCATACTATTGCTATTGTTATTTATTCGGCTTGCATACAGCAGGGCAGAAAAAACTGCTATATAGCTCAAAATAGGTTTATTTACAAATGGAGAATGATCAAATTGAAAAATTACTAAAAAATATATAAAAATAGTAGAAATTTTGAATTCTTTATAGCAAAACGAACTATAAATATTATAAACTATGCCTAAAAAATAAAATATCGCACCAAAAAATCCGGTATAAAGTATAATCTCTAAAATCATATTATGAGCCATGCTATAGCTTGGATCTATGCGAATAGCTCTTTCCGGAAGATTTAAAAATACATCTATCCCCCAACCAAATATAGGTTTTTGCATTATCATATCAATGCTATATTTCCAGATAGCATATCTTCCCGATGAATTTCCTTGGATTAGATCACCGAACCTTTCTGATAGGCTTTCTATATTTAGTAATACAACCAATACAAGAAATGCTAGTGTGACAAATATTAATATTAAATTTTTATTTCGCTTAAAATTCACAATGCAATAGAATAAAGTAGCAAAAAAAGCAGCTACCCATGAGGAACGAGAAAACGTAAATATAGTAAAAATAGATAAAATTGCGCAAAACACCAATTTAGCAATAGGCTTTTCTATAAAAATAAATGAAAAAATAAAAGCAAATCCCATAAACATTCCATAGACATTACGACTTATAAAGCCCCCTGTAAAACCACCTTGTACTTTATCTAAAAACGCATTATTACTATCTGTGGCGTTACAAATTCCGGTAACAATAAGCAGAGCAAACGAGATGACTATAAAAATTATAAACTCGGTAATATTAAATGCTTTAATAACATAAAAGTAATAAAGAGCTAAAAATAAAATACCGTATCGGAACGTAAACAAAATTGATGTCTCCCAACTTCTACTATTTAAGTATTCCGGATTAATAAAATTAGATATGAATTGAGCTACAACTATGCCTATAAACGAAATCAGCAAAATATTAATATCCTTTAATAAATCAGATATTATATTAAAATTCTTTTTATATATAATATGACATAAAAATATTACATCTAAACCTACCCATGACACTTGGTAGAAAGCATTTTTAAAAGGTATAGAAATCAATAACATTGCCATAAAGAATTTTATGGATATCGTGATAACATCATATTTTAAATTGACCGATTTAATTCTAAAATTATTTAATTTCATAACTGGTATAACCCTCCTAATTTTTAA
>NZ_CAKZTI010000015.1 GCF_937921625.1 uncultured Campylobacter sp. | reverse complement strand
GAAGCTTTGCTGCACGCCTTCGCCCTTCAGATACAGATAGCCCAGGTTGTTGCAGCCCATCATATCGCCGTAGGTGCAGGCTTTTTCATAAAGGCTCGCCGCCTTGGCGACGTCCTTTGCAAGCCCGGCGCCGTTTGCGTATAAAAGTCCGAGCGAGGTGCAGCCTTCGTTATCTTTGCAGGCTTTTTCGTAATAAGCCGCGGCTTTGGTAAAATTTTGATCCGCGCCGTTGCCGCTTTCGTAGATATAGCCTAGATTGTTGCACGCAAGCGCAAATTTAGCGCTGCACGCTTTTTCATAGAGGCTGATCGCTTTTTCGAAATTTTTCTCTACGTTGCCGGTGCCCTCAAAATACAAAACGGCTAGATTATAGCAGCCCGAAGCTTTATTTTCCAAACCGCACGCTCGCTCGTAAATTTCTGCGAGTTTTTTATGATCGCCGCTTTGCTGAGCTTGAATGCCCTCGCTGATAAAGCCCGCGTTTGCCGCGGCAGCCAAGGCTAACGCTATTAGAAATTTTTTCAAATTTACTCCTTTATATCGTTTTTACGTCCCTGCCCCTGAAGGCAAGAACGATTATTAAAAAGATCGCCGCTATTATACAATAAAACGGCGCGGGTATATGCGGTGCGTCTCCCGCGGCGTAAGAGTGCATGCCGGTGAGGTAGAAATTTACGCCGAAATAGGTCATTATGATCGAGCTATACGCGAGCGTCGAGCTCACGCAATAAACATAGATAGAGCCGAGTTTCGGGATAAGCTTTAGATGCAGCACGATCGCATAGACGATGATCGAGACATACGACCAGGTCTCTTTGCTATCCCAGCCCCAGTATCGTCCCCAGCTCTCATTCGCCCATACGCCGCCGAAGAAATTTCCGAGCGTCAGCATCGAAAGCCCCACGATGAGGCTGATCTCGTTGATCGCCGTTATATATCTGATCTGCGCATTGAGCCGTTCGCGATTGGTGTCATTTTTAAGCGCCATCACAATAAGAGCTAAAAGCCCAAGCAGGCAGCTAAGCCCTAAAAATCCGTAGCTAGCCGTGATAACCGAGACGTGGATGCTAAGCCAATAGGACTTTAGCACCGGCACGAGGTTGGTAATCTGCGGATTTACGAAGCTCATATGCGCTACTAGCATCACGATGCTGGCTAGCAAGCAGCTCGCGCTTAGCGTAAGTAGGGACTTTCTAAAAAATATAATCCCAGCAAGCGCCGCCGACCAGCCGATGTAGATCATCGACTCATAGCTATCGCTCCACGGCGCGTGAGCCGCGACGTACCAGCGCAACGCAAGCGCGAGGGTATGTGCCGCAAAGCTTGCGGCAAAGGCTGCGAATAAAATTTTTTGCGCGAGCGCGAAGCGCTTGCCGCAAAGCGCGCCCAAAAGCGCCAAAACAAGAGCTACGCCGCCTAGGATCATATAGCAATAAACGAGCTTTTTGAAAACCGAAGCTTTGTTATAAAACACCTCGGCTTTGACGCGGTTTTCACTCGGAAGTATAGCTACCGAGGTAGCTCTTTGGTAGTTTTTCAGCTCCGCAAGTGCTGCATCCGCTTTAGCCCAATCATTATCCGAAATTCCATCTTGCAAGCCGTTTAGATAGTCGTTTAGCACGCCTTTGATCTGCGGAGCGATACTATAATCCGCGAAGGCGTCGTTCGGCGAGAGCCAGGTGTTTTGCGGGTCGTTCGGCACGGGGATAAATTTAAAAAACACCCCTCTAAAGGTCAGATACGCGATATTTAGCCGCTCGTCGAATTTAATCAGCTCATTATCGAGCACGCCGCGGCGCGAGGCGCTTTTTTCATTCGCCTCGTCCAGGGCGTGGGCGAGCTTGTAGTTACCGTTTTCATCAAAGACCGAATTAAAGCTCGCATATCGCTCCTGCGGCGCTAAGCCCAGCATCTTTTTGATCTCGTCGTTCTTAATCTTGATGATCTTTTGATCGCGCCAAAACGCGGGATTTAGGCTCATTCCTAGGATCATCTGCTCGGCGCTTAAGCCGTAGAGCGAATCCGTGCCTGAAATTTTATTTACGATCTCGCTTGCTTCGGTGCTAAGCGGCTTGATCCTGCCCATGTAATCTTGCACCAAAAGCTCCGCAAACGCGCCGTTTGCGTGAACGCGCGAGTTAGCTTTAAGGTTTGCTAGATAGTTTTCATCCGCGGCGCGAAGCTCAATGCTGAAAAAAAGCGGCGCGATTAGAAGTAGCGCGGCGGGTGCGTTGTTTTTAATAAATTTAGCTAGCTTTTTAAACCTGCTACCCGCAGTAAAAAGATTGCCGATAAATCCGACGCAAAGCAAGAAATAGCCGAAATAGGTAGGAATTTTACCCGGATCGCGGTTAAGCTCCAGCACCGTGCCCAGCTCGTCCGTGTCGTAGGAGGATTGAAAGAGCTTAAAGCCGTCAAAGTTTAGCGGATGATTCATATAAATTTCATGCTCTCCCGCGCTCTTGCCCTCTTTTAAAATTTCAACGTCGCTAGCGTAGGATGACGGACTTTGCGAGCCGGGATAGCGCTCGAGCTTAAATTTCAAAAGCTTTACCGCAAACGGAAGCTCTATGAGTTTCGAGCCCCAGCTCAGCATTATCTCCTCACCGTCAAAGTTTAAAATTTTAGGCTCCCCGAGCCAGCCCGCGCCGCCGCGCAGCTGCGCTTCTTGCTCGCTTCCGCCCTCAAAGCCCGCCTTTACCGCAAGCGTGCTCTGCTCGCCTTTGGGCGCGGGTTTGTAGGAGCTAAATTTGACGGTGAAGCTTTTAGAATTTATACTTTGCGTGAAGCTAAAATCGTTATCGCCGATCTGAGACAGATTTAGCGGATGCTCAAACAGCGCGTCTTGCGTGCGGATTTGCAAGTATGGTTTGACGCTTACCATCTCGCTTTCGCTCTCGCCCGCCCTTACGTGCAGCACGCCCTCGGTGCCGAAATAGCGCGTCAGCACCGCGCCGATAAAGATAACGATAAATGCCACGTGCAGAACGAAGGAGCCGAAGCGGCGCCACATTTTGGTTTTAATTATAATGCCGAGCAGG
>NZ_CAKZTI010000014.1 GCF_937921625.1 uncultured Campylobacter sp. | reverse complement strand
CGTCGCCGCGCCCGCAAAATAGGAGCATAAAAACATCTCTATCATTGTTTTTCCTTTAATTAAATTTGCGCTGATTTAAAGCGCTCGTAAAGCTCGAGTGCCATGACTGCGAGCAAACGCGACCCAAACTAGCAGATCAAATTCTACCGCGCCCACAAAGCAAGCGCACGACAAAAAACGGCGCGGGCAGAATTTCGCCGATAAAAGGGCAAAAATTTACCGCCGCAGCGATTACAAAATACACCAAAGCACAAACGGCAAGGCAAACCACTCCACAATCGCCAACTGCCTAGCGATTTCAAACTTCACTGAAACGACGCGAGCCTGCTAGATTAAGCTAGCTAGAGGAGTCGATCAGAGCGAACGATCAAAACTATCAAATCAAGCCGATCAACCGAACCGACTAAAGCAAGTCAGCCAAGGCAAAACGGCTAGTGCTTTTTATCTTTAAAAAATCTAACGATCTTAGCCTGCAGCTTGAACCACTCGCTAAGCTCCATTATAGGCTGTCCTGCGTAGTTTTTGCCGCCCGCCAGATCCTTACTTATGCCGCCGCGCGCCGCGATCTGAGCGAAATCGCCCACGCTTACGTGCCCGCCGCTGCCGCTCTGTCCGCCCATCACGACGTTACGCCCAAGCGTCGTCGAGCCCGCAAGTCCTACCTGAGAGACGATGAGGCAGTTTTGCCCAAGCTCGCAGTTGTGCCCGATCTGAACGAGATTGTCGATCTTGCTGCCGCGCTTAACGATCGTCGAGCCGAATACCGCGCGATCGATCGTCGTGCACGCGCCGATCTCGACCTCGTCTTGCAGTACGACGTTGCCGTTATGATAAATTTTAACGTGCTCGCCCGTTTTAGTATGCGCGTAGCCGAAACCGTCGCTTCCGATAACGGCGTTTGCGTGGATTATGCAGCGCTCGCCGATGATCGCGTCGTTGTAGATGACGGCGTTTGCGTGGATCACGCAGCCGCTTCCGATATGCACGTCATCGCCGATATACGCGCCGCTTAAAATGATGCAATCCTCGCCGATCGTGGAATTTACGCCGATATGCACGCCCTGCCCGATCTGCGCGCTAGCGGCGATCTTTGCGGGCGCGCCGCTACGAATGAGGGGCTTAGCAAAATGCGCGCTTAAGATCGCAAAGGCTAGATGCGGATTTTCGCACTCTAGCGCTCGCACGCCGTTTGGAACCGCAGTGCCGCACTTTACCAATACGGCGGCTGCCTTGGTGGCGGATAAAAATTTCTCGTTTTTGTCGCTATCGCAGTAGCTCAGCTCGCTTTGCCTTGCGTTTTGAAGCGAATTTATCGCAGTAATCTCCGCGTCCGCCCCGCTAAGCTCTATATTTAAAATTTCGGCAATTTTGGATAATTTCATTTGCGCTCCTTTTGATTAAATTTTATCGCCGCTTACATATCCAGCGCGACACTGCCGCCGCGGACGACGTCGATCGGATTATATTTTTTTATCGTCTTTAAAAATCCGTCGATGCGGTCTGCGTCGTCGCACGCCATGATGACAATCTTGCTGTCGTCGCTGTTTGCGATGCTACCGTTGTAGGCTTTTAAAACTGCATCGAGCCCCGCTAAATTTTCACCCAGCGCGATCTTTACCAGAACCATCTCCTTTTCGACAAATTTTGCATCATCGATGACCTTGTAGACGGGGATCAGCTTATGAAGTTGCTTAGTGATCTGCTCTATGACGCGCTCATCGCCCGAAGTGACGATGCTAAGGCGCGATAGGCCGGTATTTGGGATCGGCGCAACGGTGAGGCTGTCGATATTATAGCCGCGCCCCGCAAAAAGCCCCGAGATCCGCGACAAAACGCCGTGCTCGTCGGTAACGACGACCGATATTACTCTTCTTATGCTATTCATCCTAAGACTCCTGCTCAAAAATCATATTATAAAGCGCGCCGCCTGCGGGTACCATCGGCCAGACATTTTCGAAGCGGTCGATCTTAGCTTCGATGACGCTTACCTTTTTGCTAGCAAGAGCCTGCTTCAGCGCATCTTCAAATTCCGCTTTAGTGCTAACGCTAAAGCCCACGCCGCCGAAGCCCCCCGCAATTTTCACAAAATCGGGCTGCGAGCTAAGATCGGTCGATGAGAAACGCTGCCCGTAAAATAGACTCTGCCACTGCCGCACCATGCCTAAGAAATTGTTGTTTAATACGATATTTACGACGTTTAGGCCGCTCGCGCTCGCAGTCATCAGCTCTTGGATATTCATCAAAATCGAGCCGTCGCCGCTGAAATTTATAACCGGTCTATCTCCCGCATAAGCCTTCGCGCCCAATGCCGCGGGCAGGCCATATCCCATCGTGCCCTGCCCGCCGCTACTTAACAGAGTGCGCGGCTTGCAAAACGGATAAAACTGCGCGACCCACATCTGATGCTGCCCCACGTCCGTAGCGATGATAGCATCCTCGCCAGCGATTTTTGCGGTACTTTGGATAACCCACTGCGGCTTTAAAATTTCATCGCTGTCGTTAAATTTAAGCGGATGAATTTCATCGTATTTGCGGATAAGCTCGCGCCACTGCTCGAAATTTGCAGGGCTAACCTCGTTTTTAATGCGAGGTAGCATCTCCTCTAGCACCGATTTCACATCGCCCACGATCGGATAATCCGCGTTTATGATCTTTGAGATTGAGCTAGGATCGATATCGACGTGGATGATCTTTGCGTTTTTGCCGAATTCGCTAAGCTTGCCGGTGACGCGATCATCAAATCTCGCGCCCAGGCAGATTATCAAATCCGACTCGCTAAGCGCCATATTTGCGGCATAGCTGCCGTGCATACCGACCATGCCGAGGCGGTTTTTATCGTCGCTTCGCATAGCTCCCAGCGCCATAAGGGTTTCAACGACCGGGATCTGCGCAAACTCGCTAAGTTCGCGCACCAGCTCGCTTGCACCCGCGCTAATAACGCCGCCTCCGATGTAGAGGATAGGCTTTTTGCAGCTTGCGATTAACTCGACGGCTTTTTTGATCTGCTTAGCGTTGCCCTTATAGTTCGGCTTGTAAGTCTGCATCTTGATTTCGCTAGGATATTCAAAAACGCCCAGCTTCGCCGTCACGTCCTTCGGCACATCGACATGCACGGGCCCGGGCCTACCGCTGCGAGCGATATAAAAGGCCTCTTTTAAAATTCTAGGCAGCTCTTCAATCGTCTTAACTAGATAGTTGTGTTTGACGCAAGGGCGTGAAATTCCGATCGCATCGATCTCTTGAAAGGCGTCGGTGCCGATGAGCGAGGTCGCCACCTGACCGCTGATAAGCACGATCGGGATGCTATCGCTATACGCCGTAGCAAGCCCCGTAAGCGCATTCGTAAATCCAGGACCGCTTGTGACGACGGCCACGCCTACCTTGCCGCTAGCGCGCGCATAACCGTCTGCAGCCATCGCCGCGGCCTGTTCGTGGCGCACCAAAATGTGTCTGAAGTATTTTTGTTTGTAAATTTCATCGTATATATTAAGCGCCGCGCCGCCGGGATAGCCGAAAACCACCTCGACCCCCTCCTGCCGCAACGCCTCCACGATCATCTGCGATCCGCTAATTTCTTTCATACGCCCATCCTGTTTCGTTGGAATAATTTTATGATTATATTATTTTGTAAATTAAATTTCACGAATTTTAGGCGCTAAATCGGGTCGAATTTAAAATTTAATAGCGGCGCAGACTGGGGCAAAATTTCGGAATTTAGCGAGAGTAGAAAAGGCAAATTTAAAATTTAGCCATAAATTTAAAACGGACGGGATGTTCGGATTTAAAATTTTAAAGTGCAGATTTGTTTCGACCAAACGCGGCACGGAATTTTTAACGTAAAATTTTAGCTTGAAATTTTACCACGTAAGCTGCTGATTAAATTTATAAATTTTTTGAAATTTTATCGTAGCGCAGAGCAACTCCTGTGTAGATTTGAAATTCCATAGCTACAAAATTTTAAAATTTAGCCGTAAATTTAGGATGGGCGGAATCTCGATTATAAAATTCTAAAATTCCGCCCACGTAAAATTAAATTTTAAAACCCTCTATCTACCTGCACGCCTACGCCCACGCTAGCGCAGTTGCCGCTTTGCGGATCGCAGTCGCCGAAGCTTGTGACGCTGCTGGATCTTTTCGAGCGGATCGTTCCCATATGCATAGGCACCGGCATGTTACGGCGCGAGCTTCCGCCGATTTCGCTATCGCTCATACTATTAGAACTTCTCCTGCGAGAATAATCATCACGCGGAGGTGGCGGTGGCGGAGGCGGTTTTATACCTCCGTGCGGAGGTGGTGGCATGCCGCCAGGAGGTGGGGGAGGCGGAAGAGGCATCATTCCGCCGTGCCTACCATATCCTCGCGGAGGGGGAGGCGGCGGTAAAGTACCGGTCTCTGTGATCGTGATGCCATTGCCGTAATTTTCAACGCGTTTGTAAGTAGAGCCTCCGTAAACCGTGCGGGTGCGGGTCTTTTCGACCACGACTATATCGCGGTCAGGCTGCACCGGCTGCTGAACGTTAGCTCTAGGCGATATTTCAAAGCTCTTCTGCAGTTTAGCAGTATCGTAACTTGCAAAGCCGTTGATGCCCTTTAGCTCATCTGCACTTGAAATTTCGCGCTTTTGGCGGTATTGCATAAGCATATCCGCCCTACCCGCATCAAGCCCACCGATCGTCATCAGCTCGTAGCGACTAGCTTCGTTTATATTGATTTTCGCCGCGGCGAGGCTCACTAAAAGAGCCAAAATCACTAAATTTTTCATGTGCGCTCCTTTGTTGGAAGTTACCAAATTCTAAACCCTCACGATAAATCTTTGATTAACACGCAAGCAAAATTTTGCTACAATTACCTATCTTATTTCAAAAGGATCAACCGATGAACGGAATTTTGCTCCTATGCGACGAGCCTGTCGCCTACCAATCCGAACTAAAAAAACTAGATAAAATTTTATCCATGAGCTTTCACAACGTTTTGCAACTTTGCATCGCTGGCGACAATGCCCTTTTTAGCAGGAGTGAGCTTGAAAGAGCACTCGCGGACGGGCAGGATGAGCACGTGCGAAAGGCGGCGATAGAACGCTTTGCGCAGATCCTAAAGCAGTGTAATTTCGTGCTGGTTCGCGGCGCGGCGGGAGCCGATATGCGCGAGCTAAATTTACAAATAGCCAAGGATCTAAATATCCCCGTTTGCGGATTTTATCCTAACGAAATTGCCGCGCGCATCGGCGAGCGCGCAATCGCTGCAGCAAAAGCGCTGAATTTCGCCAGCGTATATGAAGGTAAAATTTTATTTGCTGCGGACAGATCAAGCTCTAGCAGCGTAAATTCTAAAAAATCGGGGCTTTGCGGCAAAAATTCCGCACGCGAAAGCGGCGCGAAATCTCACGACGAAGATTCAAAGCTTTGCGGCACAATAGAGCTCGATAAAGTCCTTGCCGATAAAAGCTACTTCACGGACGCGGCAAATTCCACGCGCTGTGAAATTTTAACCCCTTTGAAATTTGAAAGCGAACTATACGCCAAAGCTCGCGCGAACGTTAAAACCGTCGTACTGCCCGAAAGCGACGACGAGAGAATTTTGCGCGCGGCTGCGATCATTAAGCAAAGCGGAGCGGCAAATTTGATCCTTTTAGGGCGGCAAGACGAAGTGCAAAAAAACGCGAGCGAGCTGGGGCTCGATCTAAGCGGCGTTAAAATTTTAGATCCGCAGACGGATGCGAGCTTAGAAAAATTTGCGCGCGATCTTTATGAGCTTCGCAAGGCAAAGGGCATGAGCGAGACGCAGGCGCGCGATTTAGTGCGCGATCGCACCTACTTCGGCACGATGCTCGTATATGAAGGGCTAGCCGATGCGATGGTAAGCGGTGCCGGCACGACTACTGCAGAGACTATCCGCCCCGCACTTCAGATCATCAAAACAAAGCCTGGTATCGCGAGCGTTAGCGGCGCATTTATAATGTGCCTGGATACGCAGGCGCTGCTTTTTGCCGACTGCGCCGTAGCGCCGAGCCCGAGCGCGGAGTATCTGGCGGGTATCGCGATCTCAAGCGCCGCGACCGCAAAGGCTTTCGGGCTTGAACCGCGCGTGGCAATGTTAAGCTACTCAAGCGGCGATAGCGGCAGCGGAGATAGCGTGGAATTTATCAAAACGGCGACGCAAAAAGCGCGCGAAAAGGCGCCGGAGCTTCTAATCGACGGGCCGCTACAATTCGACGCGGCGGTCGATGCGGCGGTCGCTAAGAAAAAAATGCCGAATTCGGCGGTCGCAGGACGCGCGAACGTATTTATCTTTCCCGATCTTAACTGCGGAAATATCTGTTATAAGGCCGTTCAGCGCACCGCAGGTGCTATCGCGATCGGCCCGATTTTGCAGGGCTTAAAAAAGCCGATAAACGATCTAAGTCGCGGCTGCGAGGTTGCAGACGTCGTAAACACCATCCTAATAAGCGCAATTCAAGCGGGAGATAATTAAATGGATATCCTAGTCATAAATTCCGGCTCGAGCTCGGTTAAATTTAAATTCTACGATATAAAAAACCATGCCTGTATCGCAAGCGGACTCATTGAAGAGATCGGCTCGACGCACGCAAACGGCCGTCTTAACTGCGTTAACGGGCAGTTCGCCGAAGTAAAGGGCGAAAATATCCCGGATCACGAGACCGCGATCGCGATGGCGATCAATCTTTTGAAACAAAACGGCGCGATAAAAGACCTCTCCGAAGTGGGCGGTATCGGGCACCGCATCGTTCAGGGCGCCGATTATTTCGACGCTCCCGCGCTCATAGATGAGGACGTAATGGCTAAAATCGCCGAGCTTGCGCCGCTTGCGCCGCTACACAATCCCGCAAATTTAGCGGGCATCAAATCCTGCCTCAAAATAGCCCCTAAAATTCCAAACGTGGCGGTTTTCGATACGATATTTCATCAAAGCATTCCGCCGTATGCGTATATGTACGCGCTGCCGTATGAATTCTACGAAAAATACAAAGTCCGCCGCTACGGCGCGCACGGCACGTCGCACGGCTTCGTCTCGCAAGAGGGGGCGAAATTTTTAGGCATAGAGTATGAGAAATTTAACGCCATCACGCTGCATCTAGGCAACGGCTCGAGCGTGAGCGCCATAGAAAACGGCAAGTGCATCGACACCTCGATGGGGCTAACGCCGCTTGAGGGGATCATCATGGGCACCAGATGCGGCTCGATCGATCCTGCGATCATCCCATACATCGAGCGAGTCGCGGGCTACAACGCGCAGGATATGGACGTCATAATGAACAAAAAAAGCGGACTGCTCGGCATCTGCGGCGCAAGCGATCTGCGAAAAGTATATGAAAAGATGGAAGGCGGCGAGCCGCGCGCGAAACTTGCGTTTGAGATGCTCGTGTACAGCGTCGTTAAGATGATCGGAGCGTATTATGCCGTGCTTGGGCGCGTGGACGCTTTGATCTTTGCAGGCGGCATAGGCGAAAACGCGCCGCATTTTAGAGAAAATGTCTGCGAGAGGCTCGCTCATATCGGCATTGCGATAGAGCCTGAGAAAAATTACAACAATACCGGCTCGATCCGAAATTTAAGCGCGGCGGGCAGTAAAATTCAAACGCTCGTGATCCCTACCAACGAGGAGCTAGCGATCGCCGAAGCCACGGTAGATACGATCAATAAAAACTCTAAATTTTAAAATTTAGGCAAAGCGTAAATTTAAAAGGAAACGGCGTCAAATGGATATAAAAGCGGAGATAGAGGGCATACAGCCGTATCCCGATACGAAATTTATTAAATTTTTCGGGCGACTTTACGCGGCGGTTTTTGCGCTGTTTGCGATCACGGCGCTTAGTGTATTTGCGCTACCCGAAAACATTTTAGACGTAAGCGCGGCATGCGCGGACTTCGTTGGATTTATGAAGCGGTTTTTTCCAAACATCGCCGCAATCGGCAAAATAAGCCCGCATACGCAACTTGCGGAATTTTACGTCGCGGCATTGTGGATACCTATTTTAACGGCTTTCGCGCTAAGCTGCGTGTATTGTCCGATCGCCACATTCTTATACAAAAAAGAGCTTCCCGCCGTCAAGACGCAGCTAATTATGCTTATCGGCATACCTTTTATCTATTGGCTTCTAAATAATTATTTCTACGCCGATTTTGCCATAAACGGCATCCCACACAAAGTAGGCAACGGGCGGACGTTTCCAACTTTTGCGAGCAGAGAAAGCCTGTTTGGTTGGCTATCGTTTTTTGGAGGCGGCTCAATGTTTTTTGGTATATCTGTTCCGATTTTATTCAGTAATATAATCCACTGGATATACTTATCAAGAAATAAAAGCTAAATTTTATGAAATCGCGGACGAATAAAATTCCGCACTAATAACTTTCAGGATCATTTTACGAGCGCAAAGCGAGCGGGCGATTAAATTTAAACGCTCCGGCAATTAGAGCCTTTTTGCGCGGAATTTAAGCGACCAAACGACGATTAAATTTAAACTGCAGGCGGTCGCTTTTAAATTTTAAAATTTCACTAAATTTTAAAATTTTATTCGCGCCACGTAAGGCGGAAGGTCGTTACTTCGCCCGGCACGCTGTCGTAGGAGATAGAAAAGGAGTATTTTTTGCAGACCTCGCTTACGATGCTAAGCCCGATTCCAAAGCCGCCCTCGCTTGAGTTAAAGCGCGCAAAGCGCCTGAAAATTTCGTCGCCCTTTTTCCTGTCGATCCCTTCGCCGCTATTTGAGATCGCTAGCTCGCCGCGCCTTAGCCGCACATCCACGTAGCCGCCTGCATTTGCGTATTTTACGGCGTTGCTTAGCAGATTGTCGATGAGGCGCGAAATTTCATAGACGTTCGCGCTCATGCTCGCATCCGAAAGATCGGTTTTAAGGCTTAGTCTGCGTTTTTGGATAAACGGCGCGAAGTATTCGCAGCGCGAAGCGACGAGGCTCTTTAGATCGATTAAGATAATCTCGCCCTCCTTATTCATACCGAAGGTTAAAAACACGAGATCCTCGTAGATGCGCGAAAGCGTCTTAGCGGCAAGATCGATATTAGCGACGCGCTTGGCGTTGTATTCTCCAAGCTCTGCGTGCCGCATCGTCTCGACGCTCATGGAGATAATACTAAGCGGAGTATTAATCTCGTGGGTGCTATCTTTAATGAAGCGATTTAGTGTGTCGATCTTATCGTAAAGCGGCTTTGTACCTAGCCGCACCAGATAAAACGCCACGGCTAATATCACGCCCAAAAGCGCTATCATCATCGCTGCTGTTTTGATACGAAGCGTTAAAATTTCGCCCTGCACGCTACTTCCAAGCAGAATGATTTTAGCCTTGGAAAAGGCGTTTCGCTCCTCCATATTTTGCAGATTCTCATAAATTCCTAGCCTACCGCCACTTATAAATTCCGCCTTTAGCTTCGCTTTATCAAGTGTGCCAAGCTCACCACTGCAGCCGTAAATTTCATCAGAGTTTGGCTTAAATATACACGCACTCACGCCCTTTTCGCGCTCAAAGTCCGCTAGCGATTCCAGCCCATCCATACTTGCTTTCATATAGATCATCATTTTGATCTCTTTTAGCTCTTTTATCCTGTGCGAAAGCAGCGCGGCTTCGTTCATCCTGTAATTTATCTTGAAAAAATATCCCAAAAACAATGCGCTTGAAATGAGATATAAAGATAGAATTTTAAGCGTTAAAGCGGTCTTTTCAGACATACAGATACCCTGCGTTGCGGCGATTTATGATGTGCTCTTCGCCTAGGACGCGGCGCAAATTTTTGATATAAGTTCGCAGCGCTTCCTCGCTCGGAGTTTCGTCAAAAGCGTAGATCGCGGAGAAAATTTCATCCTTGCTTAAAAGCCTGTTTTTATTTTGTAAAAAAAGCGCCAATAGCTCGCGCTCTTTGTTTGAAAGCGCGACGGGCACGCCCGATCTGCGCAGCTCTTTGCTTGCAAAATAAAATTTAAACTCATCGTCAATAGTTACAAAATCATCAAAATTATGGCTGAAGTTTCGCTTTATGAGCGAATTAACGCGCAGCATCAGCTCTTTTAATTCATACGGTTTTTTGAGATAGTCGTCGCAGCCGCTTTTAAAACCGACCTCAAGATCATCGAGCGTATTTAGCGACGTAGCAAATATCGCAGGAGTGTGATCGCCGTTCTTGCGTAGCTCTTTTAAAAGTGAGAATCCGTCGCCTTTGGGGATTTTTACGTCAAAGATAAAAAGATCAAATTTTTGCTCATAAGCAAGATCCGCGGCGCTTTGAGCGTCGCTGCAAACGCATACGTCAAAGCCCGCGTCTTTTAGATATTCGCCGATGAGATCGCAAAGGGTCTCATCGTCCTCTACGAGTAAAATTTTACTCACTACATCTCTTTTTTAATCTCTTTTTTCATCTCTTTTTTTGCATGAGAGCCCTTTTTAACGGCATCTTTTTTCATACCATGCGTCTCGTGCTTCATATGTTTCATCTCAGCTTTCACCTCTTTCGCACCATTATGCATTGATGTATTGGCGTCCTTCATCTCATCTTTCATGCCCATATCGGCAGCTACGGCAAAAGTGCCAGCAAATAGCGCACTAAGCGCAAACAAAGTAAGTTTTTTCATTACGTACTCCTTAAAAAAAATTAGCGGAATTATACTTCCGTAAAAGTGAAGTAAGTGTGAAATTCCGAAAAAATTCAAATTTAAATTTAAACGCCTGTAATTTCAAACGCGGAGCGGCTTAAATGCGCTCGGTCGGTCGCGATCCCTGAAATTTAAATCGCCTCGCTATGGCTAGTCGAATTCTAAACGCGAATCAAAGCTAGCCAGAGCGCACGCCAACAGCGCATCACCGAGCTTATTTTATCGAGGCAAAATAGAAATTTAAACCACTCTCGTCATAATTAATTAAATTTTATAATGCTACGGCTCGATCGTTAAATTTAAAACGCCTAGCCAGCCTTTGAGTTCGCGACCTCGCCCGAGCTTTTAAATTAGCCATGCCGCGTAAGCCCTTAAATTTAGTGCGGCGCAAGCGCACAGGGCGCGAAATCGCACCTAGATCGCGGCGCAGCTTTTGATCTCATCCTCGCTTACGATCTCATAGATCACGCCAGCGTTTTTGATAAACTCCTCCACGCGCACGACGTGAGCGGGCTCTACGTTGATCACGAGGCTTCCGACGACGTTTTTATCGAGGCGCTCGAGCTTGCCCCAGACGATGTTAAAATTTATCTCCAAAGCGCGCGCCATGTGCGTGATCACGCTGTCAAACGCAACTGCGGGCGGGAAAAAGAGCCTGATATTCACGCCGCTTGCGGGAAGCACCTCCTCCTCGCCCAAAAACTCCTTCATATTCTCATCCGGGTGCAGAAACAGCGAGACGATATCGCCCGAGTTGCTCACGCGCCCGCCCTTAAGCAGGATCGCACGCTGCGCGATGCCTTTTACGACCTCCATCTCGTGCGTAACGAGCACGATCGTAATGCCTAGCTCGCGATTGATGCGGCGCAGAAGCGATAAAATTTGCGCGGTGGTATTAGGATCAAGCGCCGAGGTCGCCTCGTCGGAAAGCAAAATTTTAGGGCTTAATGCAAGCGCGCGCGCAATCGCCACGCGCTGTTTCTGTCCGCCGCTAAGCTCGCCGGGGTAGGCGTTTGCTTTATCCGCAAGCCCCACGAGCTCCAAAAGTTCGGCTACGCGGCGCTTTGTATGGTCCTTCGAATAGCCCCAAAATGCTAACGGCGTGGCGACGTTTTGCGCGACGCTGCGGCGGCTCATAAGCGCGAAGTGTTGAAAAATCATACCGATATTTTTGCGCAGCTCGCGGATCTGCGCGGCGCTTAGCTCTCTTACCTCCCTGCCCTCTACTTTGAGACTTCCTTCTTGATAGTCCTCAAGCCCGTTTATGCAGCGCAGCAGCGTGCTTTTACCCGCACCGCTGCGGCCGACGATGGCAAAAATTTCGCCCTGCTTTACTTCTAAGCTCACATCGTCGATCACGCAGGTTTTGCCGTAAAATTTCTTTAAATTCTCTATCTTTATCACTCAGATTTCCTCGTTCATAATTCCGCCGAAACGCTCCAAAAATTTATAAAATTTCGCGCCTTAACTCATCTGCGCTCTTTGGCGAAAGAAGCGCCGGAGCGATGTCAAACACGCTAAACGCGCCGCACTCGCCTTTTTGCGCCAAACGATACGCCGCGCGGGCGTAAGCTACGAGCACGCTTGCGGTAAATTCTGGATTTGAGTCAAGCTTTAGCAAAAACTCGATCAGGTGTTTATTTTCTCCATGCTCGCCCGTTACTCCGCTTCGCAAAACGAATCCTCCGTGAGGTATGCCGCCGTGCTCTTTTTTAAGCGTCGCAAGATCTACGAAATGCACGCTCGTGTCATAGTCGGCGAAGTAATTGGGCATCGTTTTTATCTCACGCTCGATGCGCGCTTTATCGGCGCCGTCCTGCGCCACTACGTAGCACTCGCGCAGGTGTTTTTCGCGCGTGCTAAGTTTTGGGTTTTCGCCCGCACGGACTCGTTCCAAGGCGCTTTCTATCGGCACGGTGTATTGGCGTGCGTCCACGACGCCCTCGATCCTGCGGATGGCGTCTGAGTGGCCTTGGCTTACGCCTTTACCCCAAAATGTGTAGCTGCTGCCGTTTTCTAGCACGCTCTCGCCAAATAGGCGGCTTAGCGAAAACAGTCCCGGATCCCAGCCTACGGCGATGATACCAACTTTTCCGCCCGCTTTGGCGGCGGCGTCTACCGCGGCGAAGTGCTCAGGTATTTTTGCGTGCGTATCGAAGCTATCTACGACGTTAAAGCTCTGCGCAAACTCGGGCGTCTGCGTCGGCAGATCCGTCGCGCTACCGCCGCAAAGAACTAAAACGTCAAATTCGCCCTTGTGCGATAAAATTTCATCCGCGCTAAATACTGGCGCGCCGTATGTTTGCACACTGTGTGGCTCGCGGCGAGAAAACACCGCCGAAAGCTGCAAATCCTTGCTATTTCGCGCGGCAAGCTCTACGCCGCGACCCAAATTTCCATATCCCAAAACCGCTATTTTTATTTTTTCGCTCATTTTTTATCCTTCAAATTTTAAAATTTAGCGCGTAAAACGGAGCGCCGCCGATGAAATTTTACCTAAGTAAGAAATAATAAATCACGTATAACCAACTTAAAAATCCGTGGATTATCGCCCACATTATGCTTTTATTGGCTCCCCATGATAGTGCGACGGCTATGACCGTGCCTAAAGTAAATCCACCGATACTACCCTTTGACATATTTTTCTCCTTAATTTAAAATTTAAGCTCAAACTAGCGGGCTACTCGCCAAACGCCTTTAGCTCGTCGCATACTTTGGCGAATTTCTCCTGCGCGCTTTGCAGTCCTTCGCGGTTGGCTTCGACTACGGCTTGCGGGGCGGAGGCCACGAATTTCTCGTTATTTAGCATGCCCGAGAGCTTTTCGATCTCTTTTTGCAGCTTCGCTTTTTGCGCGTTAAGGCGCGAAATCACGCCGCTAAGATCGACCCCCTCAAGCGGTACAAAGCTTTCTAAGCTCTCGCTTACGTCGCGGGCGGAATTTGCGATATTTTGCTGCGTAAATTCCACTTCATCGACCTTTGCTAGCGTTTTGATGTAGTCCGCAGCGGCGCTTAGATCGACTGCAGATTTGACGTAGGCTTTGGCTACGCGCGCATTGCCGAGCTCGATCGTCGCCTTTGCGCGACGAATGCTGACGATCGCTTCGATTAGCAGCGAAAACAGCTCCTCGATCCGCTCGTCGCGCTCGCCAGGATGTGGGTATCTCATCACCATGATGGAGCGCGCGTCTTGCAGCTTCGTGCCGCTTAGCTCCTGATACAGATACTCGCTTAGAAACGGCATAAACGGGCTTAGCAGCTTCATCGCTTCTTTAAAAATCATCCCTAGCTCGCCTATCGCGGCCTTGTCCGCCTTGCTAAGCTCAATGCCCCAGTCGCAAAACTCGTCCCAAAAAAACTTATAAAGCTCGGTCGCAGCGTCGTTGAAGCGGTATTCGTCCAAATTTTCCCGCACCGCGCCCACGCAGCAGTTAAAGCGCGAAAGCATATATTTGCCGAGGCTCGTTTTGATCCGCACCGCGTCTAAATCGTCAAATTTAGAAGCGTTTAAAAGCAAAAATTTGCTCGCGTTATAAAGCTTATTCGTAAAATTTCGATATATCAAAAGCTTATCGTCGCTAAGGCGCAGATCGCGCCCCTGCACGCACAAAATCGTAAGCGTAAAGCGCAAAATATCGGCGCTAAATTCATCGATTTTTAGCAGCGGATCGACTACGTTTTTGCTCGATTTGCTCATCTTTTTGCCGTCTTTGTCCTTAACTAAGGCGTGCAGATAGATGTCGCGAAACGGCAGCTCGCCCATGGCGTTTTGGCACTGAAACATCATGCGCGCGACCCAGAAAAATAAAATGTCAAAGCCGGTAATCAGCATGGTATTCGGATAAAATTCGCTCAAATCCTCTTCAAACCACTTCTCGTTTTTCAGCGCCTCGCCGTTACCCCAGCCAAGCGTACTGATCGGCCAAAGACCGCTTGAAAACCATGTATCGAGCACGTCGGGGTCTTGAGTAAAATTTTTACCGCCGCATTTCGGGCAGGCATCAGGGCTCTCGCGCTCATCCGCCCACCGATGGCCGCAGTCGCAGTAAAACACGGGAATTCTATGCCCCCACCACAGCTGGCGACTGATGCACCAGTCCTTCAACTCACGCATCCAGGCGTTGAAGCTATTGATCCAGTGCTTCGGGAAAAATTCCGCCGCGCCGGAATTTACCTTAGAGATCGCCTCTTTTGCAATATCTGCGCGCACGAACCACTGCTGCGAGATGTACGGTTCGACGACATTTTTGCAGCGGTAGCAGTAGCCGACTTGATTTTCGTAGTCCTCGATTTTTTCGATAAAGCCCAGCCGCTCAAGCTCCGCTACGATCTGATCGCGCGCGGCAAGTCGCTCTAAGCCTTGAAATTTACCGCACTGCTCGTTTAAAATTCCTTTTTCGTCAAATACCGTGATAAATTCCAGCTCGTGGCGCTTGCCGACCTCGTAGTCGTTGGTATCGTGCGCTGGCGTGACCTTAACCGCACCCGTTCCGAAGCTCATATCGACGTATTCGTCGGCGATGATCTCGATCTCGCGGCCGATTAGCGGCAGCACGACTTTTTTGCCGATCAAATTTTTATAGCGTTCGTCCGCGGGATTTACCATGACGGCGGTGTCGCCGAAGTAGGTCTCAGGGCGCGTAGTAGCGACCACGATAAATTTATCTTGTCCGTCCGCAAAGTAATAACGCAAATGATAGAGTTTACCCTTGTTCTCCTTATGCTCTACCTCCACGTCGCTTAGCGCGCCGTCGTGCGTGCACCAATTTACCATGTAGTTTCCGCGCACGATGAGCCCCGCGTCGTATAAGCTTACGAAGGCTTTGCGAACGGCGTTTTTAAGCCCTTCGTCCATCGTGAAGCGCTGTCTGCTCCACGCGGGCGTGACGCCCAGGCGCTTCATCTGCTTTACGATCTGCCCGCCGCTTTGCTCTTTCCAGTGCCAAACGTGCTTTAAAAACTCCTCGCGCCCTATCTCTTCTTTTTTGATCCCTTGCGCCAAAAGCTCGCGCTCGACGACATTTTGCGTCGCAATGCCTGCGTGGTCTAACCCCGGCTGCCACAGCGTGCGGTAGCCGTCCATTCGCTTGTATCGCGTCATAATATCTTGCAAGGTAAAAGTGAGCGAATGCCCGATATGAAGCACTCCGGTGACGTTTGGAGGGGGCATCATAATGCAAAAGTTTTTGCCTTTTTGCTGGATATCTTTATTGCCGTCGATCTCGAAATAACCGCGCTGCTCCCAAATTTTATAAAAGCTCTCCTCTACGGCTTTCGCGTCGTAAAAATCTGCCATTTTCAGCCCTTTTTTAAAATTTTAAATTTTGCGATTTTAGCGGAATTTATGTAAAGCGCTCATTAAAGCGTGCCAATTCTGCATTATACAATAAAATGTAGTATTTAAATATATATAGAAATATCGAATTTTGGAATATTTTAGATAAAATTTTAAAAAATCATATAAAAACGCTTGACATTAAAAATTCTACCTGCTATAATACCGCGAAATTTTAACCAAAAGGATTAAATATGAAGAAATTTCTTCTCGCTTCGCTTCTTAGCGCCAGCGTCGTCAGCTTCGCTCTTGCCGAAAAAATCGTAGTCGCCGCTACTCCGATACCGCATGCCGAAATTTTAGAGCAGATTAAGCCTGATCTAAAAGCCCAAGGCTACGATCTTGAGGTCAAGGTTTTTAACGACTACGTAACCCCAAACCTCGCTACTGATAGCGGCGACGTGGATGCGGGATTTTTCCAGCACGTGCCGTATATGGAGGAATTTAACGCTAATAAAGGCACAAAATTAAAAGCGACCGTAGGCGTGCATTTAGAGCCGATGGGCATCTACAGCCATAAGATTAAAAATTTAAAAGATCTTAAAAACGGTGCCAAAGTTGCCGTGCCGAACGATCCGACTAACGAAAGCCGCGCTCTTGATCTGCTCGTAGCCGCGGGGCTCATCGAAGTTGATCAAAACGCCAAGCTTCGCACGCCGTTAGATGTCACGAAAAATCCTAAAAATTTAGAAATTTTAGAGCTTGAAGGCGCCGCGCTTCCACGCACCCTGGGCGATGTCGATATTGCAGTCATCAACTCAAATTTTGCCTTTAACGCAAATTTAAACCCGATCAAAGATTCGCTATTTTTAGAAAAGGCGGAGGGCAACCCTTACACAAATGTTATTAGCGTTAAAGAAGGCAACGAAAACAGCCCTAAAATCAAGGCGCTAGATAAAGCGATCCAAAGTGAGAAAGTGAAAAAGTTTATCGAGACGCAATATAAAGGCGCAATCATTCCATCGTTTTAACTCCCCTCTTTTTAAAATTCGGCGCAGGATTCGCGCCGAATTTGCTGGCATTCGCTATTTTATTTACTATCTTTTTTTATAATTGCGCGAAATTTACCGAATAAAGGAAAAATAATGAAAAGAATTTTATCTTTCAGCTTTGTTGCCGCTATGGCTATATCTTCGCTTAATGCAGGCGTTTTGGCTACTGCAAAAGACGCAAATATCACTATTACGGATGAGGATGTTGCACCGTTTTTGGCTCAAGGTATGCAGCACGGCGGACAGGAACCAACCGCCGATGAGAAGAAAAAACTAATCGATGATCTGATCAAATACAAACTTCTAATCGCAGAGGCGAAAAAATCAGGTATTGAAAACAGCGACGAATATAAACATCAGCTAGAGCTTGCTAAAGATGGCATCGCATTTAATCTATGGCAACGCGAACAGGCTAAAGACGTAAGCGTCAGCGACGAGGAAGCTAAAAAAATTTATGATGAAAATAAACAAAATTTCATGCAACCAGATTCCGTTACCGCAAGTCATATCTTAGTAGCAGACGAAAAGGCTGCTAAAAACGCGATTGCGAAGCTATCAAAAGTCAAAAAAGAGAATTTAAAAGAGGAATTTAATAAGCTAGCCAAAGAAATTTCAATCGATCCAAGTGCGAAAGAAAACGGTGGCGATTTGGGCTCTTTTGGCAAAGGGATGATGGTGCCGGAGTTTGAAAAAGCGGCGTTTGCGCTAAAAGATGGTGAGATGAGCAAAACGCCGGTAAAGACACAATTCGGATATCATGTAATCTACAAAGAAAGCAGCAAAAAGGCTGAGACTATGCCGTTTGAAAAGGTAAAAGATCTCATCAAAAATCAGCTACTTCCAAGCAAAGTAAACAAAAAAATTGATGACAAGGCTAATGAGCTATTCGGCAAATTAAACATCGAATACGCAAAATAGTTTTAATTTTAAGGCGCGAGGCTATTAAATTTATATGCAAGTTCTCTGCGGCAGTAACTTGCAGGGATAAATTTTGGCCCGCGCCTTTGTTTTATATGCGCTAAATTTTGTGAAATTTTAAGCTCACTCTTGTATCGCCGGATTGTTAAATTCTAAACTTATTCGCTCTGCCGATGTTAAATTTTGCGGAATTTTAAGCGCAGCCGGTTTTTTACATTAAATCAAGGAATTCAAATGCTTTCTGATATCGTAAATTTTATCGTAGAATTTGTCGCAGGTTGGGGATACCTTGGCATTTTTGTGATGATGTTTTTAGAAAGTAGCTTCTTTCCTTTCCCAAGTGAAGTAGTGATGATCCCTGCAGGCTATCTGGCCTCAAAATCACAGATGAGCTTTGCTCTAGCATTTGTTTGTGGGCTTGGCGGCAGCATCACCGGCGCGCTGTTTAATTACTATCTATGCTACTTTTTTGGACGTAAGATTATCGCTAAATACGGCAAATACGTAGGCATCACCGAGGAGAAATTTGCAAAATTCGAAGCGTTTTTTAACCGCCATGGCGAAATTTCAACGTTTAACTGCCGCCTAATCCCTGGCATCCGTCAATACATCAGCCTTCCTGCGGGGCTTGCAAAGATGAATGTCGCGCGCTTCGTGCTATTTACCGGGCTTGGAGCTGCGATTTGGACACTAATACTAATGAGCTTGGGATATTTCATCGGCGAAAACGAGGAGCTAATCAAGCAAGATCTGCATCTAATTACGATCGCTCTGTTCGCCGTCGTCATTATAATCTCGCTTCTATATGTTTATTTTATAAAACGCAAAAAATAGTTTCACGCCAGTAAATACAAATACAATGAAAAATTCCATTTTATCGCCTTTAAGTTCAAATTTTTCAAATTATAATTTAAGCTAAACAAGAATTTTTATAATTTCACTTTCATAATCTGCGTGCAATACGATATTTCTATTAAAGTGTAATTATGCCTTAGTAGCGAATTCTAAAATATTTTTTAAGTAAAATTCTATTTAAAGCCTTAAACAATCATACTAATTTCTAAATTTTAATTTTTCGTTACGTTTTAAGCTGTTTTTAATACTAAAAGCTTTAAAATTCCATTAACAATTTCAACGAAAGGACTTATTATGGCAAAGACCAGAAAAGAACACGATTTCATCGGTGAATTAGAAATTTCCGACGATTTTTACTACGGTGTGCAAACATTTAGGGCACTAGAGAACTTCCATCTAAGCGGACGAGCGCTCAAAGACTATCCATTTTTTATCAAGGCATTTGCACAAATCAAAAAAGCAGCTGCACTAGCCAATAAAGAGGTCGGAGTCCTAGACGCACAAAAAGCCGATGCGATTGCAAAAGCTTGCGACAGGCTCATCGCAGGAGAGTTCAGAGATCAATTCGTAGTCGATATGATCCAAGGCGGCGCCGGAACTTCGACGAATATGAATACCAACGAAGTCATTACCAATATAGCTTTGGAGAGCATGGGACACAAAAAGGGCGAATACCAATACCTCCATCCAAACGATCACACAAATTTGGGTCAAAGCACTAACGATACCTATCCTAGCTCGATCAAAGTCGCCGCTTACGCCAAGCTAACCGATCTACTAAAAGCTATGGAAAATTTGAAAAAAGAGCTTGAAGTCAAAGCCAAAGAATACAAAGATGTCATCAAAATGGGAAGGACGGAGCTTGAGGATGCCGTCCCTACTACTCTTGGAAATACTTTCAACGCTTTTGCTACCTACATCAAAACCGATATCGCACTTATCAAAGCTGCTAGAGAGTCGATGACTTACCTAAATATGGGCGCTACGGCGATCGGCACAGGTATCAACTGCCATCCTGATTACAAAAACGTAGTCGAGAAAAAACTGGGTGAAATCACCGGCGTTAAATTTAAAGCTGCAGAGGATTTCATCGCCGCTACGCAAGACACCGCAGACTTCGTCCACGTTAGCGGCGCGTTAAAAACTGCCGCCGTCCGCCTAAGTAAAATCGCAAACGACCTACGTCTTATGAACTCCGGTCCTAGATGCGGACTAGGCGAAATCGAGCTTCCTAAGATGCAACCGGGCAGCTCCATCATGCCGGGCAAAGTAAATCCGGTCATCGCCGAGGTCGTAGGCGAGGCTTGCTACGAGGTAATCGGCAACGACGTGACTATTATGCTTTGCTCCGAGCGCGGAGAATTCGAGCTTAATGCGTTTGAGCCTGGCATCGCATATGCGCTATTTAACTCGATTGTGCTTTTGGAAAATGCGATGAATACACTAGCTGAAAAAGCTATCAAACATCTAAAGGCAAATCCTGAAGCTTGCCTAAAATCGGTGTTAAATTCCGTCGGTATCGTTACGGCGTTTAATCCTTACATTGGCTACGAGAAATCCGCAAGTATCGCCAAAGAGGCACTTCAGACCGGAAAATCTGTCGGCGAAATCTGCCTAGAGCGCGGATATTTGAAAAAAGAGGAGATCGATAAGATCCTAGAGCCTAAATCTATGCTCAACCCACATATGAGCAAAAAATAGTTCCAAACTAGGTGCGGCACGGAATTTCGTCGGTTAATTTAATAGGCGAAATTCCACAAAGTAGAATTCTATTATAATATAGATAAGATTGATCGTGCAGAATTCCGTAGATGCAGAATTTCATCAAGTTAGATTTAGCTTCCGTGGAGTAAAATTCCACTTGCGAAATTTTAGGATAAAATTCCGCATAGAATTCCGACCACTGAATTATAAAGATAATTCGGATTTTACCTGCTGAAATCTTTAGAATTCTGCGCGCCGTTAAAAAAATTACTTTATAAGGAGTTTTGCAATGGACTTTATGGTGATATTGCAATTTATCGTGTTGCTCGGCGGCATCTACCTAGGCGTTAAGCTAGGCGGCATGGGCGTCGGTTATGCAGGCGGCTTAGGCGTCATCGTCCTAGCCATTTTGGGTATGAAGGTGGAATTTAAAGATATTCCGGTTGACGTTATCTTGATTATCGCATCGGTAATCTCTGCGATTACGGCGCTACAAGTCGCGGGTGGACTTGATTATCTGGTTCAGGTGGCATCTAAAATTTTGCGCAAAAACCCAAAACAGATCAACTACCTAGCGCCTATCGTTACCTATCTACTTACGATACTAGCGGGCACCGGACACACTGCGTTTTCTATGATCCCGGTTATCGTCGAGGTTGCGAAGACTCAGAACATCAAACCTTCCGCTCCTCTTGCGCTCTCGGTCGTTTCATCTCAGGTCGCGATCACGGCAAGCCCTATTTCGGCAGCATTCGTCGCCATGAGCGGTCTTTGCGAGAAGCTAGGCGTTAGCTATCCTAAGCTTTTGTTTATCTGCATCTCAACTACTTTCGTAGCTATGCTGATTACATCCTTTATCGTAAATAAATTCTACGATCTCGATCTTTCAAAAGACCCTGTTTATAAAGAGAGACTTTCAAAAGGTCTTGTAGCCGAGATCAAAGCCGAGGAGTATAAAGAGCCGAAGCCTTATGCGAAAAGATCGGTTGCGATATTTGCTATCGGCGTTTTGATCGTCGTTTGCTATGCACTTGCGATCTCAAAGAGCGTTGGCTTGGTAGAAAAACCGATCCTTTCAAGAGATAGCGCGATTATCAGCTTTATGCTAACTATCGGCTTTCTTATCGCTGTTTTGTGCAAGATCGATACGGGCAAGCTGCTCTCTACCAGCACCTTCCAAAGCGGTATGAATGCGTGCATCTGCGTCATCGGTATCGCATGGCTCGGTACTACTTTCGTAAACGGTCACATCGACAGCATCAAAGAGGTAGCTAAAAACGTCGTTACGCAGTATCCTTTCGTACTAGCCGTCGCGCTATATTTCCTAAGCTGCTTGCTATACTCGCAGGCTGCGACCACAAAGGTTATGATGCCTGCAGTTGCTGCCGCGCTTGGAATGACCAGCCCTGAAAATTCCGGTCAAATTTGGATCTTAGTCGCATCGTTCGCAGCCGTTTCAGGCTTGTTCGTGCTCCCTACTTATCCTACGACGCTCGGCGCGATCGCCATGGACGATACCGGAACGACTAGAGTCGGTAAATTTGTATTTAACCACTCATTCTTCCTTCCGGGAACCATTATGGTTGCGCTTTCGGTTGCTCTAGGATTTATCGTAGCTCCTGCACTAATCTAAGATTAGTATTCCTTTCATTTGCGCCGAATTTTTCGGCGCATTTTTCATACCATTTAAAATTTTTAATACAATCTAATAGATAAAATTCTATCGATTTTGGGGCCTGCCGTATTTACTTATAAATTTAACTTCTAATCGCATGCAAAAAACTACAAGCCTGCCAGTATTATTTGAGTGGAAGTAAAATTTCATTTGAAATTTCATACCCATATTATGCTGGATGATAAATCAAAATTTCAGCCAAAAAACATATAATGTAAGAAATTTAAAACAAGGATAAAATATGAAAAATCTCATCATCATCGCTCATCCCGATATGGCAAGCTCGCATGCAAACAAGGCGTGGCGCGAGGTAGCCAAAAAGCAAGCCGATAAATTTGATATTCACGAAATTTACGCCGCTTATCCGAACGGCAAAATAAACGTAGCGCGCGAGCAGGGGTTACTTTTGAGCCACGATAAAATTATCATTCAGTTTCCACTTTATTGGTACAGCTATCCGCCGCTTTTAAAGCGATGGTTCGACGATGTATTTGCCTACGGCTGGGCTTACGGCAGCACCGGCGACAAGCTAAAAGGTAAAAAATTCGCCCTAGCGATCACTATCGGCGACGAGCGAAACAACTATAAAAAAGACGGCACGATCGGATTTGACATAGAGGAAGTTATCACGCCTTTTAAATGCGCGATGAATTTTACGGGTGCTAAACTGCTGCCGTGCCACTTCGGCTATGGATTTTCATTTCATCCAGATAGCGAATATATCGCAAAAAGTGCAGAAAAATACGAAGAATTTTTAGCAAAATTTTAAAATTTACAAAGGCAAAATTGCTTTTTAGTCGCAAAATTTATTTTAAAAGTGACGGATGAAAATCATCTTTTCATCCGCACTGCTTGGTACGCTTCCTGCATCACTATTTTTGCGTTGCACACGCAGCCTGCTGACATAATCCCACGCCCTTTTGATCGTAAATTTTACTCTACCTCCCTAATGGGGCAAAATTTACGTTAAAATTTATACGAAATTGCCGTATGGAGCATGCTTTAGTACAGTCATATAAAAATCAATGAACATAAAATTTTACCTAAAAATTTGCACCCGCTCGCAACAATACTCGTCTTAAATTTCCACAAAGCGCTAAAATCTATGCACGTTCGCCGCAGCACTCAACTCAAATCCTTCGCTAAATTCATAAAACACGCAAAGTCGCGCGTTCACTATAACGCTACCGGACTTGTATGCGCTGTATATGAGCTTGCCAAGCCCATCCTCATTAATGTGTCAAAACAGCAATCACTCGTCTTGCTAGAAAGCGTGTCAGCTGGCAGGTATAAAAGAGAGCTACTGCGAAAGTGGTGCAAAATACGATATCTCCGCACCGAGCTGCTATAGTGTTTGCTACTTCTGCGCGTACAAACCCAAGATCCAAAAAGAGATTTAAAGCAAAGTAGCGCCTGCTACCCTCCGCGCGTGCAGATAGCTCAAAGCTGCCAAAAAGTTTGCGCTCACTTCGCCACTGAGCGCAATTTGCCTATTGCGTAGCTATTAATACTTTCAGATTTCAACCTGTTCACTTTTACTTTCCGTCTTTTAAATGCCTGCGCGCAGCTAGCTGCAAAGACGTATTCGCTGGATATACCTTGTAGCTCGCCCCCATGCCCTCGATAAAAATCTGCCGTAATTTATGTAGATATTTGACAATAGAGATCGTTTGGATACGATCTTTCGTACGAAGCCTAAAAGCGCTACGCCGATACAGATGCTCGCGCCATTTTTTAGCTCTGCGCGCGCTGCCTAACGTCGCTGCAGTCACAATTTTCTCTGATGCGACACTTAAAGACAACCTATCGCCAAAACTACTGAAAAGCTTTTAGCCTTGTTTTTTCTGCTTTAGAATTTAGTCTCAATCAGTTCTTTGCTAATAAACCGACAGAACTTCCGTGCTTTGATATAACCCATCCACGCGGAATTTAGCTAAATTTATTTGGATTCTTAAAAACGTGCCAACTTTTCTATCATGTCTTATTTCAAATAGCAGCAAAATTCTACCGCCACACTGCAAAGAGTTAAATTCTATCGAGCAAATTTACTAAAAATTTTAAGAGTAGTAGAAGTAGTAATAGATGATTAATGCTTTTCCAAATGGATACCGCCGCCAAATTTTAATAAAAATATATCCATTAAATTTACGCTCTTTAAATTAGCCAGCAAAAGCTTAAATTTCACAAGGTTTCCTGTGAAAGCAAACCCCGCAATACTTCATTAAACGGCGCAAAAGCCGCTTTAATTTCACTCTGCGACGCGATTTACCCAGATCAAAAATTCATCGCTCGGGTTCTCGTCGTCCAAATGCGCGGGCGTGACAAGCTCAAGCGCGGTTTGCGGGATCGTCGTTTTAAACGTCTGTGTTACCCACTGCTGAAATCTCACGTTTGGATGCACGATAAAATCGTCGCTGTTTGGCAGCGCGTTAAAATCCTCATCCCAGCAGATCTCGTCGTATCCGATCGCAAGCAACCGCAAAAAATCAAGCCCGCTATGAGCCAAAATGCAGGTCATCGTCGAACCCGAGCCGGAGCCCATGTGCGGGGTCTAGCCTCGCCCGCATCGTCCAGCCACAGCGCGCACATCGAGCCCTCCGAGCCGCTGCCTGCGAACACGCAAAGCCGCTGCTTGATCTCGGCGGCAAGCTCGCGATCCTCGTCGTAAAACCAATACCTTAGCTCCTCGTCGCGATTTTTCGGCTCATCCGTGGAAAATACGATGTCGGTGCCGCCCTCGCGCTCATCGTCGCTCCAGCTCTGCTGCAGCCGATCTTGCGGGTAGAGATAGCCGCGTCTGCGCCCGCCCGCGTCGTCATAAAAGCCGTTTGCCTCGATCCACGCATAAAGCGCCTGGGTCTCGCTCGGCACGCGCATACCCTGCGGTAATGCCTCGCGCAGCTGCGCTAACAATAAATTTTCCACGATCGCTCTTTTTGTTAAATTTGCCGCTCGAATTTTACTGCGTTTCGGCTAAATTTACGGATATTTTGTCTGATATTTGCGGCGTTTTACGCGCCCCGTCGCCGCAAGCGCAAATTGGGCTCTTAAAATTTAGCTTTTTGCTTGTTATACACGCGCCACAGCGGTATGAGCGCATATTTGAAAAAGGGTATGAGAATTTTTAGTAGAACAATGCGTAAAATTTTACGACCTGAATTTTATTATTTTAAGGTCTCTTCGCTTTTTTGCAGAAATTTACGGTTTTAAATTTAGCTCGCCGCAAAGAGTAAAATTTTATCGATACCTATAAATTTAAAATTTCTCGCGTCTTTTGCTTACATGTCTCAAATTTTTGCTCAAACTCCGCGCGTATTTGCAGCTCGTTTTTCGCCCACATTTTGGTGTATCCCGAGTTCGCACTAGGAAATATACGTAGCTCGTATTCTAAAATTTCGTTATAAACGGCACTTTGTCATTATTAAATTTACAAATTTTGCCGCCGTCTGATCGGACGGGCGAAATTCCGCGTCTAAATTCCAAGCTCGGCTCTTACGAGCGCTTCGTTTTGCGGCGTCAAAAAGCCCGCGATATCCTGCCACATCGAGTGAAAGCCGTATCCGCCAT
>NZ_CAKZTI010000013.1 GCF_937921625.1 uncultured Campylobacter sp. | reverse complement strand
ATCGATGTTAGCGATAATATCGTGCTTATCAAGTTGGCGAGTCCATTGAAGCTCTCAAGAAAAAACCGGAAAAGAAAAAACCGACCGTAAAAAAAGCGGAAGCCAAAGAGGGCAAAGAGGAAAAAGAAAGCAAGCCAAAAGAGGCCAAAAAACCAAGCTCCGCAAAAGAAGAAAAGCCTTTGCCAAAAGAAAAAATAGAAACAAAAAACGACGAAAAATCCGAAAAAGAACAAAAAACAGTCACTCAAAAACCTGCAGAAAAAGCGCCTGAGCCAAAAATCCAAGCAGCACCCAAAGAGGAGCCAAAAGCCCAACCTATGGCTACCGAGCCAGTTCAGCCAAAAGAAAGCCTAGCCGACGTTAGCCTACAAAAAAGACGTGGCCTAGTCATCGTAAAAAAGAAAAAAGACGAGCAGCCAGCGCCTAGGGTAAGCGAGAGAAGAGAGTCTGCGCCGGCGTTAAATTTGGAAAGTATGTTTAAATTTAGCGACGAAAAGATCGAGCGCAAAAAGAAAAAAGAGAAAAAGCCAGTCATCGCAACCAAAAAAGACGGCGCTACGAAGATGGATCTACTCGGCGACCGCGATATGGCCGACATCGTTATAGACGATGAGGACGTGGTTATATTGCCTGATTTTTCCGTACGAACGCAAACCCCGGAACCTCAAAAAATCAAACAACCGACAAATACTAGCTACAAGCCGGTACTAAATACATCGGTAAGTTCATTTCTAGAGCAAGGTACTGCACGCAGGCCTCGTAAAAAACATAAAAAATCGCAACGAGCCAACCATAACGGCGAGGCGGTAACCTATGTCGAGATACCAAAAGAGATCCGTCTTTACGAATTTGCCGACAAAATCAACAAACAACCGAGCGAAGTCATCGGCAAGCTCTTTATGCTCGGCATGATGACGACCAAAAACGACTTCCTAGACGAGGATGCGATAGAGATTTTGGCTGATGAGTTTGGCATAGAGGTAAATATCGTCGATACGCAAGAAGCGTTTGACTACGTTAAAGCCTACGACGAAGAAGAGGAGCAGCTAGACGATACAAATTTGACCGTCCGAGCTCCCGTTATCACCATCATGGGTCACGTCGATCACGGTAAAACATCACTACTAGACTACATCAGAAACTCACGCGTGGCAGCGGGCGAGGCGGGCGGCATCACGCAGCACGTGGGCGCCTACATGGTAAATAAAAACGGCAAAAACATTACCTTTATCGATACTCCGGGCCACGAAGCTTTCACGGCTATGCGCGCAAGAGGTGCTAAGATCACCGACATCGTTATCATCGTGGTTGCAGCCGACGACGGCGTGAAACCACAAACCAAAGAAGCCGTAAGCCACGCAAAAGCCGCGGGCGTGCCGATCATCATCGCGATAAACAAGATGGACAAAGAGGCCGCAAACCCCGACAAAGTAAAAAGCGAGCTAGCCGAGCTAGATATCCTATCTACCGACTGGGGCGGCACGTACGAGTTTGTACCTATCTCTGCAAAGATGGGCACGGGCATAGACGATCTGCTTGAGATCGTACTCTTACAGGCTGAAATTTTAGAACTAAAAGCAAACGCAAGAGCAAACGCCAAAGCAGCCATAATAGAAAGCTCTCAGCAAAAGGGCCGCGGTCCGGTAGCTACGGTTATCGTAGAAAACGGCACTCTAAGAGTCGGCGATATCGTGGTCGCAGGCGTCGCATACGGCAAGATAAGAACGATAACCGATGACCAAGGTAAAATTTTAAAAGAGATAAAACCTGGCGAGTGCGGCGTGATAATGGGCCTTAGCGAGATTCCTGAAGCCGGTGAAACGCTAATAAGCGTCAAAACCGACAAAGAAGCCCGCGAATACGCACAGAAAAAGGCTGAATATTTGCGCCAAAAAGAGCTCAGCAAAACAACAAAAGTAAGCTTAGAGGAGCTTAGCGAAAAGATCGCCGAGGGCGAGCTAAAATCGCTCCCTGTTATCGTCAAAGCCGATGTGGGCGGCTCACTGGAAGCTATCAAAGCGAGCCTAGAAAAGCTTCGCAACGACGAGATAAAAGTAAATATCATCCACTCGGGCGTGGGTGGCATCACACAAAGTGACGTAGAGCTAGCCAGGGCGAGCGAAAACTCGGTGATTTTAGGCTTTAATATAAGACCAACGGGCGAAGTGAAAGAAAAAGCCAAAGAAAGCGGTGTCGAGATCAAAACCTATAACGTCATCTATAACCTACTCGACGACGTCAAAGCGATCCTAAGCGGTCTAATGTCGCCTGTCATCCACGAGGAGCAGCTCGGCCAAGCACAAGTACGCCAAGTCATCAACGTCCCTAAAGTAGGCGCGATCGCAGGCTGCATGGTGACCGAGGGAACGATAAACCGCGGTGCGAAAATCCGCCTAATCAGAAACGGCGTGGTCGTACACGAGGGCACCGTAAGCTCGCTAAAACGCTTCAAAGACGACGTGAGAGAGGTTGCGCGCGGTTTTGAGTGCGGCGTGGGCATCGACAGCTACAACGACATCAGAGAGGGCGACTACATCGAGAGCTTTAAAGAAGTAGAGGAGCAAGCCAGCCTATGAACCCCTCGGAGATAAAGCGCCTGCGCACGCAAAGCGTACTAAAGGAGCTACTACCCGAGGCTCTATCTACGCTTGAGGATGAGCTTTTGCGCGGACTTTGCGTAACCGACGTCGAGTGTAAAAAAGGCAGATATGACGCGTTCGTATACCTTGATAAGATGATGTTTGACGAGCGCGAGCAGGCCTATATACTAGACCGCCTAAAGCGCGTATCAAAGCACCTGCAAAACCACTGTATGGCGGCTGAGGGCTGGTATAGGGCGCCAAATTTTCACTTTAAATTTGACGACAGGCTCGAGTATCAAAACCACATGGACGATTTGTTTGAAAAAATTTCAGAGGATCTAAATAAAAATGCAAAATCTTGAAAATCTGATCTCACAGTGCGGCGTGCAGCTCTATGACGTCGAGGTCGCAAACGAAAACGGCAGAGCTATTTATAGGATCTACATCGCAAAGCCCGGAGGCGTAAATTTAGACGACTGCGAAAAGGTTTCACGTTTGCTTTCGCCGATATTTGACGTCGAGCCGCCGCTTAGCGGAGACTACGTGCTAGAGGTTAGCTCGCCCGGACTTGAGCGAAAGCTAGAAAAACCGAGCCATTTTATATCAAGCGTTGGTGAACTGGCTAAAATTTCAACTGAAGTAGACGGCGAAAACAAAAAACTAAAAGGCAAAATTTTATCCGCAGACGATGATGAAATATCGTTTGAAAGCGAAGGTCAAATTTTAAAAATAAAAATCGCGAATATAAAAAAGGCAAAAACCTACATCGAGTGGTAAGCCGCGAATTTAAAGGCTCAAATTTGTACAGCAAGATAGTCTAAATTTCTGCAAATTTGAGCTCTTTAAATTTATATCGCAAAGTTAAAACACACCGCAGTCAAATCTCTCAAGTTTAACCTTTCAAATCTTAAAACCGCCTCCGCGTAAATTTAAAATTTCCACGGAAAACATAAAAATGATAGTGCAAATTTCGGCGATTCTAGCCGCCTATTCTCAAGAGCGCACGGCATAAATTTAATACCCGACTAGCAAAACATAAGCTAACTTTGGCTATAATCCCTAAATTTTTTAAAAAGTAGGAATCATGAGCTTTTTAGATATTTTTTCCAAAACAAGAAAGCAACAATCCGCTCCTAGCGAGGCTCCGGCGCACTGGGTCAAATGCGACAGCTGTCACTCGCTAATGTATTACAAAGAGGTCGAGGCAAATTTTAACGTCTGTCCAAAGTGCGGTTTTCATATGAGATTAGCCGCCGACAAGAGGATAGCGATGATCTGCGACGAAGGCAGTTTCGTCGAGCTTGATACCAAGCTAAAGCCCGTCGATCCGATCAAATTCGTCGATAAAAAATCCTATAAAAAACGCATAAGTGAAAACGAGGAAAAGACGGGCAGAAGCTCGGCCGTGATCTGCGGCGAGGCCAAGATCGACGGCATGAACGTACAGCTGGCGGTTTTTGATTTTAGCTTTATGGGCGGCTCTTTAGGCTCGGTCGAGGGCGAAAAGATCGTGCGCGCCGTAAAAAGGTCGCTCGATAAAAAACAGCCTCTCATCATCGTTTCGGCTTCGGGCGGAGCGAGGATGCAGGAGAGTACGTTTTCGCTGATGCAGATGTCAAAAACATCCGCCGCTCTAAAGCTGCTTGACGAGGCCAAGGTGCCGTATATCTCAGTCCTAACCGATCCTACAATGGGCGGAGTTAGCGCGTCTTTCGCGTGGCTGGGCGATATCATCATCGCAGAGCCGGGCGCTCTCATCGGCTTTGCCGGACAGCGCGTTATCAAACAAACCATCGGAGCCGATTTGCCCGAAGGCTTTCAAAGATCTGAGTTTTTGCTAGAGCACGGTCTAATAGACGCCATAGTCGAGCGTAAAGAGCATAAGCAGTTTTTAAGCGATATGATAAGACTGCTCTCAAACAACCCGGCCTACGCCGCCAAGCAGCCTAGCGCTCAAAATTTGGACGACGAGGAATAAATTTGGAAATTTCCGTGTTTTGCATCCAAAAGTCAAAACGTGAAAATTTTGAAAACGAGATCAAAGAGTACGCGAAGATGTCGTCGAAATTCGCCAAAATTTCAGACGTTGTTATCTTTAACGACAAGATCGCCAAAGCCCAAAGCAAGGGGCGAGATGAGGCGCTAAAAGCCTACGACGAGGTTTATGAGCCAAATTTAAGCGGCTTTTGCGTGGCACTTGACGAAGCGGGCCGCGAATTTAACAGCGAGGAGTTTGCTAAACTCATCTCGGATAAGGCTCAAATTTCGTTTTTTATCGGCGGAGCTTACGGGCTCAGTCAAAATTTTAAACAAAAAACCGACGCCGTCGTTAGCCTCAGCCGCATGACGATGGCGCACAAGATCGCCAAACTTATGCTTCACGAGCAGATTTTCAGAGCTCTTTGCATAAACGCGAACCACCCATATCACAAATAAAGGAAAAAAATGCGCAAAAGCGACCTGGAGCAGTTCAAGGCACTTTTACTGGAGCGAAAAGCACAGATAACTAAAAATATTTTAGACTCGTCAAACGAGATGGCAGGACTACGCCAAAGCGGCGTTAGCGACGAGTTTGATATCGCCTCCGTAAACGCCGATCAGCTCATCGAGCAATCAATCAGCGCTCAACAAAGACAAGAACTAGCCGAGATCGATGTCTCGCTGCGAAAGATCGCCGACAAAACCTACGGCATCTGCGAGATGTGCGAGGAGGATATCGGGCTGGCGCGTTTACGCGTCAAACCGCACGCAAAATACTGCATCACCTGCCGTGAGATAGTGGAAAAAACCGCAAAATAGGGGTACGCCATGCAAATCAAACGTTTTATAGCTTGCGCCGTGCTTTACCTGGTCGTAGTCGGCGCGATTGTTTATCTTTTTGAGGCCGGCTCTTACGAACTTCATCTTAAATTTGCCCTCTTTGGCAGCGGCACCGAGTATGCGCTAAATTTACCCGTCGCCGTCTGGATGATACTGCCGCCTGCGATTTTGACGCTATTTTGCGTGCTTCACATGGCCTATCACGGGTTTAAATTTTACGCCTTTAAACGCAAAATTTCGCACGATGAGAAATTTTACAGAGAGCTCGGCAAAGAAATTTTACTCGGCCTTGATACGAACAAAGACTTTAAAACGAACTTTTATAAAATCCCGTCCCAGATAGCTAGAATCCTCTCGCCGTGGGATAGATACAAGGACGCAAATATCGAGGGCGAGGAGCTACAAAACGCCTTAGACATAATGCGCACGGTCAAAAACGGCGAAGTCGCCGACCTAAAGAAATTTAAGCTACCTAAGGACAATCCGCTCTTTATCAAAAACGAGCTAAACAAAATAGCAAATTTGGACGGATACTATCTAGAAACGCTTAAAAAACCTATGGGCGATCAGGGCGAAATAGTCCGCGAAGCAAGGAAAAAGCTAATAAATTTAGGCTCGCTCGCCGATATCAAAAAATTTGCTCCAGATCTGGACGAAAAAGAGATCATGACCCTTATCGCCCGCTTTGCCAAAGATGAGATAAATTTGAGCAACGACGAGATTTTGGAGCTGTTAAATTCGGATAAAATTTCAAAAGACAGCTTTAGTATCAGCGCCGCGACGCTAAAAAGCAAAATCGCTCCGGACGCTATCATCGGCATCTTCGAGCGGCTCAAAAACGAACGTCAAGAGGCGCAAGAGGCATACGTTTATCTGCTGTTTGAGTTTGAGATGCTCGAGCGCGCGCAGGAGGTTTTAGCAGGCCTTGAAGCCGGCGAATATCAAAATTTCCGCACCCTGCTATATCTCAGACAAAACGGCAAAAACGTCCCGACCGATCTATTTTTCAAGCACGCCCATTGCTGATAGATTTTTCAAAAAAGCCGCTTTTTCTAGCTCCGCTCGCGGGCTTTTCAGACCTGCCGCTTAGAAGCGTGGTAAAGCAGTTTAGCTGCGACGTGACCGTAAGCGAGATGATTAGCGCAAACGCCCTAGTTTACGAGGGTAGTAAAACGCTTGAGATGCTCAAAAAATCACCGCTTGAAACGCCATATATCGTGCAAATCGCAGGCAGCGACGCGGACATCGTCAAAAAGGCGGTGGAAATTTTAAACGGTATCGAGGGTATAGATGGTATCGATCTAAACTGCGGCTGCCCCGTGCCAAAAGTCGTCAAACAGTCCGCAGGCTCGGCTCTGCTAAAAGATATCTCGAATCTGAAACGTATTGTAGAAACCATCAAAAAAACCTCAAATAAGCAAATGACCAGCGTCAAACTACGCCTGGGTTTTGACGAGAAAATTCCTGAAATTTTAGCCCTCGCTGCGCAGGACGCTGGAGCGGACTACATCGCATTTCACGGACGCACGAGAGCGGGCGGCTACACGGCAGCGGTAGACTACGCCGCGATCGGCCGAGCCAAAGAAGCGGTAACCATCCCCGTCATCGCAAACGGCGATATCTCACCCGAAAACGCCGCCCAGGCGCTAAATTTAACCAACGCAGATGCGCTAATGATAGGACGCGCCTGCATCGGCAAACCGTGGGTTTTCCACGAGATAAAGACGGGCGAGAGTATCGACGCGGCGACGAAAAAGGCGATCATCTTGGCGCATTTTGACGCGATGATCGAGCACTACGGTGAGCACGGAGCAGCGATATTTCGCAAGCACCTACACCGCTACTCCAAAGGTATCGACGGCGCAAGCGCCTTTCGCGACGAGATAAACCACATCGCCGAGCCAGGCATCCTGCGCCAACAAATCAAAACCTTTTTCTAGCCATGCAAGGATACATCCTGCACACGCAAAAGGTGCGCGACGAGGACCTGCTCGTCTACATCCTCACGCCCTCGCTACTAGTCAAATCCTACCGCTTCTACGGCGCGCGCCACTCAAACGTCCTGCAAGGCTACAAGATCGACTTCGAACTCGAAGGCGGTGAAAACTTCCTCCCGCACCTGCGCAGCGTCCTGCACCTAGGCTACCGCTGGCTACTCTCGCGCGAGCGCCTGCTCGTGTGGCAGCAGTTTATGCGCCTACTCTACGCACACCTGCGAGACGTCGAGCAGATAGACGAGGTGTACTTTCGCGAGCTTGAGCTTTGCGCCTCGCGCTTTGACAGAGGCGCCCCCAAACGCCTACTCATCGAGAGCTACGTGCGCATTTTAGAGGCTGAGGGCAGGCTGCACGATGAGTTTTTTTGCTTTATCTGCGACGAGCCCGTGGAGGATAGAGTTGCGCTAGCTAGGAGCTTCTTGCCTGCCCACGAGCACTGCGCTGCACAAAAGGGCTTTAGTGTAGAAAAGATAAAAATGCTCTTTAGCGAGCGCTCTACGCTGCTACTTGATGATGACGAGATAGACGCGCTCTACTCGGTTTTGCTTCAGGGGCTTTGAGTAAATTTGGTGTTTCAAATTTGACTTGTCCGATTTTACTTTCAAATTTAACCCGCTCAAATTTTATGCGGACGGATCTCGCCGCGCCCTGCTCCCGATATCCAAATTTATCAGCTCATATTGCATCAAATTTACCGCCTCTTTACCTGGTTTTGGCTAAGATTTTGTAAATTTGACTTAAGGGATAAATTTGAAAAAATTCGCACTCGGCTTTACCGCCCTTTTCTTCGTCGTTTTCGTAAATTTTATTTACGAAAAGCTATCTCGCCCTACTCATTTTACCGTCACTCCCGATACTAAAATAGACCCAAACTCCGAGCTAGCTAAATACGTAACGCAAGAGGAGATAGACGACTTTGGTTTTAGATACTGGGATATAGACGAATACGAGGAAAACAACGCCACCCTTAACGCTTTAAGAAATTTGCTGAGGCTAAAAGATACGGATAAGATTTTAAATTTTATGACAAGAAACGGGCTTAGCGCCGACGTAAAGATGAAGGCAGGCACAACGCCGCTGATGTACGCTAGCTTTTACGACGACGAAACCACAGCAAAAAGACTTATAGATATGGGCGCGGACGCTCATGCGAAAGATAACTACAAACTCTCGCCCCTGGCCTACGCCATAGAAAACAACTCTACAAAGACCGTTAAGCTCTTACTTGATAGCGGGGTTAAATTTAGCAATAAAGAAAAAATTCAAAGATATTTAAAAGCGCCCCAAAACGATAGGATAAAAAGCTTGACTATAGACGGAGATAATATATTTGTAGAGTACGAAGTAAAATACGGTCAGAAAAACGAAGGCTCAAAAGGCTGGATATTGCCTTTTGATTATATTACCTTTGGCAACTTTACCGAGATGCTACAAATACTATTTAGTATGGGGTATTTTGACGAGAACGGCAACTATTTTAAAGATATGGAATATATGCCAAACTACGAACCTATGCTAAATTTACTACTAGACAACAACGTTTCGGGGCAACCTACTAAAGAGGAGCTAAAGAAGGCGTATGAAGAGTGCTACGATAACGTAAAATACTATACGAAAGAAAAAGAAAACTATATCTATAAAATGAATAAAGGCAGAGACGAAGAAGGCGAGGCTAGGTTGCGCAAAAACGACAAATATAGGCATTTATGCACCGAGTGCTTATATCATGAAGGTCTTTTAAAATACAAACCAAAGCCGCCAGATCCCGAACAAATAAAAAGATTTGACGATACGATAAATTTTTACTCTAAACACTGTTTGGACGAAAATGCTACATTTAAAGATACCGAATCTTTTGTAAAATGGGCAAATGAAGAAAAAAGGCGAGAGAATGTATTGCGGTTTTTAGAAGCGCACAAAAACAACCCCGCTAAGGTGATCTATATCGACGCCAACATAAGTAGTCAAGACAAAGAAAATCTAATATCCAATAAACTAATCCAAAAATTAAGGAGCAAAGATGCCGCAGAGCGACGATAATAGATCGCTATATAGCGCGGCGGGAGAATGAGGCAACCTGGCGGCAAAAGTCAAATTTGACCGAAAGAGCGGTCAAATTTAAGCTAAATTTGACGAGTCCTCACTCCTCGTCGGTCAAATTTTGAGCCTGAGAGGCGAAAAACGTATCGTTGTGGATATTTTCAAAAGCAGCCTTTAGCGAGACGAAAAGCTTTGGATTTTGCTTTTCTAAATTTGCCAAAAGCTCCTTAGTTTCGGCTCTAGCGTGAGGCATCTTGATATCAAATCGCATCGCCGGACACGCCTCGTCGCCGATAACCGTAAGCCCGTTTCGCACGGCGTTTTCGCGTAGCTGTCGTTCGCGCACGAATATAAACGGCCTGATAACCTCGATACCGTTTGCTGCGACGTATTTTGGAGCAAGCGTTCGTAGTGCGCCGTTATAAGTAAAATTCATAAAAAAACTCTCGACCGCGTCGTCGAGGTGGTGGGCGATGGCGAGCTTGTTAAAGCCGTGCTCGAGCGCGTAGGTGTAGAGATAGCCGCGCCTCATGCGCGAGAAAAAGCTGCAAAAGCTGGAGTTTTTGCGGATCTTATCCTTAGATATCTCAAAGATCGAGCTATCGATCACGTCGTGCTCGATGCCGTGCTCGGCGCAATGGCGCGTGAGATAGGCATAGTCCTCGCCCATGCCGTAGCTTAGCGTCACGGCCTTAAACTCAAATTTTTCAGGCGTGACGTTTTGCATATGCTTTAGCACGTGCGCGAGCGCGAGGCTGTCCTTGCCGCCGCTAAGACCGAGCAAAATTTTATCCCCGCCGCACACCATGCGGTATCTGGCGTTGGTCTGCCCAACCTGGCGCAGCAGACGCTTGCTAAGCTCTATCATAGCCGCTCGATCATAGCGAGCATAAACTGCGCGCTGACGTTTGCCGAGTCTTGCAAAAATTTATCGAAGTCAAACTCCGCACTGCCGCCCGCCTCGTCGCTGATCGCGCGAAGCACGAAAAACGGCACGCCCAAACTCTCGCAAACTAACGCCACGCTAGCGCCCTCCATCTCGGCCGCATCGGCTTTGAAGGTCGCTTTTAGCCACTCTTTTTTAGCGTTATCGCAGATAAACTGATCGCCCGTGGCTATGATGCCGCCTTTCAGCTCGATGCCTTTTTCTGCCGCGACGCTAGAGGCTAGCGCGTTTAGAGCGTCGTCGCTTTTGATAAAGATGCTAGTCTCAGGCACGTAGCCGTGCGGGTGTCCAAACGCCGTAATATCGACGTCGTGCTGCACTAGGCTAGTCGCGTAAAGCATATCGCCGATTTTCAAATTTGGATTTAGTGCGCCTGCGACGCCGGTAAAAAGTAGCTTGTCGGCGCCGAATTTCTCTATCATCGCGCTTGCGGTCAGGGCGGCGTTTACCTTGCCGATCTTTGAGTAGGCGATCACAAGCTCTTTGTTGCCGAAATTTGCTAGGTAAAATACGTTATTTGCGTGCTTAACTTCTTTGTAGTCCTTGATGCGCTCAAGCAGAGGAGCGACCTCCTCGCGCATCGCGCCTAAGATCGCTATCATTTAAGCTCCTTTAAAAGCTCGTCAAGGCTGCTAAGATCGGTGACACTAAAGGTCGGCTTTTCAGTGATTTTTTTGTTGATGCCTTTTAGCACGCTACCACCAAACTCCACGAAAATATCAACCTCATTTTCGATGCTTTTGATGCTTTGCTTGTATAAAACGGGGCTAACGAGCTGAGCTTTTAGCAAATTTAGCGCTTCGTCTTTGGTGCCGTAAGCCTTCGCCGAGGCATTTGAAACGACTGGGGCAAATTTAGAAGCCAATGCCGGCTCTAACTGCGCTGTTAGCTTCTCGCTAGCACTCTTTAAAAGTGGGCAGTGGCTGATGACGGACATATTTAGAGGCAATACGCGCTTAGCGCCCGCTTCTTTAAACGCGGACTCAAATTTGGCAATGTCGTCTTTTAGCCCCGCGATCACGATCTGGCCGTCGCAGTTGTAGTTCGCGGCATAAATTTGATGGCCGTCCGCTTGCGCGTTTTTGCAAATTTGCTCGACTGTCTCGTCGCTAAGACCCAAAATAACGCTCATCGTCACGTCTTTGCCAGCGCAGTCCTCTTGCATAAATTTACCGCGTAAATTTACGATCCTAAGCGCATCGATAAAATCAAATGCGCCGCTAACCGCAAGCGCGCTAAACTCGCCCAAAGAGTGGCCAAGCGCAAAGCTGGGCTCTAAATTTACGCTTTGCTTAAAAGCAAGATAGCACATAAGCGAATTTAAAACGATGGCGGGCTGGGTAAATTCGCTCCTGTTTATAAGGTTATTTTCGTTGAAAAGTAGATTTGAAAAGTCAATTTTTAGGCTATCACTTACATTTTGCAAAAACTCGGCGGCCGGGCGAAAATTTTCGTAAATTTCCTTACCCATGCCGATACTTTGCGAGCCTTGTCCCGGAAATATAAACGCCGCTCTCATCTAGATACTCTTAGTGGCAACCGCATCCGCCGTCATCGTGATGATGACCATGCCCGCCGCAGCAACCGCCCTCTTTATGCTCGTGATGACCGTGGCCTCCGCAACAACCGCCCTCGCCGTGATGATGGTCGTGATCATGTCCGCCGCAACCGCATGTATGTACGCCACCTACCATGCCGGTAGCTATCTCGTCCTCTGTAGCATCGCGTTTGTCGAAAATTTGAACCTTAAACTCCAAATCTTTGCCTGCGTAAGGGTGGTTAAAATCAACCGTTACGTCGTCCTCGCCGATAGATTTTACTATCACGCGTACGCTCTCACCATGCTCGCCTTGACCAAAAAGCTCCATCCCCTCTTTTAGCTCGATGCCAGCAAATTGCTCTTTAGGCAACATCTGAACCGCGCTAGAGTCGTACTCACCGCAAGCCTGCGCAGCCGGGATAATGATAACCTTCGTTTCGCCTTTTTCTAGTTTGGCAACCTCTTCTTCTAGTTTCTCGATGATATGTCCGCGGCCCGTTAAAAAGGAAATTTCCTGCCCTACTTGCATATTGGACTCTAAAATTTCGCCCGTTTTTGCGTCTTTTAGCTCATAAAACATAGCTATAACTTGTTCTTTCACGTTCTTCTCCTATTTATGAAAATAACGTGATTATATCGTTAAATTTATTAAAGAATGTTTTAGTTTCGAGTAGGTGCGGCTTTGGCTTCTTTACTGTCCGGATAGCCTAGTTTTAGCGCTTTGTAAAATTTATTTGCACTTGCCGTGTCTTTTATCTTATCAAAGCTAATAGCAGTGTGATAAAGAAGCTTTGGTGTATACTCGGCCTTGTCGTAGAGCTGGATACTTTGCTGGTAGTATTTTATGGCGTTGTTGTAAGCTTTTTGCTGATACGCTATCTCACCGAGATAAAAATTCGCCATTGCAGGCTTATGATCTTTGCTTAAAAGATACTCGTATCTAGCCTTTGCATCATCGAGCTTACCTGCGTCAAATAGCTTTTTGGCTTCGCTTGCTACGTCTTGATTTTTTTGCTTGGTAAAATCAATTTTCGGAGCTTGCGACTCAGCAGCGGCTGGGCTACTGCTAGCTACCGGCTTGTCTTCATCGTTTTTTTTTGTGGCAGCAGGTGCGGCGTTGCTCTTATCTATCAAAGCGCCCATATCTTTAAGGGCTTTGGTGATTTTTGCGTTGTTGGTCTCTTGTATTTTTCGGCTTTCTTCTACGTATTTTTTAAGCTCGTCAAAATCGCTTTTTGCTGTAGAATTTCCGTCGTTTCCTTCGATATCGTTTAGTCTTTTTTCTATCCTAGACATTCTTGAGTTCAGTCCGTCTAGTACGCTCTGCAAGCCTTCTAAGCGCTCTTGCATAGCATTTAAATTTGACTCAACGTCGCCCATATTTCTACTTAAATTTTCTACGTTTTGCTTGTTTTTTAGAAAAGTTTTTTCGTTATCAGTCAAACCGTAGGGACTCGAGCTATCTAAATTCCCAGCATCAAATACTGAAATTTCACTGGAAGCGGAATAAGAGAGGGTGGCTCCTATAAAAAGAGCCACGAAAGTTTTTAAATTCGTCATAAACTTAATTATGGAAGAACTTTGAATTCAGCGCGTCTGTTTTGAGCGTCGCAAGCTTTTGTTTTGTCTGTGCAAACAGGATTGCTTTCGCCATAGCTTACAACTGTGATTCTATCAGCAGCAACACCTTGTTTTACAAGAGCGTCTTTAGCAGCTTTTGCTCTTTTTAGACCAAGTGCATAGTTATACTCATCTGTACCCCATTCGTCGCAGTTACCCTCTACTTTTACAGAAAGAGCTTGAGCCTCTGATTGATTAAATAGACCTGCGTTTGTGTTGATAGCAGACTGCATGTCGCCTTTGATATTAAATTTGTCAAAGTCAAAGTATACAGTTTGAACTTGACCTTCAATGCTTGAGATTAATTGTTGCAATCTCTCGCTATCACTCATCATGTTATCGCTTGAGTTCATACCGCCCATATTTTGATTAGCGTCAGCGCTCATATCAACTTCAGGGTTTTTAGAGCTACAACCGCTCAACAATAAAGCCGCAATAGCAGCAGAAGTTAAAACTACTTTTTTCATTTTCATCCTTTTATAGAAATTTAACGTGATTATATCATAAAATTTACTAAATATTACCAATCAATCGACTGAATTTTGCCGATTTTTAACGGAAATTGGAAACTTTTGTTCTCATTTACGCGAATTATGCCAAGAGAACTCTGGCCTCCAAGCTCTTTTATAAACACTACGCTTTGCCCGTCGCTAGAAAATCTAGGGTATAAATTTTTACCGCTTGCGGTTAGTTGCCTAATGTAGTCAGTCTGCGTAGATATCATATAAATGTTAAAATCTCTCGTTCCAAAGCTACTCTTGCCGTCTTCTCTGCTAGAATAAACTATATAGTTTTGATAGGTACTAACGGAGTTGTTGTTTTTGCCGTGATATACCAACTGCTCAAAACCGCTTCCATCGACGTTTTGCGCGAATACGTTAGGATAGCCGAGTCTATCGGAAACGAAAACTACGCGTCTATCGCCGTCGACGAAGTTGCCGTTAACGTCTATACCGCTATAGTTGGTTACCTGAGAAAGCCTTTTTGAATTTAGATCATATATATAGATATCAGGCTGATCTTGTGGGGCCATAGTTAGCAAAATTTTATCTCCGTTTTGACTAACATCAGAGGCTATTAGCATACCTCCCTTACTATCTAAAATTTTAGTTTTTTGGCCGCTTGCAACATCGTATCTATAAAGAACTAAGTTTTTACCGCTGTAATCAGAGTAGTAAAACGCGCTCTGATCAGCTCCTATCCATTTAGGAAATATATTCAAACCGCCGCGAACAAGTACTTTTTGGTACGTCAAAGTGTAGTCGGCTATGACGATCTCACTTTGCTTAGAGCCCGTTCCTTTAGCAAAAATGATAAATTTTTCCATCCAGTTTACAGGCGGCATTTTTAGCTCGTTAATGAGCTCAACTATCGCTTTGTGTGCGATAAACGGATACTTTGCCCCGTCGTTCATATTGTAAATTTTCTCGTACTGAGTAGTCGCCGTTTTTGCATTAACTAGCTTAACCCTGAGGGTTAGAGGCGAGTTTGCAGAGCCCTCAAGCGCGTATCTAAATATAAGCTGCGCGCCTTTTTCGCTCATAACGTTCGTGTTCGAGTCGCCCTCATAGCTACTGGCGATATATTCGTCCACAACCTCAAAATCAGAGCTGACCTTCAAGTCGCCCAACATGATTTTATGAAATTTGCTTTTAAAAGCCTGATCGCCGACGGCCGTTGTCGCATCTTGAAGCACGATTTTTGGTAGGGCTAAGCCTTTGTTGACGACCGAAATAGTTGCATCAACGGCAAAAAGCCAACTGGTAAAAGCAAGAAAAAGTAAAATTTTCTTCATTTTTCCTCCATTATTCTAGTTTGTCTTCTAGTTTGGTTCCGAGCCTAACAGCTCTGCCTATCTGGGTAGGCGGCGGAAATTTCTCAAAAGTCATACTTTGCAAGAAATCCCTAACTTTGTTATTAAATTCGCTATTATATGATAACTTTTTTATATCGTAACTAAACGATCCATCAATGCCAATGACGATCTCAACCTCCGCCTCATCAGTAGAATCAGCCTTATAAGCACTCCATTTACTCTGCAAAATTCTACTAATCATACCGAAGTATTCGTTATATTCGCCTGTCATTTGCGACTTTGGAGTCTTGGCAACCTGATCTAAGGTAAGCGCATTTATAACGTCGCTAGCTTTTTTTTGCTGGCTAGTTATCTGGGCTTTTTCCGGTTTTTTACGACTTTGCTCTTTTGGTTGCTCTTTTTTCTTAACAACCTTATCTTCTTTTAGTTTAGAGGTGTCGATACTGCCAAATAAATCCTTTAAATTTGGCTCTTCAACTTTTTTTTCTTCAGGTTTTGGCGGTGCAGGATCCGGTTCAGGCGGCTTGTTTGTAGTGTCCGGCTTTGGCTCTTCTTTTTTAACCTCTTCCTTTACCGGTTGAGGTTTTTCCTCTTTTACAATCTCTTTTTTAGGCTCAGGTGCTTTTACGGTGATGTCGGGCTCGCGCTCAACTATCATAATATCCATAAAAGCATCTTTAGTATCGGTGTATTTTTTCGGCTCTTCTTTAAAATAAGTAAGCTTAATAAAAATACCGCTTATGATACAAAGGTAAAGAAAAGCCGATAGTAAGAAGTAACCGGAAGTGTTAAATTTGAGATCAAATTTATCCATTAGTTTGGAGCGCCACCTTTGTAAAGCCTGCGTTTTTTACACTCTTTAAAACAAACATCACATCATCGTATATGAGGCTTTTGTCGGCCTTAATATAAACAGGCGAGTTTTTATCGTATTTTGCCCCGATAAGCACTATATTGTCAGGAAGTTCGCGCAAATTCATGGTATTTTGATCTATTCTAACCTTTTTTGTGGCATCAACGATAACAGTCAAATCTTTTTTTTGAGCCGAGGATGTTTTAGTTTTTGAGCCGTCCGGTAGCAAAATTTGCTCCTCATAAACGATAGTAGGCGTCGTAACCATAAGGATCGCCAGCAAAACAAGCATGATATCCACAAGTGGAGTTATGTTTAGCTCCGGAGTTTCGTCGAGATTTATCATTGATCTTCTTTAAGCGTTACTAGGATATCGACTTCACGCCTGATGACACCCATGAGCTCATACGCTTTTCGTTTGATAAGCAAGCTAAACGTATAAGCGGGAATCGCTACAAATATACCTGCTCCGGTAGCCACGAGAGCCTCACTAATAGCTGGAGCAATAACTCCTAACGACGAATTTCCTCCGCCTTGACCAAGCTGAGAAAAGGTCTCCAAGATAGAAACAACCGTGCCGAAAAGTCCGATAAAAGGCGATGTAGAAGCAATAATACTAAGCCAAGTAATGCCACTAGTTGCATTTCGCTCAGCGATACTAACGGCGACCGAGAGCTTCTCTCTAGATATCGAGCCACTTATAAACCGTTTTAAAATGGATTCGTTTAAAACATGTTTAGACCCGCCCATTAATAACGACTCAAGAGCATTTTGTTCTTTTTTTTGCCAAGAGCTAAGCCCTGCCATACGAGATAAAAGTATGGTAAGGCTTATTATGAAATAAAAAGAGAGCCAACTAAGTACGAATATAGTAATAAAACTACTTCTTGATAAGTAGTTCAAAAAAATATCAAGCCCAGCCACTATCTTGTCCGAGCCATACTATCTAGTTTTGCTACGGCAGCGGCCATAGCGTTATTTTCGCTACTCATGCTAGCGATCAGATCCTTCGCCTTTTGCAATGAATTTGCTATCTCGCTCTCGGAATTTCCAGACACGTGAACGGCACCGTCGGCAAGGATGGTCGCCTTACCCTCGTTTATCTCGGCATATCCCCAGTTTATCGCGACGGCATCATGGCTTTTATCTTCGCTCTCGATGTCTATAACGCCGGCTTTCAAAAGCGAAATAAGCGAAGCGTGTCCGGGCAAAACCCCGAACTCACCCTCACTACCAGGCAAAACTACGCTTTTGATATCGTTTGAAAACACTAAACCCTCAGGCGTAACGATTTCTAAATGTAATTTATTCATTACTTTTTCCTTTAAATTTAGGCTTTAAGTTTTTCAGCTTTTGCTATCGCCTCGTCGATGTTTCCTACCATATAAAATGCATTTTCCGGCAAATCATCATATTTACCTTCCAAAATTCCCTTAAAGCCAGCAATATTCTCCTCAAGACTTACGTATTTACCAGGGCTTCCCGTAAATACCTCGGCAACGAAGAACGGCTGAGATAAAAATCTCTCTATCTTTCTAGCGCGGTCAACTGTGACCTTATCTTCTTCGCTAAGCTCGTCCATACCAAGGATAGCGATGATGTCTTGGAGGTCTTTATATTTTTGTAAAACCGCCTGCACGCCGCGAGCTACTTTATAGTGCTCACCGCCCAAAATTTGAGGATCGAGCATTCTTGATGTCGAATCAAGCGGATCGACCGCAGGATAAATTCCCTTTTCCGCGATAGCTCTGTTTAGAACGGTAGTCGCATCAAGGTGTGCGAAAACGGTCGCAGGAGCTGGGTCGGTAAGGTCGTCTGCAGGGACATAAACAGCCTGAACCGAAGTAATTGAGCCTTTTTTAGTTGATGTAATTCTCTCTTGGAATTTACCCATTTCGCTTGCCAAAGTCGGCTGATAACCAACAGCAGACGGGATACGTCCAAGAAGCGCCGACATCTCTGCACCCGACTGAGAGAAACGGAAGATATTGTCGATAAACATCAAAACGTCAAGTCCCATCTCGTCGCGGAAATACTCAGCCATCGTTAGACCTGTTAGAGCAATACGGTTTCTTGCCCCTGGTGGCTCGTTCATCTGGCCGTAGCACAAGGCGACTTTGTCCAAAACGTTACTTTCTTTCATCTCGTGATAAAGGTCGTTTCCTTCGCGAGTTCTCTCGCCAACACCTGCAAATACAGAGTAACCGCTGTGTTTAAATGCAACGTTGTGGATAAGCTCCATGATAATAACCGTTTTGCCAACGCCGGCACCGCCGAATAGTCCAACCTTACCTCCCTTTGCATAAGGAGCCAAAAGGTCAACTACCTTTATGCCTGTTTCAAAAATTTCACTTTTTGTGCTTTGCTCTTCAAACGGCGGAGGATCGCGGTGAATAGACCATTTTTTGTCAAATTCTACACCTTCGCCTTCGTCGATTAGATCGCCGACGACGTTGAAAATTCTGCCTAAAACTTTTTCGCCAACCGGAACGCTAATAGGCGCACCAAGAGCCGTAGCCTCAAGGCCTCTGGTTAAACCTTCGCTCATATCCATGGCGATCGTTCTTACGCGGTTATCGCCAAGGTGTGCGGCAACCTCTAGTATGAGTCTATTTTGCTTGCCCTCAACCTCGAAATTTACTTCGACGGCTTCGTTGATCTTGGGTAAATAATCCGTGAAATCGACGTCGACTACCGGACCCATTACCTGAGAAATGATACCTTTCATCCATACTCCTTAATTATTTCATTGATTCGACGCCACTGATGATCTCGATAAGCTCAGTGGTGATAGACTCTTGGCGAGCCTTGTTATACGATAGTTTTAGCTGCGCGACGCGCTCTTTGGCGTTGTTGGTCGCATTATCCATTGCCTGCATTCTGGCGCTGTGCTCAGCCGCAAGACTATCTACTAAAGCGTAGTACATACTATATTCGAAATACTTAGTAAGTAGTTCGTTTAAAATTTTACCGTCGTCGCTCGGCTCAAATTCCATCAAAGAATTCGTCTCCACTTCGACGAGTTTCGGCGGCTCGACCGGAACGATGTCGTTTATGCGAATTTGCTGCGAGATCATATTATTATAGCCGTTATGTACCAAAATAACTTTATCAGTCACACCGCTTATAAAGTCGTCTATCGCGTCTTTTATGATATTTTGAGCTTTCTCATAGGTTGGAGACGAGCTCACGCCGACATATTTTTCAAGCAAATTTATACCCTGGAAGCTAAAAAATTCTATACCTTTTTTACCTACCGCGCGAAGTCTTATCTTTACTTTTTTCGCCTTAAATTCGTTAATCATATTTCTAACGGTTTTGATGGTCTGAATATTAAAACCGCCGCAAAGACCCTTGTCTGCGGTAACGAATATAATATCGACCTTCTCGATATTCTCCTTAACGTCGAAAAATTTACTCTCGGCGTTTACGGAGCGATATTGATTGATCTTATAGGCGATTTCAGATAAAACCTCGTTGATCTTGAGCGCATAAACCCTAGAGTGACGAGCTGCTTCTTCAGCCTTGCGAAGTTTAGCCGTAGATACCAGCTTCATCGCGCGCGTCGTCTTTTGAGTGTTTTGGACGCTCTTGATCTTTCGTTTTATATCTTTTAAATTTGACATATTCTAGCCTTAGTTAGCGGCAAACGTCGCTTTAAAGTCTTTTAGCGCCTTATGCAAAAGCTCCTCGATCTCTTTGTCAAGTGCTTTTTTGGTTCGAATTTGCTCGAAAATTTCAGGATACTTCGCCTCAATATAAGGATAAAGCTCAGCTTCAAATTTTGTAACCGCTACAGTCGGGATATCATCTAAGTAGCCTTTCGTACCGGCAAAGATAATAACGACTTGCTTTTCAACGGCTAGCGGGCTGTAAGGAGGCTGTTTTAATACCTCGACCATCCTTTGACCGCGCTCGAGCTGTTTTCTCGAACTCTCGTCTAGGTCGCTCGCAAACTGTGCAAACGCTTGAAGCTCGCGGTATTGCGCAAGGTCAAGTCTCAATGTTCCAGAAACTTGCTTGGTCGCTTTTATCTGGGCCGCACCGCCGACGCGAGAAACCGAAAGACCGACGTTGATCGCAGGGCGGATACCTGAGTTAAATAAGTCAGACTCAAGGAAAATTTGACCATCGGTAATAGAAATAACGTTTGTCGGAATATACGCCGAAACGTCGCCCGCTTGTGTCTCGATAATAGGAAGAGCTGTTAGGGAGCCTGCACCTAGCTTATCATTTAGCTTAGATGCGCGTTCTAGCAAACGAGAGTGCAAATAAAAAACGTCGCCAGGATACGCTTCGCGGCCCGGCGGTCTACGAAGAATCAAGCTCATTTCGCGGTATGCGACGGCGTGTTTTGAAAGATCGTCATAGATGATTAGGGCGTGACGAGAGTTATCTCTGAAATATTCACCCATTGTTACGCCAGCATAAGGAGCTAGGTACTGAAGTGCAGCAGCGTCGGAAGCGCCTGCATTTACGACGATAGTGTACTCCATAGCACCATACTCTTCTAGCTTTTTAACGACTTGAGCGACCGTTGATTGTTTTTGTCCGATCGCTACGTAGATACAAATAACGTCTTGACCTTTTTGGTTGATGATGGTGTCTATCGCGACGGTAGTTTTACCGGTTTGGCGGTCGCCGATGATGAGCTCGCGTTGTCCACGGCCGATCGGTACTAGCGCGTCGATAGCCTTGATACCAGTTTGAAGCGGTTCGTGAACGCTCTTTCTGGCCATGATACCTTTTGCTTTTTCCTCGACAAATCTAGTCTCGCTAGCTTCGATCGGGCCTTTAGCATCTATCGGCTCGCCGAGTGAATTTACAACGCGGCCTATCAAAGCATCGCCCACAGGAACGCGTAAAAGCTTAGCTAGGCGTTTTACGCTTGATCCCTCTTTGATGCCGTCCGTTTTACCCAAAATAACGATACCGACGCTACTTTCCTCTAGGTTTAGAGCCATGCCTTTTTCGCCGTTCTCAAACTCGACCATCTCGCCAGCCATAACGTTTTTTAGGCCGTAAACGTTAGCAACGCCGTCGGCCACGGATATAACTTTGCCCGTCTCGTTCACATCAACGTTAAGGCTAAAATTTTCAATCCTTTCCTTGATGATGGCGCTGATTTCATCTGCTTTTATTTTTGCACTCACGCTTTTTCTCCTTTATATTGCTTTTAATATGTATTCGCTCATTTGGGCTTTTAGCCTATCTACCGAAAAGCTAGCCTCCACGCCCAAATCGTCTAGTTCGATCTTGATGCCGTTGTAGTCGCTTTTTACCGGCTCTAAAATGATTTTTGCGTTAAATCTCTTAGAAAAGCTGCTTTCAAGCTCTGAAATTTGAGCCTGACTGATCTGCGAGCCGCCGTAAATTTTGCCGTAAAAAACATTATCCATTTTTGATTTTTGCGCTAAAAGCTCTGAAACGATATTAGGCAAAATATCAAGTCTTTTATTTTCGCCGAGTAGTTTTATGAAATTTACAAATTTCTGATCCGCCTCACCGACTAAAGATAGAACAAAATCAGCTTTTTGACTATTTTTTAAATTCGGCGAAACGATGATATTTTGAAATTTTTCATTTGCAAATGCGTTTGCGATCTCTTGTAGCTTGGCGGTAAAGCTATTAAACTCATCTTTGCTAAGGTCGCTAACTAGGGCTTTTACGTATTTTTTTGCGATAAGTTCTTTCATTAGCCGACCCTTTTAAGCATGATATTGATAAGCTCGCTTTGATCCATTTTGACGCTGTCGCTTGCAAAAATTTCATTTAAAATTTCGCCCACGACAGACTTAACCATGCGTCTTTTTTCAAATTCTTTTTGATCTTGGAAGCTTTTTTCCAAATTTGCGACCTCTTGTCTAGTCTCTTCTTTGATGCGCTCTGAGATCAAAACAGCCTCTTTTCTAGCGGTTTCTACTAAGCTAGCGGCATTTGCTTTTGCCTCTTCTACGCGCCTTAGAGCATCGTCTTTTTTGGCTTTTGAATCTTTTAGTTTTTGCTCGATATTATCAAGTCTTGCCGCGATACCGGCAATTCTTCCCTTGTAGGCATTTTTGATAGGGTTTGCTATAAAATAATACAAAATCGCAGCAAAAACGATAAAGTTTATCGTTCTAGGCACGATGTCGTATCCGCCGTCCGCCATTAAAACAAAAGGACATAATAAAAGTAAAATTTTGCTTTTCATATTAAATCCTTGCGAGTTTTGCTTTTAAAGCAGCTTGAAGTTCAGGTAGTTTTTGCTGCAAATCAGCTCTAAAATCGCTCTTTTGAGAGTTTAAATTTTGGATAAATGCGTCATAATCAGCCTCCAAAACTCCGCGCTTTTCGCTGACTATCTTAGCGGCCGCGTCTTTTGCGGCATTGATAGCCTCTTGCTTTATTTTGCCCGCCTCGCTTCTTGCAGCGGCTATGAGCTGTTCTATCTGCGCTTCGTACACGCCAAGATCGCTCGTATTTTTACTAGCGCTCTCTTCGTCGTTTTTTATCGCATCGTTTCTAGCGTCTATAAATTTAAGTAGAGGCTTGTAAAGGATGGAATTTAAAACGGCGATAAGCCCTAGAAAAATAACTGCCGTTAGGACGACTAACGGCAAATTAATTTCCAACATCAAATCTCCTTAAAGTTTAATATTTTCTTAAGCATAATAAAATCGCGCTTATTTTACAAAAAAAAAGGATAAAACAAGCTAAATTTAAATAAATATTTTTATTTTATCTTGTTTATTAGCCTATCGATATCAGCTATGTCATCAAATTCGATAGTGATTTTTTTGCCTTTTATCTTAACCGGTACGTCAATTTTAGAAAAAATCTCTTTTAAATTTGTTAGTCTTTCTAGATATCTTTCATCTAACTTAAGTGCAGCTTTAGGCGGTAATTTATTTTTTAGATTTTTGACCAAATTTTCCGTCTCGCGCACGCTAAGGCGCTGCCCGATGATAGTATCGACCGCTGTTTTTTCATCGTTTGGCTCAAGCCCCACGATGACCTTGGCGTGTCCTTGCGTTAGTTTGCCCTCTTTTATGTACTCCTGCGTCACGGCGCTAAGACTCAAAAGCCGCATGGTATTTGTTATCTGAACCCTACTTTTGTGGATGATGTTTGCAAGTCCGTCCTGAGTAATTTTATATTCGTCTATGAGCTCTTTATAAGAATTTGCAAGCTCAATCGGATTTAGGTCCTCTCTTTGGATATTTTCTATGAGCGCTAGTTCGCGCAGGCTTTGGCTCTCGATGTCGGCGACTATGGCCTTTATCTTGCTTTCGCCAAGCAGTTTGGTCGCGCGAAATCTCCTCTCACCCGCGATCAGCATATATCCGCCGTCTTTTTCTATGACGATGATCGGTTGGATGAGTCCGTGTCTTTTGATACTTTCGCTAAGCTCTCTTAACGCAGTTTCGTCGAAATTTTTACGCGGCTGATACGGGTTTTCGGTAATCAACTCAAGGTCTATTTCTTTTATTATTTCGCTGTTACCTTCGTTTATTTCAGCTTTATACGCTAGCTCTACATCACCCAAAATCGCTTCTAGTCCGCGCCCTAGTCCGCCTTTTTTAGCCATTCGTTATCCTAAAATACAGCATGCCAAATTTTGATACGCTACCGAGCCGGGTGATTTTATGTCGTATAAAATTACTGGCTTACCAAAGCTCGGGCTTTCGGCAAGCTTTACGTTTCGCGGTACTATTACGAATTCATCGCCCATATCCTTGTTTTTAAACAGTTTATTTTCAAAATGCTGCTTTAAATTTGCCACGGTTTCCTTGGCGAGGTTATTTTGCGAACTGTACATAGTCGGCAAAAATCCTTTGATATTTAGCTTCGGATTTATGGTTTTTTTGATGATTTTTACCGTATTTAAAATTTGCGCAAGTCCCTCTAATGCGTAAAATTCGCACTGTATCGGGATTATCACGCTATCGCTAGCGCTTAGTGCGTTTACGGTGATGCTGCCCAGCGCCGGAGGACTATCGATTATAATGAAATCATACTGCCCCTCGACCTCTTCGATCTTACTTTTTAGTATCTTTTGATAGTCTTTGTTTTGTTCGCTTAGTTCTTGCTCGATGCCTACGAGACCGATGTTTGAAGGCGCTAGAAAAAGCGTCGGTATCTCGGTTTTTAGCACTATTTGAGACAGCTTTTTGCGGCCGGTGAGTACGTGATATATATTATATTCGTAGTCGTTTCTACTAAAGCCCATTCCAGTTGTCGCATTTGCTTGCGGATCGATGTCAATGAGTAGGACTTTTTTTTCGGCTACCGCTAGCGATGCAGCCAAATTTACCGCCGTAGTCGTCTTTCCGACGCCGCCTTTCTGGTTTGCGATAGTTATAATTTCACACATGAGAATTTTCCAATTTTTTTGTTTTTTAATTGATTAATTTTACAAAAAACTTACTTTGTCCAAGTTTAGTTTCGGCTTTAAAATTTCTGAAAGAATTTCGCGGCTCGTCCCCGCCGATATTTTGTAAAAATATTAAATTTTACGTCAAATTTAAGCAAATTTATCTGAGCGAAAAAACCCTTCGTCCATCTATATCCAAAGAGCCGTCAGATAGGAGTTTTGCGTATTTGAGTGACACCTCTTCGCCCTCAAAGTGCGTGATAAATTCTCTTGATTTTTCAAATTCGCTCTCAAATTTTTTAAAAATTTCCGCCCATGACGGAGCCGTTTGTAGCTGCTTGCAAAACTCTCCGACCGCAACGCTAGGACTTACGTCTATATCTAAAATTCCGGCGTTTTCGGGCGCGTTTTTTAGATTTATACCCATGCCGCAAACGTAAATTTCGCCGACTCTCGTCGTCAAAGTTCCGCCGATTTTTTTGTCGTCGACGTAAAAATCGTTCGGCCATTTTAGCCAAATTTGAGAGCCGCGAGCCGCGAGCACTTCGCGCATTATCATCGAAAAGTAAATCGATGCTGACTCGCCTTTTAGATCGCCGGGCAGCGCCGTCTCGCTCATGCAAAACGAAAAAAATAGATTACCCTCCAGCCCGCTCCACGTGTTGTTTCTACTGCCGATACCTTGTGTCTGCTCCTTTGCCACTAGCGCAAAAGGCGGCTGTATTTCGCCGTTTCGCAGCCCTTCGACCAAAACTTTTTGCGTAGATGGGACGCTATCTGCGAACTCTATTCTCAAATTTTATTCCTTTTAAATTTACTGATAAATTTGACGTTGTGGCGCGCTTGCTACCGTTACTCTACTCATATTACAAAGCTATATCGCCGATACCAAGGCGCTTGCCGTTTAGATACGCGCTAGCGTCTACGGGCTTTTTACCGGACTCTTGCACCTTTATGATCTTAACCGCGCCCTCGCTGCATGCAACGCCAAAGCCAAGCTTGTCGACGCTTAAAATTTCGCCAGCGCGTTCAAATTTACGCCCGCAAAATTCGCGCATGATTTCTAAATCCAAAATTTTTAGCCCGCTAACTAGATAAATCCCCGGCCATGGCATTAATGCGCGAAATTTATTATAAATTTGCCCTGCTTTTTCATCAAAGCTAAAAAGGCCGTCGGATTTTGCTATTTTTTTGCAGTGCGTAGCCTGCGCATCGTCCTGCCTAAGCGGCGTCAAATTTGCAAAATTTCGTAGCACTCGTACTATAAGCTCGCCCGCGAGATCCCCGAGCTCGTCAAACAGCTGCGCCGCCATTTTATCCTCGCAAGGCGTGTAGGCAAAATCAAGCATATCGCCCGTATCAAGCCCCGCATCCATCAGCATCGCCGTCACTCCCGTCTGCTTCTCGCCCGCTAGTAGCGCACTTTGGATGGGGCTCGCGCCGCGGTATTTTGGCAGGATCGAAGCGTGCAAGTTTATGCAAAGCGCAATATCAAGGACGGCCTGTGGCAAAATTTTACCGTATGCGGCAACCACGATAAAATCAGGCTTTAGCTCTTTTATCTGCGCTGCGACCGCCTCGTCTTTGAGTGTCGCAGGCTGAAATATCGGCACGGTGGGCAGACATTGCTGCGCATAAACTTTAACCTCGCTCGGAGTTAAAATTTGCTTCCTGCCGACGGGTTTATCTGGCTGCGTAAATACGGCCGCGATCTCAAATTTTGCCTCCGCAAGCGCGCGTAAAATTTTAGCCGCATACTCGGGCGTTCCCATAAAAACTATATTCATTCTTTTCCTTTAAATTTAGCCAAATCACGGCGCGAGCGATCATGCAGGCGCTAATCATGCTCGAAATAAATTTTACGCAGACCGCGGAGTAAAACCGGTTCGTACCCGCTCGCGGGAAGTAAAATTTATACGCATCGCACAAACCAAACTCCGCGCAAAAGGCCGCATCATTCGTTTTTCGCGCCTTATTTGACGGTGGATTGATTTTTATCCTCGGATCCGTCTGGCCAAGGCCAAAAAGCGCACGGATCTTCGGACCAATAAATCTTTGTAGACGGTTTCGCCCCTAACTCATCCAGGCTAATCTTGCCGTCACGATTAGCGTCCAACCTCTTAAATTCAGGGCCCGAGCGCAGATTTAGCTCTACTCTCAGCCCAGACGACACCTCGCTCGCCATCCACTCCTGCAAACTCAGCACGCCGCCACGATCCTTGTCGTTAAAGTCCATAAAATTCGGCACCGGATCGGCGGGATCGCAGCCGTATGCGCCGAAGCATAGAAATACTAGAATAAAAATTTTATTCATTTCGCCTTCTTAAATTTTATCTTTTTGCGACATTTGCAAGCGGTAAACATAAAATTTACCCGCATATGCGGGCACGCTTAAGGCCTGCGTTCGCAAAAGCCCTCTACGGCGCAACTTTTACCGCAGCCTACAGCTCCTTTTTAAGCAGTTCAAGCAGGTTAAATTTTAGCTCGTTTATATTTTGTCCCGTCGCCGAAGATATCGGCATTACAAAAAACGGCTTAGCGGAGTTAAACTCATAAATATCTTGTTTAAATTTTATCTCGTCAGCCGCACCCGCGAGTCCCAAATGCGCTAAAAATGCGTCAAATTTTTCCTGCAAATTTTCGGCCGCGTCCGCGCGAGTTAGAGCGATCGCGTAGTCTCTTTTTGCAAGTCCCTCTGAAAATTTCGCCGTCTCGGCCCTCAGCGCGTCAAACTGCTCCTCAAGGCTGCGGTAGTTTGCAAGATCGAGCATAAAAAGCAAAATTTTAGTGCGCTCGACGTGTTTTAAAAACTGCACGCCAAGCCCGCGCCCCTCGCTAGCCCCCTCTATGATGCCAGGGATATCGGCCATGACAAAGCCGCTGTATTCGTCCACCTCGACGAGGCCGAGCTTTGGCGTGAGCGTGGTAAACTCGTAGTTTGCGATCTGAGGTTTGGCGTTTGAGACGGTCGAGATTAGCGTGCTTTTGCCGACGTTTGGAAAGCCTACGAGCCCCACGTCGGCGATGAGTTTTAGCTCTAGTCTCACCTCGCGCGTCTGCCCCTCTAGGCCTTTTTGCGCGTATTCGGGGGCTTGGTTGATCGAGCTTTTAAAGTGCACGTTGCCAAGCCCGCCTTTGCCGCCTTTTAAAAACAGCCTCGTCTCGCCGTCATTTAGCATATCAAGCACCAGCTCGCCGCTATCCTCGTCGTAAACGCTGGTGCCGGGAGGCACGATAAGATAGAGATCCTCACCACTTTTGCCCGTCTTTTTGCGACCCTCGCCGGGCGCGCCGTTTTGCGCTTTAAACTCCCGCTTGCCCTTGTAGGATGAGAGAGTGTGGGAGTTTTTATCGACCCTAAAATACACGTCGCCGCCGTCGCCGCCGTCGCCGCCGTCGGGACCGCCTGAGATGACGAATTTTTCGCGGCGGAAGCTGACGCAACCTGCGCCGCCGCCCCCTGATTTGACGCTAAATTTTACGCTGTCTATGAACATTTTTTACCTTAGTTTTTAAGGGCGATTATATCCAAAATTACTAAAACTACAGCAAGATCGCTTTTAAAGCCGTAGTTTAATCTTAATCTTAAAAATTTAAGTATTTCTTTCATAAAAATCTTTTCAAGACGAAAGGGCCGTAATCAACAGGACTTACCTTACGTCCATTCCTTTGTAAAAATTTACTATTTTAGCGTTGCTAGTATAGCCGTCGTTGCCGCACTTTTCTTTAAATGCAATGATATCTACAAGATTACAAAATTTTATCTACTTAGCGATCTAGCAAAACAAAATTTAGATATGTGTCTTTTACCGATCGTTTGGTCTTTTTGTTCCCAAAACCTAAAGTTATTTTGTCTAGATTTTCAAACTTTGCGACAAGCGGCGTAAAATCGCAGTCCTCGAAATGATACTCTTTCCTTAAATTTATCTCCCCCCGAAGGAGGAGAATATTTATTTTTTTGGCGGATTATTTCCGCGACCTTTACCGCTTGGATTACCTGTAGTACTCGGACCATTTGGCGGCCTAACTCCAGATTTTGCCATCATTTCTCCTTTATAAGCCTAATCCGGCTTTTGACGCAAATTTGGCGACCTATATAAATTTAACCGGTCACAACTATAAAATCACTCATTCTCGTCGTCATCACCCAAATAATCATCGTTATTTGGATTATGCGCATCCGCCCAATCGTCCATATCGGCATCATTGTTTGGATTATTTATATTCGACCACAAATCAAGCTCGTCCTGGCTCATATCTGACGTATTCATTTTAATCACCTCCTTTCCGTAAGATTTTGATATAATTAGCGTAATTTTACAGAAAGGTTCGGCGACAAATGGCGACAGAAAATTATGATAGAAAATGCAAAGAGCTAGTGGACGATATACGAAATGGAGTTAGTCAGATAAGGCTTGGATTGACGAATTTTTTAATAGAATTTGTAGAATTCGACGAAAATTCAGATGACGAAAGCTATTTAAAAAAACGAGCAAAATCATACGAAAAGCTCATGCAAAGAGTTAAAAACGAAAATTTAAGCTCGCAAAAAATGGCGGATAAATTAAAAGCAATTTATAAATTCCTGCTTGATAGCGATGAATACAAAAAGCTTAAACGCTATAAGACGCTTATAGACGATAGCTTCGAGAGAAAAATTTTAGGCGATGAAATTTGCGAAAATATACAAGAGGGCTCAAAAATAGCTTTTGGTGATACGAACGAGCCAAGCGATACATAGCCCGTTGAATATGGATATGGCGTGATCACAAATCGATCGCCGCTTCTAGCGACCCGACAATCCGCGAGAACATTCGCGAATCTTTTTATCGTCCTTTAAACACTTTTTTAGTTGCTTAACGCAATAGTCTTTTTTATACTCCTCACCCTGCTCGCCGACGCACTTAGAGATAAAAGAGTATTCTTCATCTATTGAATAACGCTCCAAAAATATATCGTATCCGCCATAAGCTATCGCTCCTGCTACGACAGCACCGAACCAAAATCCACCACCTGATTTGATGGATGCTTGGTTCTTTTTCGCGGCTTCACCTATCAAGCTTTTAAATTTATCGCTACTTTGTATATCTTTCACGATTTTTTCCGCGTCGCTCGGACTAATTTTATTACCGTCTATCTCGATTTTTAATGACTTAATACTTTCGTCGATAAGGGCGTTTATACCTCTTAATAGGTCTTTGTCTATTATGTTGTTTACGAGATATTTTAAAATTTCGCTTTTGTCTATTTTTATCATAGCTAATCCCTTTAGAATTTAAATAATTCCCCATGCGCCATTATTTACACAAATAATATTCGGTAAAATTTCAAAATTAGAGCTAAACTTTAAAGTCTGAGGAACGGCGCGCCTATCATTTCTAACTCGTGATTTTTTGATAAATTTTAAATCTCGTCGTAGCGAGTTTTATAACGAAATTTTCGCGTGAGAAAAACCTTTCGATTTCACAGCGATTTTTCGAATTTTTATTTAAAAGAGGGGCTTGCGCCCCGAAGATTTAGCGATATTTACGCAGCCGGATAAACCGATACTTTTTTGCGGTTTTTATCTTTTCGCTCAAATTTTACGACGCCGTCGATCAGCGCGAAAATCGTGTGATCGCTGCCCATGCCTACGTTGCAGCCTGGGTGCGTCGCAGTGCCGCGCTGGCGGATGATGATGTTGCCCGCGCGCACAAACTCGCCACCGAATTTTTTAACACCCAAGCGGCGTCCGATACTATCTCTATTATTTTGGGTTGAACCTTGACCTTTTTTGTGTGCCATTTCCTATCCTTTATGCGTTAATCGAAACGACTTTGACGCGGGTATATTGGCGTCTGAAGCCGCGTTTTACTTTTGAATCTTTGCGTCTGCGTTTTTTGAAGATAACGACTTTTTTATCCTTGCCTTCGCAAACGACCTCCAAAACCACCTTGGCACCCTTTACGAACGGTGCTCCTACCTTTAACTCGCCGTCGTTTAGCGCTAAAACTTCGCTAAGCTCGAGCTTTGCTTTCGGCTCAGCATTAAAATGGTCTAAATTTAGGTAGTTGCCCTCTTCGACCTTATACTGCTTGCCGCCGTGTTTGATGATAGCATACATCAAAAATCCTTTAAAATTTGGTAGCCAAAAAGGCATTTGCCGTGCAAAATTTAAAAGCCCGTTTGGTATTAAACTTTGAATATTATCCGAAATTTTATAAATTCCTACTGAAACGCCTCGCAAAATTCCTACGAAATTTCAAATTTCAAGGGCTCGGATTTATTTTAAACTAAAGATAAATGTGCTACTATCGCAACGAAATTTTTGAAGGAGAATTTTATGAGAAATTTAATAGCTGCGCTCGTAGCAGCGGTATTTTTTATCGGTTGTTCCAACTGGAATATATCCAACGAACCAAGCGGAGTACGCAATCAAACAAAATCCCAAAGCAGCAAAACAAATATCGGCGGCGTAAATGATAAAGTCCAAGAGGTCTCCACCGCAGGCACCACCGATATGGTCGAAACGACCTTGCCCGATAGCACAGGCATGACTAATGCGCCGAAAGATCGCAGCGATGCATTTCATATCAATCAAGTAATTTCTGCATGGAATAAACAGCCAGACTCCATCAAGACAACCGAAGACAATGGCAATATCTACACCTGGAAAAACTATAAGCCAGGCTGCGACGTATCACTTACCAGCGACTCGGAAGGCTACGTATCAAAATCCGCTATCAAATCAGCACTCTCTCAGTGCCTATAACCAACTTATCCGCGACGCCGAAATTTTAAAATTTTGTAAAATTTCGGCTTACGAGCGGGTCTGCTTCGTCAAATTTAATCTTAGAGTTATATGGTTCGCTCTTAAAAATTTACTATACGTATTGTATAATCGAGGACTTTTAATCACTGGAGTAAAATATGAAGAAAATTTTATTTGCAGGTGCGCTTTTAGCGGCATTAGGTAGCTATGCGGTGGCGGGCGAACACGTCAAGGTATATCACGGCGAGAGCTGCGGCTGTTGCCATAACTGGGCAAAATATATGGAGCAAAATGGCTTTGAAGTCGAGATGATTTCGCTGGCTGACGAGCCGCTTATTCAGAAGAAGAATGAGCTTGGGCTTCCGCTCGAGCTCGCTAGCTGCCACACCGCGATCATAGACGGATATGTAATCGAAGGACATATGCCAGTAGGCGAAATCCGCACGTTACTAAAAAATAAGCCTAAAGACGTCATCGGCATAGCAGTGCCTGGCATGCCACTAGAAGCACCAGGTATGGAGCAAGGCTCTCAGCCCGAGGTCTATGACGTGGTAGCGTTTAAAAAAGACGGCTCGTATCAAAGCATCGCCACTTACAAAGGCAAAGAAAAAATCAAATAATCCGCCGCTTTAAAGCGGCAACTTACTTATTAGCTCGCTAAAATTTTGCGTATTTTATGGCTCAACGCAATTTGCTTTAGCCGGCAAATGCTGCCATGATCTGCAAAAATGATGCGCAAATTAATTTCAAACGCTAGCTATGATAAAGGGGATTAAAAATTTAAGTGGATGGGCTAATAGGGGTCGAACCTATATTCACAAATCCAGAGTTTGTTGTCCTGCCATTAGACGATAGCCCATTGCGGAAGCGGTATTTTATAGAATTTTGCTTTAAAAAAGCATAAGAGCGGGTGGAATTTTAAAATTTTGCAAAATTTTAATTAAATTTAAAGCCCTGCTGCGCCTAAACGATAAAATTAAAACGCAAAAGCTAACGCTGCTTTCATAGGCTTTGATAAAAGAATATGGCTGCTCGCCGCGGAGCTAAATTTTAAAATTTGGCTAGTTTATCCTATATTTACGCCTTCGCGAGCTATTTGTCGCAGGATGAAATTTTAGCATATAAGCCTTCAAAACATATATGTTTAGTGCTCGTTGGGCGCGGGCGCGGCCTTAAATGCTATAAATCGCACCGAAAATCCGCAGCGAGCATGATTGCGACAAAACCTGAATACAGCGCTCTAAATAAGTGTCAAATAGACTTGCGGCAAGATCGCACAAAAAGCCTGTCAAATACTTGCCTCAAGCGGAGCGTAGAATTTATTGCTACTAAATGGGGTCTAAACTAAAATCAAAACCAAAATTTAGGCGCGAAGCTTACATGAAATTTCTTGCAAAGGCCGTTCGCAGGCTCAAAAGATATTGCGAAATTACATAAAATTTGACTGCGGTAAAATTTTCTCATACATTGTGTTAATACCAAACATTCGACGAATCAAATCAAGCACGACGAACAAAGTGAAATCTCTCATATATCGTTATATGGCACAGGCTATTTTGCTAGACCAGAGCAGAAATATGCGAAATTTAACTCCACGCATCGTTTGAACACTTAGAAAGCGCCTTGCTTTCCAGCTAAATAGCACGAGCAAATTCATATCGCGTGCTGTTTAAAACTCAAAAATTAATTGGAAATTTTAAATTTCGGGCGCGGGTTCACTTCTAAGTATTTACAAAAATAGTGCATCGAAACTAGGTAAAATTTCGCTTTGTCGCGCCTAAAATTTAGATGAAATTTTGCGTATCAGCTCAACCGCCTCTTTTGCGTCCGCGCATACGAACTCAAAATGCGCCCGTAACTCCGAGGCGCTGCCGTAGCCGCAGCTTACGCCCACGCTTCGCACCGCTGCCGACTTTGCCGCGATGGCGTCAAGCGACGTATCGCCGATCATAAAGATATTTTGGCTTACAGAAGGCAGAATTTCGTCACTGCAAATTTTGTCATAACAAGGAGTGGAATTTATCTCATGCGCATCATAAATTTTACTGCCGCGCGCGCCACCTTTATCGCTCTCGCCCTCAATGTCGACACCGCTCTTTTGGCTATTATCGCCAGCCTCATGTCTATCGCTCTTTACTTCGCTTAAATTTTTAAACGAAATTCTATCAGAATTTTGACTCGCGATGCTGCTTAAATTTTGCTCGTAAACTTCGCTAGGATCAGGATCAAGCGCAGGAAGGCTCTTTAAATCAGGTGCTGAAATTTCACTCAAAATCGCGTTCCTGCTAGCAACGCTTGTATTTTCATCGGCAGTCGCGTCGTGAGTTTTACCGCGAGCCACATGCGGGCTTTGGCTAGCGGTCGCGCCGCAAATTCCTAAATTTTCGAGGGCCTTTAAAATCGGTTCGGCGCTTGGTTTGGGATCTTGCACGTCCTCTCGCCCGACGATGGTGCCGAAAAATTCCGCGATACCCAGATGCTGCAATAAAATTTTAGAAAATTTCGACGTCTTGGTCGTCACAACACCCAAGTTTGCAAACTCGCTCGCCGCACGAACCGCTTCGAACGCACCGCTTAACAGAACGGTCTGATCTAAAAAAGTCTGCGCATATCGCTGTTTGTAGGCGAGCACGAAATTCTGCACATCGCGCGTCACACCTAGACGTTCAAACATCACTTCTAAAGGATACCCGATAAGCCTTTTAATCGCTTCGTCGCTAGGCTCTGTAGCGCCCAAATGCGCAAACGCGTAGTGAAAGCCATCCAGTATCGCGGGCGTGGAGTCTATGAGCGTACCATCGAGATCGAAAAGCAGAGTGGTTTGGAATTTTGGCATTTTAAAATTTAATTTGGATATAAAAAAAGCGGAGCCGAAGCCCCGCTTATGTGGATCTAGAAAAGATTATTTTCTAAATTTAGCATCAACGCGTCTATTTTGAGCGCGGCCTGCTTTAGTAGCGTTTGTAGCGATAGGCTTAGTCTCGCCGTATCCTACAGTAGTGATTCTACTGGCATCTACGCCGAAGCTCTTAAGCGCACCTCCAACTGCAGCAGCTCTGCGCTCGGAAAGCTTTTGATTATATGCATTCGAACCGGTGCTATCGGTGTGACCCTCTAGAATTACTTTGTAATCAGGGTGAGCCACTAGCACGTCGCTTACGTTTTTGATCTGGTTCATAAACTCAGGGGAAATTTTTGAGCTATCTGTAGCAAAATTTACGCCCAAATTTAATCTAATAACCTTCTCGCAACCATATTCATCTACAACTACACCAGCAGGTGTGCCTGGGCATCTATCGACATTATCGCATACGCCGTCGTTATCTGCGTCTTTGCAGCCTGTAGGAGCCGGAGCGGCAGCTGGAGCTGCGTCAGCATATCTCTTGCCAAAATCAACTGCAAAGCCTAGAGTATAGAACAATACGTGGTTGCCGTCGTCAAATCTGATAGCATCGCGTGCTTCAAGTTTTGTAGCGAAATTGTCGGTAATGTAGTACTTTAGACCCAAGCCGTATTGACCGAAGCCGCTATCTTGATCGCCATCGTTGTAAACGTCTTTGGTGTAATCCATATAGCCAAGACCTAGCAAGCCGTATAGTTTGAAATTATCGGTAAAATTTACCAAGTCTTTTACAGCATTGATGTGATAATATTTAGCGTCAGGCTTATCGTTGCCTACTCTGTGAGCTAAATCCTCTACGCCAATATTGCGAGAGTAATCAAAACCAACCTCTACTTGATCGATAAACGAATCTTGTAGATTTTTGGCAAGACGTAGACCGAACATAAAATTCGAATCCAAATCCATATTGCCCTCATGAGTCATTCCACCAATAGTAGGGGTGATCTCCCAGTGATAATCAGCATCGCTAGCGAACAATGCGCCGGATGCACACAAGCTTAATGCAAGTAGAACTTTCTTCATTAAACATCCTTTCAAATAAAGTTGTAATTCGATATTACCATAAAATTTTTAAAGAATTTACAAATTTGCGACAATTTCGCCACAAATTTGTAAAAAACATTATCTCTTAGAGAACTGCGGACTTCTACGCGCTTTGCGGCGACCGAATTTCTTTCGCTCGACCACGCGACTATCGCGAGTTAGCAGACCTTTTGGCTTAAGAGCCGCCCTAAAATCTTTATCCATAGCCGCAAGTGCTTTTGAAATTCCGTGTTTTAACGCATCTGCTTGAGCCGAATATCCACCGCCCAAAGTCTGCGCGGTGATATCCATCGAGGTCTCTTGCTTAGTCGCCAAAAGCGGCTGAACGACCCTTAGTTTGATCGCTTCGTGACCGCCTAGCCAGGTGTTTAGATCCATACCGTTTACTACGATCTTGCCGCTTCCGGGTTTTACCCAAACCTTAGCTACGGCAGTTTTTCTCTTTCCGGTTGCATAAATTGTCGCCATGATTATTTTCCTTTTTTAGTTGTTTGCGCAGTATGAGGGTGCTCGCCGCCTTCATATACGAATAGCTTTTTGATCATCGCCTTGCCGAGCTTCGTCTTAGGAAGCATGCCGCGAACCGCAAGTCTGTAGAGCTTTGCGGGATTGTTTTTAAGCAGGTCTTGAAATTTTACGCTCTTTACGCTTCCGAAATAGCCCGAGTAGCTGTGATAAAGCTTGTCGTCGCCTTTGTTATTGCCGGTAAATACGGCTTTTGAAGCATTGATGATAACGACGTAGTCTCCGCAATCCACGTTTGGAGTGTAGCTTGGTTTGTGTTTGCCGCGTAGTAATACCGCAACTTCGGTAAGCATCCTACCGAATCTTTTGTCGGTCGCGTCGATAACGACCCAGTCGCGCTTAACTTCGCTAGGCTTTGTAATTTCTGTCATGGTTTCCGCCTTATTAAAATTTGAGCTGTGATTATATAGAAATATCCTTACGTATAGCTTAATTTAAGCTATCTTTAATCTATCTGCGCTCAAATTTTATCTAAGCTTTAAAATTTTATCCCTCCTCATTCACTTCGATAAGCTTAGCGCCCGCAGCTTCGAGAGCCAGCACGAAGGCGCGCACCCGCACATTCGGATAAAACTCGCGGATTACGCTTTTATATCGCGCCACTTGAGCTTTGTTTTGCGCGAGGTATTTTTCTGAGCTTTTGTAATCAAAAAGCAAAATTTCATCCTGCCTAAAGCATGCCAGATCCACGCGCAAAAGATCACCCTCCGCGCTTTTGATCGGCATCTCTTTATAAGCCCAAGCGCCCTTTATCAGAGCTAAAAATTCCTCGTTTTTGCTTAGTCCTAGCGCTCGCGTCGCGATATTTTCAAAATCCGCATCATTTAAAAATTTAGTGTAGCGACCTCTTGCCAGGCTTACTCCTCGCAAAATTTCATCTGGCCCAAATCCTTCGCTCATCTCCAGAGTATAGTGCAGCGCCTCTCCGAAATATATCGCGCTTAGCGCCTCCGTTTCGCCGCCGCCTGCTTTTTCTTGCGCGCCTTGAGGCTCGCCCGCTACTAGCGCGATCTTTTTTTGCGACGACTGCTCTTCTGATTTTACGAAGCTTGGTATTACATAGCCGTATTGAAAATCCGGGATATCCAGCCACTCCACGACGCCCGCGCCCTTGGTCTTTTTGGCGTAAGGCGAAAAAAAGCTATAATTGTATTGATCTATTTTTGCCTCGGAGCGTTTTACGATGATGAGCGAGCGTTCGGCGCGGGTAAATGCCACATAGAGCTTATTTATATCCTCTTCATGCGCAGAGCGATCGTTTTCATCCATTAATGCTGCAAATTCCGTATCCAGGCTCTTTCTGCTCGCAAATTTATAAAAAATTCTCCACTTATGCGTGGCAAAATCATAGTCCGTCGCGAGCTTTGAGCTCTCGCCCCGGTCTTTTCCTCCGATGCGGTCGCAAACGATTACGTGCGGGAACTGAAGCCCCTTGGACTTATGCACAGTCATAATTTTAATGCCGCTTTGTTCCTTGGCAAATACCTCCGTTTCGTCGTTTGCAAACAGATACTCGCTAAAACTATTAAATTTTGCCAGCGTCTCAAAAAACAGCAGCAGATCCGGATCGACAAAATTTAATTTCAGCGCACTAGCGATAAATTCTGCCGTTTTTTGCGCATTTTTATGCAGATCGACCGCTATCTTTTTAAGCCGCCTACCCAAAATCACTTCGGCGTTTCGCAGATAAATTTCATCGCCACCTACGCAAAATTTCGCATATTGAATTACGGCATTTACCTGCTCGCTGCAACGCAGGGCCTTATTTGAGCCGCTGCAAACCTCGCAGAATTCTGATAGCATCTCTTTTAGCGCGCTTACGTGCTCATTTTTCCAGCATAAAATCGCAATATCATCAGCTCTTACGCCGCACTCCTCAACAAGCCTGCGCGCTTGCTCCACAGCCCCCTTTAGCACGTCGTCGTATGAAAACGCTGCTACATAGCCGTAATCATCGCTTTGCACCTCAAATAGCGGCATTTGTGGATGAGAAAGAGGATAATCCTTGATTTTTTGCAGCACCGAAGCAGGCAGATCGCTATCTAGCTTATTTGCTGCGATTTGATCTTCATAAGACGCAAATTTATCGCGCAAGATCTCATTTACAAATTTTACGATAAGTTTTAAACTGCGATAATTGCGCGGCAGGCTCTGCGTTTTGATTTGACTAAACTGCTCGCGCAAAATATCAAAAATTTTTCTCTCTGCGCCGCGAAATTTATAGATGCTCTGTTTTTTATCGCCTACGTAAAAAAAGCTACCGCAGCGCTCTTCCGCCCCTTTGCCAGCAAGCGCCTCGGAGATTAGCGGCAGCATGATTTCATATTGGCAAATGTCGGTATCTTGGAATTCGTCTATTAAAATATGCGTGATTTTAGAATCGAGCCTGAAATATAAAAGCTCGCGATTGCCCTGCAACGCCTCTGCGCTTGGATTTAGCAGCGAGTGCACAGCTGCGGTAACATCGCCGAATGTAAGCTTGCCGCTTTTGCGCTGCACCGATTTAAGCACCTCGGCATAAATTTTAATTAGTCCTGCCAGCTTAGCCGCATATGTTGCATCCATCCACGCTATTTCTCGAGTTATGGCGTCTTTTAGCCTTGCTAGCTCGCCGTCAAGATACGAAATTTTTTTAAGCTGCGAGCGCGGATAATCGAAACTACCGTTGGCAAGAGCCGAAAGAATGAAGCCCGAAGATAATTTTGACAGATCACTAACAGGGCTTAGCCCATTTACGGCTCCAGCGCTTACTCCCGCATCTCTCGCCGCTTTTTGCAAGTAGGATAAAATTTCATTTATCTCTGCTAGCGCGGAGTTTTGGGGAAGCGTAGGCGGATTTATGCTTATATCGCCTCTCCAAATGCTTTGTAAGCTATTTAAAAACTCGTTCTTTGTCATTCCTGAGTCGCTTACATAATCCACGACCTCTCTTAATAGCGTTTCGTTTTTACAAATCGCGCCTAAAAACGCCGCCTGCTGCACACCCAAAATCCCTTCATCGTTTTCAAAGCTTGGATCGATGCCGCTATTTAGCGCAAAGGAGCGCAGAGCCTTTGCAAAAAACGCATCAAAGGTAAAGACGTTTAGGCTCTCGCTTAAAAATTTAGGCAGTAGGCGCTGCTGCGCCGCCAAAACCTCATCCACGCTCATATTTAGATCCTCGCAAATTTGCGCCAGCTCGGGGCTTGGCACAAGAGCGCCGTCGCGCACGATAAGCAAATTTTGAAATTTCTCCACGATGCGCGTTTTCATCTCAGCAGCCGCTTTTTTAGTAAAGGTAAGCGCTAAAATTTCATTGATCGGCTCGCCTTTTAGCACCAGCTCGATGAACCTGACTGCGAGATTGAAGGTCTTGCCGCTGCCCGCGCTTGCTTCAAGCGCCAGATAATTTTCAAATTTTGCCATCAATCTGCCCCTTGCAAATGATCTTATAAGCGCAGTATTCGCAGCTTTGCACCGCTTCCGTACGTGTAAAAGCGACCTCGCTTGCAAATTCCTTGCCGATAGAGCTTAGCGTCTCGCGTAGGTTTTCTAAGCTAGGCGTTTTGTCGCCAGGAGCCGCAAACGCGCAATCTTTTAGCGACAGATAGGCGCATTCGCACTCCTGGGCTAAAAGCGCGCGATAAAACGTAAGCTGGAATTTTTCCATATGTTTTTTAGCTGAACCACGTTTGTAATCGATGATAAACTTCCGCCCTGCCTTATCTTCGTCGATGCGGTCGATCCGCCCGCTCAGCCGCACTCCGTCAAGCTCGCCTTTTAGCGATACTTCACTACTACTAAAGCTCCAAATTTGCTCATGCTCTTCTAAAAGCTTAGCTAGCTTTTCTACCGATTTTAGCTCAAGCTCCGCATCAAAGCGCGCAATCCCTGCTTCTCGCGCAAGCTGCGAATAAATAGAGCGAAATTTTTCCATGCTAAATTTCATCCCCGCTCGCTCGTATAAACGCTGAAAACTCGTATGTAAAATTTTACCTAAAAGCGCATTATCCTCGCCAAATTTTAGCCCCTCTTTTAGCCCGAAAACGTAGCGGTAATAATACTTCCTCTTGCATTCTAAAAACGTATCCAGCCGCGAAAACGATAGCTCCTCGGCAAAAAAATCATGGCGAGCCATGGGATCTTCTTGTCCGCATAAGGCGGGCTTAAATTCCTCTCTCCCAAAAAGCCGCAAATAATCTTCCTGCGAAAATTCCGCGTCTTGTTGCACTTCAAAGCTTTTCAAAAACCGCGAAGGCAACTTCTCGACGCTTTGCAGATAGCAAATCGCGCTTTTTTTAGCGCCTCTTAGCAAGCCGTCGTAGTAAAATCTTTGTAAATTTTCGCGGTCTGCATGGCTGATGAGCCCTGCTCTAGCGCGCAAAGCAGAGTTTAAAAACATCTCTCCGCTACTGCGCTTAGGCACCAGATCATCGTTAAAATCGGGGATTATCACACCGTCAAATTGCAGTCCGCGGCTCTCTAAAAGCCCCATTACCGTGACCTTTCCGCCACGAACATCATCAAGCTTAATGCGCGAAATTTCTAACAAAAAAAGATCGATCAGATTGCCCAAGCTTAGGTTTTCGTCCTTAAATTTTCGAAGCAAAATTTTAATTAGATATAGCGGCTCTTTTAGCTTTTCTTGCAGCAGCGCGTCGCTAATTTTAGGTAAACAGGCGAGCTTGGCAATTAGCGCCTCAAAATGCTCGAAGCTTACTTGCTTTGCAAAATCGCGTACAAACTCGCCAAAAAGCGCCTCATCCACGCCCACACTCGCAAAAAACAGATCAAGCTCCTGCGGGTTTGGGCGCTGCGGATACTCATCTGCGCCCTCGTGCATTTTAGAACACCTAAAGCGATCACGCTGCTCAGGGCTTTTTGAATACCTATCTTCTTCCTCAAGCTCTATATGCTCCAGTTGCATAGAGTATCGTAGGCTCCCTTGCTGCTTCCTTGAAGGCTCCTGCCGTTTTGCACGAGCCGAATAATCGCGCTGCTGCACATGCTCCAAGGGCTCTTGCAACTCTGCAAACTCTACTGAAAAGCTTTGCTCTTCCGCGCTATTCGCGCGTTCCGCCGAAATTTCGTGCAGAATTTCAAAATTTTCCGTATTTTCAAATGCCTCCGCAGATATAAAATTTAAATCCGTTTTAGAATTTGAAAAAATTTCGCAATCAAACGCGGAATTTTGCTGTGCGAAATTTTGCGAAATAGAATTCTCCGAAGCGAAATTCCCTAGCGCTAAATTTTGCTGTACCGCGGAATCCTCCACATTCAAAAATCCTCCATCCGGACTTTTGAATGCGTGGTAATCTACGCCAAATTTCGGCATGCGCGCTTCTTTTAAGCACTGCGAAATTTTCTCTAGCGTTACGTAAAATAGGCTATCTTTAAGCTTCTCGCCCATCGCGAAATTTAGCATGCGGTGCGAGCCGCGAGCCCTTGCGATGCGCTCGTCGTAAAGCCGCAGCGTGCCGGCAAAGCTCTCGTCGGGCAAAATCACCGCGATGCTCTCCGGCGCGATGCCCGCGCGCACGAAGGATGAAATTTTTTCAAAAACGTAGCTCGCCTGCAAGCTTCGCAGCTCAAAGCCTCTACACACAACCGCTCCGCCCACGCTTAGCGGCTTGCGGCTTAAAATTTCACCCGTACCAAGATTTACGCGGTAGGTAAAACCTGGCTCTAGGCTTATGCCGCAAAGCTCCTCCACCGCGCGCACGGGCTTGGAATTTAAAGTCGTGGCTCTAAAGCTCAGTACGACCTCGCTAAGCTCTGCAGCGCGCTTAAAAACCTCGAACTCAAATGCGCTAGGATTGCCGTCGATGCTGATTTCTATCCACTCAAATCCGCGCAGATAGGATTCGTTTAGTTCATAAAGCGCGGGCAGCGTGATCTCGTCGTAAAATCCATGCTCACGCAAAATCCTTGCATACGCCCCCGCTAGCTCTCGCAGAATTTCAAAATGCTCGGCATACCACGCATAGGTGTCGCTAAGATCGAGCGCATCGATACTTACGCGCTCCGTCGCAAGCTCCTTGAAAAAGCCGAAAAGATACTCGCGGTTGCACATAAACTCGTAAAGCTCGCTAGGGAATTTAAGCCTCTCGCCTGCGCGCTTGCTCTCGTTTACCGCTTGTTTCATAAAAAGCGCGCGGTCTATCTCGCCGCAAGCGACAAGATCCGGTACAAAAAGCGCCTTTTCGTAGAATTCCGCCAACGTAATCCTTGGCGCCAGCACGCCGCCGCTCTCGCTTTGCAACGCCGCGCGTAGCGCACGCGAGCTGGTGTAGACAAAGAGATTTTTAGAGGGCAAATTTTTCAAAACAAATCCTTTAGAGCGATTCGCAGAACGCGGAATTTTGCGATATTTTAGCAAGAAATTTTTAGTTTGGGCTTTTAAGCAAAGAAGTTTTTGAAAAGCTTGAGAGGTTAAATTTTATCAAGTCAAATTTAGTAAGTTGGATGAGCGTAAAATTTTAATCTGTGGCGCTTTGAGCGCAAAATTCTACCTCGCTCCGCATTAATCGCGACATATTTCGACGCAAAATTTTACGAGTGGATTCCGTAAATTACAAAGCGGCAAAAACGCGATCAAATTTAAGCGGGCTCAAGCTCGATCTTGTATCCCAGGCTCGGGACGTTTTTTATGATTTCACCTCCCACTTTATCGCGGATACGCTTGACGAAGGTGCGAAGCGCCGTATCACTCACGGCTCCTTCAGTCCAAACATAACGCTTGATCTCCTCGTAAAGCACCAGCTCGCCCACGCGACTGGCTAGCAGCGAAACAAAAGAAAGCTCCTTTTTAGTAAGCACGATCTGCTCGCCATCCTTCAGTAAAATACGACGAAGCCCATCAAATACGTAGCCCGCACCCATATTTACGACTCGTACAGAGTCCAGCTTAGACTTCATCAGCGCACTTATCTCTAGCACGAATGCGGCGATATCTACCGGTTTAAAGTAATACCGCTCGACGCCAATCTCCATAACGCCTTTTAGCTGCTCCTCCCTACTGAAGCCGCTAAGCACCACGATAGGGGCATGCGGAAAGATCTGCTTGATCTGGCGTATCATCGCTAGCCCATCCTCGATCGGCATTAAAATGTCGGTAATGACGAGATTAGGGCTAAATTTTTTGAATTTTTTTACACCTTCAAGCCCGTTTTGGGCATTGTAAACGTTGTTAAAAATACCCTCAAACGCCTTATGCAGCGAGGCTAGTAATTTAGTATCATCCTCGACTAGCAAGACGTCCAGCTCTTTTAAAGCGCAGCTCATAGCAGACCCCTCAAGGCGAAATTTCAAACGAAATTCTTTCAAATTTTCTCTTTTATTGAGCTTAAAATAATGTTAAGTTAAAAATTTAATTCCATAAAGTAACACAACTCTTATTTTAGGTGCAAATATGGGCGGGATTAAAAAAGAAGCGTGAGTAAAAACTGCAGCATAGAGATGGGTAAAATTTAAAGTGACGCGAGCTAAATCTTATTGGTGCGAAAAAGATTTAAGAGCGGCTGAAAGTAAAATTTTAAAGCTGGCGCAGGTAAAATTTCACTACGCGGCGGAGTGGAATTTTATTTTAGGCAAATATTTTAGAGGGAAATGAAACAGCGCCGATAAGGTTTTAGCAGGTAAACGGCGTTAGATAAAATTTTACAGGCGGCAAGGCGTTTATTTGCATAACTTGACGGCAACAAGACGACTTCTAAATTTAAACGGCTTAAGACTGCGCGAAATGTACCGCAGGATCTATTTTGAAAGAGCTAAGCGCACCAAGCCCAATTTTTAAATTTAAAACGCATGAAATTTAGCTGCGAGCTTAGAAGTTATACGGACACGAAATCACACGAATGAAAAGCATGTGGCGCGCAACCGGTTTTAAATTTAAAATCGCGACTAGCGCAAATCTGTTTCATCCAAAAAGCTGCTTAATCCAAAATCACCGCGGCAATCCTTAGTTCGCAAAAGCGTGCTTTACTCACTACTCCGACTTGCGATTATCCAGGCTGCGACAGGCTTTAAATTTACGACGCAAAGACCGCATTAAAATTTAAAGCTTGCCGTAAATTTAAAATTTTACCGCGCAATCACGGTAAAATTTCATGCAGACAAAATTTCAAAAATCATAAAATTTCAAGAAATTCTTTGAAGATATATTTGCTTTCTGTAGGCCCCGCGCTGGCTTCGGGGTGGTGCTGCACCGAAAATACGGGATAGTCTCTGTATCTCACCCCCTCGATCGTGCCGTCGAAAAGATTGCGGTGCGTGATCTCGCAGATCTGCGCGATCGTTTCGGGGACGTTGTAGTTGTGGTTTTGCGCGGTGATCTCGATCGATTTGGTGCGCAGATTTTGCACGGGGTGGTTTGCGCCGTGCTGGCCGAATTTCAGCTTGTAGGTCTCATATCCCATCGCGTTGCTTAGCAGCTGATGACCCAGGCAAATTCCAAAAATCGGCACGCGCGCTTCGACCATCTTTTTGATCTGCGCGATCTCCTCTTTGAGCATGCGCGGCTCGCCCGGGCCGTTTGATAAAAACACGCCGTCGATCTGCCCCTCTTTAAATTTGGCGATCAAGCTCTCTGCTTTAACGTCGTGCGGGAAAACCTCGACGCCCAGCCCCAGATCGCAAAGCTCGTTGAGAATGTTTCGCTTGACGCCGTAATCGATCACGGCTATCTTTTTGCCGCAGCTTGCGGGCTGAGCGTAGCTTCCGCGCTCGGCATTCCAGCGCCCGGAGGTGTGCTTATACGGCGTCTTCGTGCTTACAATGCTTACGTAGTTGATCTCCTCTATGCGCGCAGACTCGCTGAGCGCCTTTTTAAGAGCCGCCTTATCGCTGATCTGCGTCGAGACGAAGGCGCGCAGACTGCCCTGATCGCGCAGCATCTTGGTTAAAAATCTAGTGTCGATGTCGTAAACGCCAAATTTCCCGTTTTGAAGAAAATAATCCTCCAAGCTCATCTGCGAGCGGAAATTTGAAGGCTCGTTATTAAAATTTCTTACGAAAATTCCGCTGGCGTGGATTTTGGAGCTTTCCTTGTCGTTTTCGTTGATGCCTACGATGCCGATTTCGGGCATAGTGAAAATAATAAACTGCCCCGCGTAGCTTGGATCTGAGATGATCTCCTCGTAGCCGGTGGCGGAGGTGTTAAACACGAGCTCGCCGAATGCGCTGCCACCTTTGCCGAACGCCTTAGCTTGCAGGTAGATGCCGTTTTCTATGTAGATATATGCGTTCATTACAGCATGCCCCGTTTTCTTAGCTCCTCTTCGTAGAGCTTTTCAAACACAAGCTCGTATTCTTCGGTACCTGGGATCAATTTTTGCTTGTAGCCATCGATCTTTTCATAGACCTCGTCCTCGATCTTTTGGTAGCTTTTCAAATACTCCTCGATCGCGTTATAAATTATCGTCTTTAGCCTGTTTTCCGAGACTTTATAATCGATCAAATTTTTCTTCCAAACGGTTTCTAAAATTTTATGCGATATGGTGCCGTAGCGATCCTCAAAATTTAGCTCGAAATTCTCGTCGTTTGCGATGTGGCGTTTAATGAGCCAAAACATATCTTTTTTATTCACGCTCATCTCATCTAGCTCGCTTATGCGCTCATCTATCAGCTCGTTTGCGCGCTCGTCTATCGCTCTTTCTTTTTGCAGATCGGCCCTTATGATCTCGTCCGCTTCCTTGGCGACGGGCTCTATGCCCGCACTAAGCGTAACGCAGCCCGAGTTTAGCAGATCCAGCGCTATTTTATGCGCGATATATGGCACGTGTGGTAGTCGTATTCGCATGATCGTTCCTTTAAATTCAGTTCTATGAGCGGTCTCGCCGCCCGCGTTTGCAAACGGCGGAATTTTAAAATTCTTAAAATTCCGCCCGATTTTATAAAATTATCGTGTCGCTTCTTTCCGGACTGGTAGAGATAAAGCCCACCTTCGCGCCGCTTAGCTCCTCTATTTTGCGGATATAATTTTGCGCGTTTTGCGGCAGATCCTCAAATTTTGAAATTCCCTTGACGCTGTCCCAGCCCGGCATCTGCTCATAAACCGGCTCGGCAGCTTCCAAATCGATCGGAAAATAATCGATCTCCTCACCCTTGTAGCGATACGCGCGGCAAATTTTAATGCTCTCAAAGCCGTCTAAGACGTCAAGCTTCATAAGCGCGAGCTTGTCGATGCCGCTAAGGCGCACGGCGTATTTCGTAGCCACTCCGTCGAACCAGCCGCAGCGGCGCGCCCTGCCCGTCGTGGTGCCGTACTCCTTGCCGATCTCGCGCATCGCCTCGCCCTGCGGACCTTTATCCTCGGTAGGAAACGCGCCGTTGCCCACGCGGGTGGTGTAGGCTTTTAAAATTCCCATCACCGTGCCGATATCTTTCGGCGCAAGCCCGAGCCCGCTGCAAGCCCCGCCCGCGATGGTAGTCGAGCTCGTGACGTAAGGATAGGTGCCGTGATCGATATCAAGCAGGCTTCCTTGCGCACCCTCTACAAGCACGCGCTTGTCGTAATCAAGCGCCTTCCACAACATGTGCGTGGTATCGGCGATATATGGCTCGAGCGCGCTTTTATAGCGCTTTAGCTCCTCGTAAATTTCAATCTTGCTAGGAATTTTAACCCCCGCTTTTTCAAAAACGCTCTCATGCGAAGCGAAATCCCGCGATAGCGCCTCGGCGAGTCTTTCGGGCTCCAAAAGCTCCGCTACGCGGTGCCCCGTGCGCGCGATTTTATCGGCATACGCAGGTCCTATGCCTTTGCCGGTAGTGCCGATCGCAAGCTCGCCCTTGCTCTTTTCGCGTGCCTGATCGATCAGCGAGTGGTACTGTAAATTTAAAAACGCCTTCTCGCTTATGAAAAATCTGCCCTTTAAATTTTCAAACTGCGCCATCTCGGTAATCAGCACGTCGGGGTTGATAACGACGCCGTTTCCGATGATGTTGATGATATTTTTATGAAGCACGCCGCTGGGTACCAGATGCAGCGCAAATTTCTCGCCGTTTATGACGATGGTGTGGCCCGCGTTGTGCCCGCCGCTGCTGCGACATACGAAATCGTAATTCGCGCTTATCATATCTACGATCTTGCCCTTGCCCTCATCGCCCCATTGGGCGCCGATGACTACGTCAACTTTACTCATTTTTCATCCTTTTGCATAATTTTTTCTATCAAAGCATCCACTAGCAGCGCAAAGCCGCTGGATTTTAGCCCGTCTATTTCGTAATTTCCGCCGTTACAATACACCGCGCCCGCGTCTAAAAATCTAAAAAATAGCGCGTCGTAATAGCGCATTTTAGAGTAATACAGCAGCGAAACGCGGATATACTCGTAATCTACGCCTAAATTTAAAATTTCATCCAAACACGGCTTTAGCTCTTCAGGCACCTGCGCACGCAGAGCCTGCACGTCCTTTAGCGACGTGGCGCGAGCCGTAGCATCCAGCCAAGGCAAATTTTGCTCAAGCAGCGTCTCAATCTTGCCCTTTTCAAAAATTTCAAGCGGCAGGTTTAAAATTTCGCAAATTTTTTTCGGAATTTCGATATTGCTCAGCTGAAGCGCGGGCATAAGATCAAATTCTTTAAAAAATTCCTGCGCGATTTTGATCGCAAGCGGCAGGTTTTTCTCCCCGATTAGCTCCGCGCCGATCTGATAAAATTCGTCGCTTGGGTATTTGAAGGTCGGCTGGACGTAAAATAGCCGCCTTAGCTTATCGTCTTTCAGCCGTTTGCGCACGATACGCACGACATCCACGGTGCTGTCTGCGCGAAGCGCAAGCTCGTGGTTCGTGGGATCGGAGAGCTTAAGAAGCTTTTGCGGCGCGACGCTTAGGTGCTGATGATATGAAAAATATGGCGTTAAAATTTCGCTAAAGCCGTTTTTAACGAGGATTTCGCTCGCTTTATTTTCCAGCTCGCGCTTGAGCTGTGCGCTCTTTCCGAAATAAAGCCTCGAGCCGTTTGGTATCTCGTGATCGAAATCGGCGCTAACGCTATCTATCATGCTGCCTCCAAATCGCTTATGAACTGATCCAGCCGCGTTTTAAAGCTCTGAATGAAGCTTGCCAAAACGCGGTAATCAAGCGAAAGAATATCTAAAATTTGCTTACGTATTTCTGTATTTAGCGCAAATTTTTCGCTGCCCGCGCTTTGAGTTTTGTTTAAAATTTCGCCGAATTTTGCCCTAAAGCCTTCAAATTCTCCGGGGCTCAGATCGCCCGCATCGGCGCGCGAAACGAAGCTTAAAGCAAGCTCTTTGTAATCAAGCGCGTTTAAAAAGCTGATAAACTCATCTTTGTCGATGGCTGTGAGCTTGGGCGTATCTTTAAAGCGCGCGATGAAAGCGTCTATCTCTTTGCGATCCAGCGCTTTTGCGATAAAATTTCCCTGCAGATAGTTAAATTTTAGATTATTTAAGAGCCGCAGCGACAGCGCATTTTCGACCCCTTGAGCGCCGAGAGCAAATCCGAACTCGCGCTTTAGCTTGCCTGTGATCTCTACCATCGTTCGGATAGCATTTTTTTTCTTGCCTATGTCAAGGCAGAGCTCGCGGTCGATTTTAACGATATCGAAAGGCTGGGCATTCAGGAATGGGATATTATTTTTATTTGCGCTATTAAGAGCAAATTTAACCCCAAGATCTGCATAACGCCCACGCGCAGGGGCGAATTCCTTAAAATTTCGCTCGCTAAAATCGGTTATCTCAAACATCAACTCGCCTTTTGCATTAGCCCTGTCTCGCAAGCTGTGAGCTACGAAATCGTAAAATTCGTCGTTTGCAAGCACGGCTAGACTTACGTTTATCGAGCAGTTTGCGCCCGTTTGAGCGTTAAATTCCATCATCTTTGAAAACGCAAATTTTGAGATCGGCAACTCAAATCGCGGCTCGCTTAATATCTGCGCAAAATCCTGCGGGGCAAGAATTCCGCGCTTTCCGCGATCCCAGCGTAAAAGCAGCTCATATCCGTAAATCTGCGCGCCGCTAATGATCGGCTGATAGAGCACGAAAAACTCCCCCTCTTCGATCGCCGCAGCAATCCCTTCCTCGCTAGATTCATCTGCTTCGGCGCGCTCAAAGATGCAGTAGCGGTTTTTGCCGCTCGTTTTAGCGCGATACATCGCTCTATCCGCGCGCGATAAAAGTCCTGGAAAATCGATCTTTTCGCTGCCGTCGTAAAACGCTGCGCCAACGCTGATGCTTGCGCTAATCTCATTGCCTTTAAGATTAAATTTCATCTTTGAAATTCCAAGCAGACGATCTAATAGCACATGCGCGGCATCCTTACTTTGCAGATCGCCAATGATAGCTCCAAACTCATCACCGCCTAGGCGCGCTAAGATATCGCCTTTACGCAATAGCCCGCTCATCGCTTTTGAGATCGCTTGCAAAAACATATCGCCGACCTCGTGCCCGTAGGTGTCGTTGATCGCCTTAAAGCCGTCAAAATCGATGAAAAGTACCGCCATAAGCTTGGAATTTTCGCCCGAGTTTGCGGTAAATCTCTGCGCAGCCTTCATAAAATACACTCTATTTGGAAGCCCGGTAAGCGCGTCGTGATGGGCGATCTTAGCTAGCTCGCTCTCTTTTTGCTTTATCTGCGAAATTTCGGTAAACATCAAAATGAAATTTGAAGTAAGCGAAAAATCATCCTTTATCGCAATTGCCGTAAATAGCGCAGGAAAAGTGCCACCACCTCTTTTTAGTCCGTAAATTTCATCTTTGTAAGAGGTCTGTTTGCCGACGAGATTTTTTCTAATCCTCTCCATCACGTCTGCTCCGCCCTCCGTAGGAGCGAAGAAATTTGGAATTTTGCCGATGGTCTGGCTTTCGCTATAGCCGGTGATTTCATAAAAGGCGTTATTAGCGCGCAGCACTCGACCGCTCTCATCTGTGATTAAGATTGCCTCTAGCGAGCGCGAAAAGACGTTGGCGTTTAAATTTAGCTCCAGCTCCGTCTGCTTGCGCGAGCTAATATCTTCGAGCGTAGTTTTTACAAGGCGAGAGTGAGAGCCGTGCTTTTCAGTGACGTAGCCTTGCATACTGATCCAAGTATAGGCATTAGCGGCATTTCGCAGACGGAATTCGCAGCTAAAATCGCTCCTAAGCCCAGCGGTGCATTCGCGGATCATTTTATTGAAATTCTCTAAATCCGCGAAGTAAATTTCATAACTGAACTCCCCGAAGCTCATCGCAGTGTTTAGCCTTTTGCCGCGATATTTTAAAATTTTAAAGTAATTTTTATCAAACGACAGCGTCTGCGCGTCAAGATCGATTAAGCAGGTGCAAAAATTCCTAGTCTCGATTACGGTGCGGTAAAAGTCCAAATCCTCCTGCAAGCCGCGGATCGCCTTAACATCGTCATCAATATTTTGAAAATAAAACGCAGCCCTGGCGGCGGACTTTTTGACATAGATGCTCACTTCGTAGCTATAGCGGATATTGTCATTGTGGCGAATTTTATAGCTTTGAGAAAAGCTTAGCTCTTCTGCGGGCATATCGGCTAAGCGGTTTAAAATTTCATTTTTAGCCTCATTCGCATCCTTTTCATCCAGCAAATCCCATAGCCTTATCTCGCCGCTTAAAAACTGCGCCGCTTCATAACCCCAAAGCTCTTTTATATTTTTGCTAGCATCTACGATCTTGCCCGAAGTGTAGTCAAACACGAGCGTAACGATAGGCGCGTGATTTAAATACTCATATTTTTGCTTAGTTTCATCATAAAATCTGCGATATTTTGACGCATCCAGCACCACAAAAAGGGTTGAAATTTTACTTCCGTCGCGGATATAAGATTTTTTTACATAAAGGTCTTTGACGCCATTTTTGGTCTCTTGGCGGGTTACGACATAGTTTTCTTTGACATAGTTTGCGCGCTGGGTTTGATAGGCGTGATCGTAAAACGAGCCTGCTTGCAGCGCGAATATATTCCGTCCTACGACGTCATCGCCATAAAGCTCGCGCGCACCGTTGCTAGCACTTTCGATCGTGCCTGCGACGTTATCGATGCTAAGCACAGAAAGGGAGCTATATTTTAGCGCATCTTTAAAGCTGAGGCTAAAATCGCCGTGGCGCAGATTAGACTTCAAAACCTCGTCTATGGATTTAGAAATTTCTAAGACGGAGCTTAGCGGATTTAGCGCTTCTATATCGCGAATTTTGGAGTGATAATCTCCTTGGCGCAGCGCGTTTTGAACTGCCGCAAGCGGGATAAAAACGCGCTTTTTTAAAAACGTAAAATTTGAAATTAGAAGGATTAAATAAGCTAAAATAGCCGCCGCTAGCGCTACGACAATAAAATCGTCCGCGCCTAAAAAATAGCCGGCTCGTTCGCGAGCCATTACGAAATTATCTCCAAATTTCGCAAGATAGGCAAAGCTTAGCCCAGATTCGTCTTCAAAGCTTACCACTTCGCCTAGACGCGAAAAATCAAAATCCTGCCCCAATATATCGGTTACGCTGCCAGGAGCGTTAAAAAATTTACCTTCGGCGTTAAAGACCAAAATATCTCCCAGCGAAGAAAGCCTAGCAATCGGCCTAGCGGTGTTGGCAAAGCCTAGCAGATATGAATCAGCGTTTACACGCTTGATTAAAAAATATCGCCACGCCCCGTCCATCATCATATAGCGTGATACCCATTCATCCTTTTTTAGCTCGCTTGCGATATCCGCAAGCCGTATCTCGCCAAGATCCGAAATGCGCGCATCCGATGAAAAATGTGCCAAGCTCTCCTGATCCGCGCCGTGGGCGCGCAGATAAAAAATAGCGTCAAATCTATGAGAAGATTTTACGACGTTGCGGATCAAATCCGCGTAAAGCTCGCTTTGTGCAGCTTTGTGCCTTGTGTCCAAAGAAAGGATATTTTCTTTTAGAATTTCAAGCTCGCTAAAAAGCGACTCGTCGGTATTTTTAAGTAAAGTAATCGCCGTGCGCGTCCGCAAATCAAGCTGCGTAGCGATCCTAGTGCGCAAAAAGCTAATCTCGCAAACTACTACAAGCGTAAGCAGCGCAGCGCCTAGAATCAAGGCAGCGTTAAATCTTTCGGTAACGAAGTCTTTTTTGTTTTTCATGCCAAATTCCAAATTTTGCGGGATTTTAGCAAATTTCGTTTTAAAGCCGATTTAAGCTTGTATTTTCGCGCCCTTTGCGCCCAAAAAATGCATAATCAAAAGCACGGCGAAGCTAAAGAGTAGCATCAGCGCCGAATATGCGTGAGCCTGCGCAAAATCGAGCGTTTCGGTTGCTTCATAAATCGCAATGGAGGCAACCTTGGTCTGCTCGCTCACGCTGCCGCCGATCATCAGCACGACGCCAAACTCACCCATCGTGTGCGCGAAACAGATCACCAAGGCGCTAAGCAGGGAATGTCGAATCGCGGGCAATGCGACGCGAAAAAGCTTGGAAAAATAGCCCTTGTCTAGTGAATCGCACGCCCAAAAAAGCGAGCGAGGAAGCGAGCGAAAGCTCGAAACTAGCGGCGAAAACATAAACGGCAGCGAGTAGATACAGCTTGCGATCACGAGCCCGCTGAAATTAAATACGAGCCGAAGTCCGAAGTGTTTGTCAAAAAACTCCCCTAGCACCGAATACGGCGATAGAAAAACGAGCAGGTAAAAGCCTAGCACCGAGGGCGGAAGCACTAGTGGAAGCGAGATGATCGATTCAATCACGCTTTTGCCGCGAAAATTTTTTCTCGCCATAAAAAACGCAAGCGGCACGCAGATGATAAACAACGCAAATGTCGTTAAACTCGCAAGCTTTAATGAGACGAGAAACGGCGTGTAATCGAGCCCCTTTAGAATTTCAAACATTTATCCTCCGAGCCGAGCCGCTGGGCCCAAACTATAAAATCTTAAAAGCCTAGCCCTACTTTAAAATTTAGAGGCAAAGCTAGATAGAATTTGCGCAAACCGCATAGCCATAAGGCTTTGCAAAATGAAATTTTGAAAAATTCTGCGCAGAGCTAGCTGCGCAAGAGCTTTAACGAAATGAAATTTTAAAAATTTCGCGCAAGCTAAAGCGAGCGGAATTTTATAAAATTGCTTGGCTAATAAATTCATTCAAGCGTACAAATCCTGCTGAACCTTTAAGCTCTACCAAGCTGGCAAATTTTTAAGACCACAAATTTTGCTGAGCTAAATTCCAAAAAGCTTCACTAGGCTTTAAAACTTGAGCGGGCAGGATTCATCTGAGCGCAAATTTCACGCAAGATAGGCTAAACGGCGTTCTCCGAACAACTTAGCGGAATTACATTGAGACCGACAAAACGAAATTTTAAAATTTCGTATAAACCTACAAGAGCCGGGTTAATGAAATCTTGTCATAGCTTATTAAGCTAGTTTAGCACGCAAGCTTCGAGCCGTTAGAGCTTTTAAAATTTCAAAGTCACAAAATCCAGGTAAAATTCCAAATCTAAAAATTTTAAGTTTGCGCGAAGCTTCACATTAAATTTTTTACCAAAATCGCATGATAGAATTCGCGCAACTCCTGCCAAAAAAGTAAGCTAAAAGCCGCCAAATTTAAAAATAAACCCACCACGCCAATTAATAAATTCAAAGAAGGAATTTAACGGCGCCTGTCTGCGCAAAATCTAAAATTAAAGCTTAATTTCCGCACGCTATCTAGCCTCGCATTGCAATTTTGCTCTAACCTGCGTTTAAATTTTGTGTTTCATGAAAATCTAAGCGCGATGCGAATGAAATTTTAAAATCTTACCGTATTTTGCGGGCAAATCTAGCTAAAATTTCGCAAAATCCCTCGTCTAAATTCCATAAAAGCCTGTATTTAAATCTCTAATCTAGTTGAAGTTTCCTACTTAGGCGCACCTAAAAGCTTGTCTGTAAGTTTAAATTTTACGCAGAGTGATATTAAAGGCTTTGGCACCCGCTTTGACCTCATCGCCTACTTGCAAGCCATCGGCTTCTGCATTGCTTAGCACCACTTCGCACAGCTGGCTGCCGATCGCTACGACAGCCACTTTGACCCCGTCGCGTGCTTGCAAATCGACAATCTTGCCCGCGAAAGAAAACTTCTGCGAGCCGCTAGTTTTAAGGAAAATTTCCTCCGGCGTACTGGTGCGGACGATCCTGCCGTCCTTCATCTCATAAACCCGCTTGCAAAGCCTATAAATCTCACTCACATCGTGGCTTACCAAAATCACGGTCTGATGAAACTGCTCGTGGATTTTTAGCAGATACTCTTGGATTTTTTCACGCATCGTAAAATCAAGCGCCGAAAGCGGCTCGTCAAGTAGCAAAATTTCAGGCTCTTGCATCAGTGCGCGAGCAAGTGCCACGCGCTGCTTCTGTCCGCCGCTAAGACCCTCGACGCCGGATTTCGCAAACTCACTAAGCTCTAAAATTTCAAGCAGCATTGCGGCTTTTTGCGGATCGTTTCTGGCAAAAAGTAGATTGCCCGTCACGCTCATATTCTCAAAAAGTGCGTAGTCTTGAAATAAAAAGCCGATCCTGCGCTTGCCCGCACTTAAGAATTCATTGCCTTCTTGCAGCACACGATCGCCGTCTTTTATGCTACCACTATCTGCGCGCAAAAATCCCGCTAAAATGCGCAGCAGTGTAGTCTTACCGCTGCCGCTGCGCCCATATAGGCACACAAATGAGCCTTTGTTAATCTCTAAGCGAGCATCAATCGAGAAATCATCACTGATTTTTTTCTTACAATCAATCGTTATCATATTTTTCTATATATATCGCAGTGGCGCTAATGTATGCGAAAACCTCGTCGCCCTCGCGTAAAGCAAGCTCCTGCGCAGAATGCGCGCTAATGAGCACATCAAAGCTTATCTTGCCTTCAAACCTGAGCGTGCATAGAATTTCGCCCAAGCTTAAGCTCGTAATCTTGCCGTGAATTTCATTTTCGCTAGATACACCACTTAGAGCTTCGCGAGATAAAAGCACATCGGTGCTTTTAAAGCCCACGTAAACTTCACTGCCCACCTTAAGCTCGCTACTTAGCTGCAGAAATACACCACGTAGCTTGATGCCGCCCGCGATAAATCCTACAGAATGGATGCCGTCTTTTTGTAAAATTTCGTTGATTCTCGCTCTAATCATTAAAACTCGTATCCGTATTTAGCAAAGATCTCTTTGCCCTTATCGCTTAGGATAAAATCATAAAATGCCTTGGCTTCGGCGTTGTCTTTGGCGCGGTTTAGCACGACCATGCCCTGGGCTATCGGCTCGTAGAGCTTGGTATCGACTAAGACGAAATTTTCGCCCTCTTTGCAAGGCTTATCGTTGCAGCCGTCCTTCGCCATCTTAGGCGCATACATCGCGCTAGCCGCGATAAAGCCGACATCGGAAGCTTTAAGCGCTTGCGAAAGAGCCTCGCCGATCGATTTTGCCTCTACGATTTTGCCTTTGATCTCATCGTAAACTCCCGCTTTTTGGAAGGCCTGTACGCTTGCGGTGCCGTAAGGAGCGGTCTTTGGATTTGCTATCGTGATAGTTTTGACGCTAGGGTCTTTTAAAATTTCAAGCCCCTTGCTAAGATCTACGCCGCGCACGCTAAACATCGCCACTTTGCCTTTGGCGTAAGTTTTGGCAGGCGCCGTCGCAAAGCCCTCTTTATGTAGATCGTCTGCAAATTTCATATCCGCCGCCATAAAAATATCAAACGGCGCGCCGTTTTTGATCTGCGTGCTAAGCGCACCGCTAGCGCCCAAGCTCACGTTTAGCGTGGTTTGCGGATGCAGCTTGGCAAATTCCGCCTTGATCTCGTCAAACGCATACGTCGTGTTCGCAGCGGCTGCTACGCTAACCTCTCCGGCGCTAAGCGCGGCTGCGGTTAAAATTCCTAAAAGCACTGCTTTCAACTTCATTTTATGCCTTTCGTTTCGGCTCTCGTCGAGAATTGAATTGTATCTAAAATTTTAAATTTACGCCTTAAATTTTAAAATTTTGCGCACCCGATCTCATCCTATTACGCACCAATAATGATCTCGCTAGGCTCGATGATCGCCGTTACTTCATCTCCTACTCCTAGAGCCATCGCGGTGGCAGATTCTCGCGTGATGATCGCGGTGATGCTTTGATGCGAGCTTGTGCCTAGACAGATCTCTGCGTTTACCGCGCCGATTTTGACCTCGTTAATTGTGCCTTCGATTTGATTCGCCGTGCTAAATTTTAGCTTCTCCGAGGCTCCTTTAGCGATGATGACGCTTGGAGCCTTAAATAAAAACAGCACATCCTTGCCCACCTTTAGCCCTAAATTTTTTTCGCTCTCTACGGTTACCGTCGCGCATAAAATTTCGCCACCTGCGAGTTTAGCCGTGATTTGAGAATTTACAGCGCCTGTTTGAACATCCGTAATCTCAACACTTAGCTGATTACGCGCAGAAAGCTTCATACCGATCTTCTCTAAGCTTAAAAGGCTCTCTTCGGTGATCTCGTCAAGCTTTAAAATTTCACTCAAAAATGTCTCACCCGCGTGGCTGATAGCATCATAGGCGCGGATAAGCTTGTGAGCGTATGGGGTAAGCTCGGAGCCGCTATTTTTCTTTGTGCCTTGAGTGCGGACGATGAGCGGCTTTTTACTCGCATTGTTGATTAAATTTAGCGCATCCCAGCCGTTTTTATACGACACTCCTACGATCTCTGCGGCCTTTGTAATACTTTTAGTCTCATCTACGGCCTTAAGCAGCTTAATGTGCTTGGCTAAAAGCGATGCTTTGTTGCCGAGCATGAATTCCAGAGCAAATTTTGCGTCCATTTTCATCCTTTCTTATTTACTTTCACGTGATTTTATAATATATCCTCTGATATATTTCTTAAAGAGCTGCAGGCTTTATTTTGCGATATAAAGAGGGAAATTCTATATGAAATTTTACCTTTATTGACAAAATTTCTTTAAACTTGTAAAATCGCCATTTTGATTTATAAAGAAGGGTCACATTTGAAATTTATAAAAATTATATTCTTAGCTGCAGCATTGGCACTCTGCGGTTGCTCGCAAAAGCAAGACGCGGCGCCTAGCGGCGATACGGATGGTTTTGACGAGGAGTTTGCCAAGCGCGAGGTTTTCGATCCGCTTAGCGGCTATAACCGCGTTATGACGAGCTTTAACGACGTATTTTACTCATACATATTAACCCCCGTAGCCAGCGGCTACGATTACGTAATGCCCGATCCGATCCAAGGCGCGTTTTCAAATTTTTTCTATAATATTTTATATCCGATGAGGCTCGTAAACAACCTATTGCAGGGTAAATTTGAAAATTCTTGGGACGAGACGAAACGGTTTTTGATCAATTCGACCGTTGGCTTCGGCGGACTTAACGATATGGCGGGCAAATACTACGGGATTCCGCGCCACGACGAGGATTTCGGGCAGACGCTCGGATATTGGGGCGTGCCGGCAGGCCCTCACATCGTCTGGCCGATCTTAGGACAGAGCAATCTACGCGATACAGCGGGACTTGTCGGAGATTATTTTTCAAACCCGATAAATTATATTAAAGATGGCACCGTTCGAAACTCCGTCAACGGATTTAGAATATTTAACGACTACTCGCGCGATCCGAAATTTTATGAAAAAATGACCAAAGATGCGGTGGATCTATATCCGTTTTTGCGCGATGCTTACGAGCAAAATCGCGAGAAATTAATAAAGGAATGAAAATGAAAATTTTAAAAGTTCTAGCGCTTTGCGGAGCGCTTTTGATTTCGGCGCACGCTATTAGCGATGCGGATATCGAGCCGGTGATGAGCCAAAAGGTCGCCGAGGCCGTAGGCATTATGCGAAGCAGCACCCCGAAAGACGCAAAGCCAGCGAAAATTTTTGCACTTTTTGACGACTATTTTGATTATAAAATGATGGCAAAGCTATCCCTTGCCAAGCATTACGCGAGCCTTAGCCCCGCGCAGATCGCGGAATTTAATAAGGCCTTTGAAGCGCATCTAAAGCGCTCGTTTATCGAAAAGCTTTCGCTTTATACCGATCAGGATATGAAGGTGCTAAGCAAACAAAGCCCGAGCGATAAGCGCCGCGTGCTAAAAACGCAGGTCATCGGCGAGCAGAAAAACTACGACATCGATTTTAAATTTTATCCTAACGGCTCTGATTGGCGCATCTACGACGTCGATATCGTGGGCGTCAGCCTAATTCAAACCTATCGCTCGCAGCTAGGCGACGTAACGCAAAGCTTGGGCTTTGACGAGCTCATAAAGCGGCTAAATTCCACCGTCATCAATAGCGGCGAATAGCACAGCGCGCCTAAAAGAGCGGTATTTGAAAAAAATTTTTCGCCTAATCGTCGCGTTTCCGAAAATCACGCTTGCGCTGTTTACGGCGCTGGCGCTCTTTTTCGGATATTACTCCACAAAGCTAGAGATCGACGCTTCGAGCCAGACGCTTCTACTAGATAATGACAAAGACCTTCAAATTTGGCGCGAAGTATCCAAACGCTACGAAACGCCGAATTTCTTGGTGCTTGCATACACTCCCGCGGGCGATCTTTTAGCGCCCGAGACGATCCGCAAAATAGAGCAGATGGATGCGGCTTTTTCCAAGCTTGATTTCGTCGCTAGCGTCACGGACATCACGAATGTGCCACTTTTGCTAAACAAAGGTGGCGGTATGAGCGAGCTGCTTAAGCACATACCCACCCTTACCGACGCGGACGTAAATTTAACTGCGGCTAGGCGCGAGTTCGCCACAAGCCCCTTTTACGCATCAAATTTAGTAAGCGCCGATTTTCGCACTACCGCAATTTTAATAAATTTAAAGCCGCAGATCCGCTACGAGGAGCTTTTGCACCTAAGAGACGGAGCCAAAAGCGCTCTAGAGCAAGCAGAGCATGAGGGCAACCGCTCGGGGGCTCAAATTTCAGAGCTTAAAGACGCGCTTAAAGTTTCGGAGCAAAATTTTAAATCCTACCGCGACGAGCTGCGCGAAAAGGATCATCGCGACATTGTGGCTTTGCGCGCGCTGATCGCAGGCTTTGAGAAGGAATTTGCGGGCGACCGATTGTTTCTGGGCGGATTAAATATGATCGCCGACGACATGGTGGGCTACGTCCGCTCGGATCTGGCGACCTACGGACTCGGCGCCTTGGTGCTTCTGCTAGCTTGCTTTTGGCTATTTTTTAGACAGGCGAAATTTATCCTGCTGCCGCTTATCATCTGCGCGTATTCGGTCGTACTCGCAGCGGGATTATTCGGCTTTTTGAGCTTTGAGGTCACGGTGATTAGCTCAAATTTCATAGCGCTTCAGCTCATCATCACGGTTTCGGTCTGTATCCACCTAATCGTCGCCTACCGCGAGTTTAGCGCGCGCTTTCACGCCTTTTCGCAGCGTCAGCTCGTTTATGCAGTGCTGCGCGAGCGCGCAAGACCCTGCTTTTTCGCGATCTTTACGACCGTTATCGGCTTTATGTCGCTAATTTTTTGCGATATAAAGCCCGTAATTTCTCTGGGAATTATGATGAGCGTAGGCATCAGTATCTCGCTAGTTACGGCATTTGGAATATTCGGCGCGGTTATGTCGCTTCTAAGGCGCACGCACAATAATCGCAGCTTCGAGCAGCACTTTAAATTTACGCTTTGGTGCGCCGAAACGGCGCTGCGTAGCAGAGGCGTGGTCTACGGAGTGTGCGCTGCAGCGGTGATCTTTGGGCTGTACGGCATCTCACAGCTGCGCGTCGAAAACAGCTTCATCGGCTACTTTAAAAAAAGCACCGACATCCGCGCAGGTATGGAGGTCATAGACACAAATCTCGGAGGAACGATCCCGCTTGATATCGTAGTTAAATTTAAAAGCGCAGGTAGCGCAGATTTTGCTAGCGAGAGCGAAAATTCCGCAAGCGGAAGCGCAAATTCTAAGAACGGCGAAAATTCCAATCCCGCTGAGCGAAATTTTGCGGCAAATTCTACTCGGCAAAATTCTATCACGCAAAATTTAAATGATCAAAATTTTTCTGAGCAAGGCTCCGCTGCGGCAGCACAATCAGGCGAAGCCGTAAATTCAGATCAAACCCACACCGCAAATTTAGAGCAAAATTCCACCGCGAGTGACGATTTTGGCGATTTCGAAGCCGAATACGCCGCCAACGAAAACAAGCCGCAGTATTGGTTCACATCCGAAAAGATGCGCATCATCAGCAAAATAGATGATTTTTTGAAGGACAAAAACGTCACGGGGCACGAGTTTATCGGCAACGTAAGCTCGCTTGCGTCGCTTTTGAAGCTCGGCAAGCAGATTAATCAGGGGCGCGATCTGGACGATCTGAGCCTTGCTCTAATCTACTCTGAAATGCCGGCAAACTACCGTGAATTGGTGCTTTCGCCCTTTGTAAATATCGAAGCGAACGAGGCGCACTTTAGCGTCCGCACGATAGACAGCGATCCGAATCTTCGCAGGGCGCAATTCCTAGCCGATCTTAAGCGCGATCTGGACTCCCTGCTCGCTAAAGATAATGTCACGGTGCAGATTAGCGGCATAATGGTGCTTTATAACAATATGCTTCAAAGCCTGATGAGCTCGCAGATAGGCACTCTGGGTATCACCGTGTTCGTGCTTTTCGTGCTTTTCGTGATCATCTTTCGCTCCTTTTCATACGCGCTTATCGCGATCGTCGTAAATTTAATCCCGCTTTGCGCCTGCTTCGGCATTATGGGGGTTGCGGGCATTCCACTAGATATTATGAGCATCACGATAGCGGCGATTAGCATCGGTATCGGCGTGGACGACGTCATCCACTACATCTACCGCTATAAGCGGGAGTTTGCGCGCCTGGGCGACGAGGCCGCGGCAATCCGCGCGAGCCACGCAAGTATCGGATACGCGATGTATTATACGTCGTTTGCGATCATTTTAGGTTTTAGCGTGATGATGATGAGCAATTTCTGGCCTACGATCTACTTTGGGATGTTAATATGTCTGGTGATGAGCCTGCTTCTTTTGGGTGCGCTCATAATCCTACCGTCGCTAATAATGAGCCGAAAGGGCTTAAAATTTAGCCTCTTTAAAGCTAAATAAATTTTATCTCGCTATAATTCCCGCATTTGGAGAGGATGGCGACCTGGTGGCGTCTGCGGACTTCAAATCCGATAGGAGGGCGGTTGACCGTTTTCCGGGGGGTTCGATTCCCTCCCTCTCTCGCCGAATTCTTTTAAAATTCTATCTTTAAATTTTATCTTTCACGCTTTTAGCCACGTACTTCGCGAATTTATATCAAATTTCGGCTCTAAATTTATCCGTTTTTAAACAGAATGGATAGCATTGCTCGTTAACTTTTCTTCAAGGAGCGAGTATGAAATACGCATTAGGCGCTGCACTTGCGGCGTTGATTTTTGCAGGATGCGGCGATAACGATGTGGAGCTTGTTAAAAACTACACCCTGCCCGATTTTAAATCTATGAGTATCGGCGCGGCGATCGAGGGCTCGAAAATCTGCAAAAATATCACGTGGAGCAAAGAGGAAAACGGCGGATTAAAGACGGTTAAGATGGTCTGCGACGTGGATGTAGAGCATAGGC
>NZ_CAKZTI010000012.1 GCF_937921625.1 uncultured Campylobacter sp. | reverse complement strand
GCTACAAATTACCAAGAAAACGGCACCGAACTCTCACTTTTATTTCGTAACTTTGCCCACCTGTTTGAACAAAATAGAGGAACAAAAATGCAAAATGATATGTATTTTAAAAAGGCGAAATTTATCGCATTATCTATATGCGCGAGCGTTTCGATTTTATGCGGCGTCGAAGGCTCGCGCCTAAGCAGTGACGCAAATAGCACGAATCTTGGCGAGATCGTAGTAAGCGCGAGCGGCTTTCGCCAAGATATCAGGCAGGCGCCGGCCTCCATCTCCACCTTGGATAATAAAGAGATATCAAGCGGCAGATTCACTTCGCTGCACGATATCGCGAATAAAATGCCTGGCGTCAGCGTCATCGCAGGCGATGACGGCCCGGCAAGCGGGATATCCATCAGAGGAATGGAAAGCTCCCAAACCCTTGTGCTTATCGACGGCAAACGTGTAAGTTCCGCGGCGGCGAACCCAAAAGGCGGAGCGGGCGATATGAACTCGAATTTTATCCCGCCCGCAGGAGCGATAGAGCGTATCGAGGTGATTAGGGGGCCGATGAGCTCGCTTTACGGAAGCGATGCAGTAGGCGGCGTGATAAATATCATTACGAAAAAGAATTTTTCTAAATTTAGCGGAAGCGCTGCTATATCTACAACTATCCAAGATCACAAGGGTATCGGAAACGGTAAGATGGGCGAAGCCTACGTCAATATTCCCTTCGGGCAGTATGCGGCACTTCAGCTGTGGGGATATAAAAAGCTGCGCGACGAGGATGGCTATAAGGGAGGCTATCAGAAGAGTGATAAATCGGATTCTAACGCCAAGCTTTGGCTAACGCCGGATGAAAATAATAAATTTTACGTTCAAACCGGAAGGCAAAATCACGATTATTCAAGAACTCTTGGTAAAACCGCCGTTTATCCCAACGCGCGCGGATTAAATCACTATAAATATAAAAGAGAAAATCACGGAGTCGGATATTTGGGCGAGTTTGAAAGCTTAAGTGCTGATATAAGTTATTTTTGGGATAAGACTCGCCGTACGAGCATTTTTGATAGCCTTTCGCCCGCAATCGTAAAAAATAGAAATTTTAATTCCAAATTTACGACTTATCTCGGTATAAATACGCTTACCTTCGGCTACGATTTTAGCAAACAGGATGTGCGAACGACTTTCATCGTTTTAAACGCGAATAGGCAAAATTTACGCTCTCCGCAGCGATTTTCTATGAACGAGCATGCGGGATTTTTAGAGGACGAGATTGAAATTTTGGAAAATACGCTATTTTTAACGCTCGGCGGCAGGCTCACGCACAACGAATACTTCGGCAACCACTTTTCACCCAGAGCCTACGCGACGTTTAATATAGACGATACCTGGACGATCAAAGGCGGCGTCGCAACCGGTTATAAAACTCCCGATGTCAATCAAATTTCGCCGGAAGTAGGCGCGATTCAGGGCGGCTGGAGGATTATAGATTTCGGTAACGAGGATTTAAAGCCCGAGAAAAGCACGACCTACGAGATCGGGCTTTATTACGACAATGCAGACGATCTGCGCGGCAATATCACGCTATTTAAAAACGACTTCAAAGATAAAATTTTAGATACCGATGGCAGCAATATCAATAGGATTCCCGCTTACGGAGGCTGCGCTGGCGCGCCGAGCGTTAATTGTCCTGGTTGGGGAACGTATTTTAATATAGAAGGAGCCGAGGTTTACGGCGTTGAGCTGAGTGGCGATTACGATATTACTAAAAAGCTAAATTTCAAGGCAAACTACACCTATAGCCACTCCGAGATCGAAACCGGGGATCCTACGATCTATACGCCAAACGGCGCCGTTAAATTTAGTCAAACCAATCTTAGTAGGCTAGATGGCAAATCCCTGACCGCTACTCCGAAGCATGCCGCACATGCGATGCTTAGCTATAGGCCTATCGCTCCGCTTTCTACCTTTATCGGTCTTAATTACGAAAGTGAACTTACAAGCGTGCAATTCGGTCCGGGCAATAGAGTCAGCAAAAACGACAAAAAGCTTTTTACTACGGATTTGGGCGCACAATACGATTTAAACGATAATCTGAGCCTAAATTTAACCGCTTACAATATCTTTGATAACGTCCGATACGACGAGGGTCTCGCAGACGACGGCAATTACTATTGGTACCCCGAGGAGGGCAGGAGGTTTTGGTTTAAGGTAAACGCTAAATGGTAAGCCTAAAGAGCTTTCTTGCGGTATTTGACGCGCTCTTTTTAGTGTGCTTATTCGCTTGCGATCTGGGGGCAAAACCGCCGCAAAAGATTGAGCAGGCAAGTGGAGCTGCGCACGAAATGTTTAATGTGAGCGATTTTATTCTAAAAAGCAAGAACGGAGAAAAATATAAAATTTTTATAGCTCGCCAAAAAAATGTCGCTCGCTACGATAGGGTAGTTTTTATGGTTGATGCGAACGCGCAAGTTGCTATGCTTTTAAACTCTTATGCGCAAATTTATGCAGATCCAAATATAGCGAAAGAAAACGTCGAAACCGGGTCTAAATTAAATAAAACCGTCCTTATAGTAGGCATCGGATACGACAGCCCGCTAGCGTATGATATTAAGCGTCGCACGAGAGATTTAACGCCCGCGGTGAGCGGCGAAGAATATGCAAACGGCGGCGGCGCGGGAGAATTTTACGATTTCGTAAAAGATGAACTATTTCCGCTCGTGGAGAAAAAATACTCTACGGCAAAAAGCGATAAAATTTACTTCGGACATTCTTTTGGCGGGCTATTCGGGATTTATGCTTTGCTGCGCAACGATGGGATTTTCGACGAGTTTTTTATCGCCTCACCTTCATTGTGGTGGGGCGAATCACAGCTGATCAGAGATGCCCTAGACGAGGGAAAGCTTAGATCAAATTTAAAAGCAAAATTCATAATGCTCGTTGCTGGCTCGCGTGAAATGCGTAAAGGAAAAACCGATAAAGCGGGAATTTTAAAAGCGGCCGATCTAGCTGAAATTTTAAAAGCAAGGGGGCTTTCTTGCGAGTTTAGGCTCTACGAAGGCGCTTCGCACGGCGAAGTAATCCCATTGGCTTTGCAAGATTTAGCGCTATTTACGCAAAGATAATCTTCTATTTAGCCGGTAAAGCCTTGATCTAAACTGCAAGCGTAGGACCGAGCAGCGCAGGCTCGTTGATTGCGCCGAAACGCGTCGCCGGATTTAAGAAATTAAATTTTAAAGCTCTTTTGGCTAGTATCGCACAAATTTAAAGGATGGAAAATGCAAAGTTTCAAATGGCAAATTTCAAAGCGGCTCAAGCAGGCGATGCGCGAGCGAGATATCGATAATCTCACGCTCGTGCGCCGCACGGACGAGCTGTATTCGCGATCGCACCCGGGCCATGACGAGGATATGCGCGCCGAAGTTTACACCGTCTTGGACGAATACGCGCCCAACGTCGATATTGAAATTTTTGATCTAGTCTGCAAGGTTCTAGACGTCAAAATCGAGCTAGGCGAGACGCTTGATTGAGTAGTCGTAGCCGAATTTTACCCGTGCCGCAAGGCTAAATTTAGCGCTATGATAAATCGCAAAATTCTACCTACAGCCTAGCTACAGAGCTTACTTAAGTAAATTTTGCTGCAAAATTTCGCCCAAACCTAGAAAGATTAATATCTATTTTAACTGCAAAGTGCTAAATTTAACGCTAAATTTTAATCCGAGGTAAGCTTTGAACTACTTAATCCAATTTAGTGTGATTTTAGGAATATCTTTTGTTGCGGAGATTTTGGCGGCACTCGTGCCTGTGCCAATCCCCGCTAGCATCTATGGGCTAGTCATTATGCTTTTAGCCCTGATCTTCAAACTCATCAAAGTATCGCAGATCAGAGAAACCGTGTCGTTTTTTATGCAGATTATGCCGGTGATCTTCATCCCAGCGGGTGCTGCGATCATCATCGCAGGCGACGCGCTACGTCAGCATCTTTTCGCAATCATCGCGATTACGGCGGTCTCTACAGTAGTAGTCATCGGTGCAAGTGGCGCGGTAACGCAAATTTTTTATAAAATCGCCCTCGCCCGCGTTAAGCGCAGGCTTTACGCAGCCGCGCACGAACAAGACGGCATGAATACAAAGGACGTAGATGCAAAGCTGGAGCGCGAAATTCTATCCGGAGATGATAAAAAATGAGAGAAATTTTAATGAACTCCGCTTTTTTCGGCGTGTTTTTGTGCCTGGGCTCGTTTGAGCTGGGACTTTATCTAAAAAAGCGCTTTAAGCTAACGATTTTCAACCCGCTTCTAATCGGTATCGTGCTTACCGTCTGCGTGCTTTTACTCTTTAAAATTCCATACGAGAAATTTAATGCGAGCGCCTCGCACATTAGCTTTTTCTTAACGCCGATTACCGTCTGTCTAGCCGTTCCGCTATACGAACAGCTGGCGCTTTTGCGAAGTAATTTTTTAGCTATTTTTGCAGGACTGATTTCGGGTATGATCGCAGGGCTAGGCAGCATCTACGCGATGTCGGTGATATTTGGGCTAAATCACACAATGTATGTCACGCTACTACCGAAATCTGTCACGGCGCCAATCGGTATGGGTATCAGCGAAAGCTTAGGCGGCATCGTGACACTAACGGTGGCCTGCATCATCGCTACGGGCATCATCGGTAGCGTATTTGGCGAGGCGCTACTTAAAATTTTTGGCATCAAAAAGGCGATGGCAAAAGGTATCGCCCTAGGCTGCGCGAGCCACGCGATGGGAACGGCGCGCGCTCTTGAGATCGGTGACGTAGAGGGCGCGATGGCGTCTTTAGCAATGGCAGTTACGGGACTTCTTACCGTCATCGGTGCCGGTATTTTTGCACATTTCATCTAAGGAGAAAATATGATAATCTCGATCGCTAGACAAACGGGCGCAGGCGGGCGCGAAACCGCGCGCAAACTAGCCGAGCGCTTAGGCTACACCTATCTAGCCAAGGCGGATCTGCTCCGCAAAGCAGACGAGCTTGGCTGCTTCGAGCAGATGTATGAGTTCTACAACGAAATGCCCGTAAATACGCTACTTCAGGCAATATCGCACAACGAGCTAGCCAATGAGCAGAAGCGCGATCGCATCGTAGCAATCTACGAGAAGATCGTCTCGGGCGGCAACGTTATAGTGCTTGGGCGCTGCGCGGGATTTTTCTTGCGCGGACATCCGGATCTGCTGACGGTATTTTTACGCGCGAGCGATGAGTTTAAGCTCGCCAGATTAGAAAAAGAGGGCCATACCGACGCGCGCGAGTATATGGAGGAAAGCGACGCGGGCAGGATGAGCTTTCATCAATACTACACCAACCAAGTCTGGGGCGCGTCCGCAAACTACAATATCTGCATTGATACGTCGTATTGCGGCATCGATAACGCGGTGAATATCATAGAATATCTGGTTAAAAACCACGATAAAAAGTAAAATTTGAAACTTTGCGATGGGCGCGGTAGCGAGGCGACATTGCTGCGACGATGAGAGTATCGGCGGTGGCGAAATTCTATCGACACCGTAACGAAACTATAGCTGTGACAACGAGGCTACGGCAATGAAATTATATCGGCGCAATATCGCTGCGGGCGCGCGGCATAGTGGCGGCAACGAGATTATGTCACTGCGGCGCCGCTACGGCGAAATTTTATGCTAAGGTTTAGGAAACATGACGGCAGCAGCGATCCCGTTTGCGGCGAATTTTACGCGGTTTATCGGCGGTAAATTTCTGGGTGCAAGCGAGCAAATTTACGGGTTTTAGGGCGGCTATTCGGGTTTTTGCGGCGGCGTTTGGCGCTCAATTTACCCTAAATAGGCTAAATTTGACGGCTTTCTTTACGGTGCGATTTTGAGCAAACTCAGTAACAATCAGGCTTGCTCGAATTTCAAACCTTTAACGTCAATTTACCTTTTTTTTAATGCTAAATTTTATAAAATACTGATAAAAATTTTGGTAGGAGTAAATTTATGAAAAGATTAATCGCGGCGCTCGCCTGCGCTATGGTTTTGTTTGCGGCGGGCGAGGATATAGGGGCACTACAAAAAGCGTGCGACGACGGAAATGCAATTAGTTGCGGTTCCCTCGGGTTTTTATATGGTAATGGTCAAGGCGTAAGACAGGACTATAAAAAAGCGAGCGAGCTATACTCTAAAGCTTGCGAAATGGGGACTAGCGAAGCTTGCTATAATCTCGGGGTTTTATATGATAACGGACGAGGCGTAAAGCAGGACTATAAAAAAGCGAGCGAGCTATTTTCTAAGGCTTGCGATATGGAAGATGCACTAGGGTGCTTTAATCTCGGGGTTTTATATGATAAAGGTCGAGGCGTAAGGCAGGACTATAAAAAAGCGAGCGAACTATATTCTAAAGCTTGCGATATGGGAGAGGCAGGCGGTTGCCATAATCTCGGGCTTTTATACTATGGCGGCCAAGGCGTAAGACAAGATAAAAGAACGGCAAAAGAGTATTTCGGCAAGGCTTGCGATTTAGGCAATCAGGGCGGTTGTAATAATTATAAAATCCTAAACGAGCAAGGATTGTGAGTTAGGGCGCTAAAAGGCGGTAAATCCAGGTAAATTGAGCCGCCTTGACGCCTTAAAAAACCGCGCCGTTCGTAAAATTGAGCCCGAATTTTGCTCAAATTTAGCTTTCGCGAGCCGCAGTATAAGATCACCGCTCAAATTTAACTCCCTAACGGCAAAAGCGGCAAAATTTAAAAAGCCACCTAGTCCGAAATCCGCAAAGCAGTTTCAGGCCAGACGGCGTAAATTTAGCCTATTTTAGATTATCTTTTTAGGCTATTTACGATCGAGAGCATATCGTCGCTCGTCGTGATCACCTTTGAGTTGGCCTTGTAGGCGCGCTGAGCCGTGATGAGGTCGGTCATCTCCTAGGCTAGCCGGACGTTGCTCATCTCGACAAATCCCTGCCTGATCGTGCCGAGGCCGTCGAGCTCTGCCGTGCCGACTACGACCTAGCGCAGATCCCATTCGGCGAGCTGGTGCAGGGCGAGGGGGTCATATACGTGCAGATCTGCGAGAAATGTGAGGTTTTGGGCGGCTGCTTTCAGTGCACGTGAGGGTAAAATCAAAATTTTAGCTAAAGCACGTCAAATTGCATTTAAAGATGGATAGAATTATAATGTTGTCCTTTTTGATCTGAAAAGGTACCACATAGCTTTTAAAGATCATCTCTCTGACGTCGTTTCTGTTTTGTTTTAAATTTTTTCTAAAGCGATACGGCATAAAGGGGATTTTCTAGATTTCGCTTTTGAGCTCGCGCATAAAATCATCAGCCCGAGCTTCGCTGTGCAAAGCTATAAAATTGGCGATATTTTCGAGTTCGCTAACGAAATTTTCAGAGTATAAAATTACCACGCGAGCCCTTTTTCGGCTAGCCTTTCTTTTATCTCATCATCGTTATAAAGCTTCAATTCGCCTTTGTCCGATCGATCTATTATCTCGTCGAGCTTTTTTTGATCGGATTCGCTTGGCATAGGTTCGTCGCAAACTATAATCGCCGTCGGGTCAAGTAGCAGCAAAGCCTTTATAGCTTTTATGGTGTTATCGTTTTGTGTTTTTATATTGATCGTCGCCATCGTAGCTCCTTTGCGTTTTATTTTACTAAAAATTTTAAAATGCAGCTTTCGTAGAATTTTAAAAATATCTTCACGCTGCTTAAATTTAGTTAAAGAGAATTTGTGGGCTATTTAGTTTGTGTAAAAGGGGTGCAAGGCACGGGCTAAATTTTAATTTACGCGCCGTAAAATTTAGCGATTCATCGCGCCTGCGTAAATTCCAAGCGAAAATTTGCGCCGCCTACCTGCTAAGCGCCTCCGCGACGTGATCCCAGCCGAGCGCTTTAGCATAATCAAGCGCGGTTTTGCCGTGGATATTTTTAGCGTTTTTATCCGCACCCTTAGCAAGCAAAAGCTCGAGCCTCGTGCGGTTGCCCGCGATCGCCTCGTGGTGCAGCATCGTGTAGCCCTCATCGTCCGTGCGCGTGATCTCGTCCGGATACCCGCGCAAAAACTCCTCGAAATTTTTCTTCGTATTGACGCTCATCGGGTGTTCGGTTAAATTTTGCGGATGCTCCTGCTGTTCGTACACCACCAGCACGACGCCCGGATCGCCAAAATTTAGCCCCCACGCCTCGTCGTGTTCGGCGCACTCGCTCTGGCTCATAGCTTTGCGCATCGCCTGTACGCTAAAGCCGCCGTAGGTCTTGCCCTCTATCGCAAACATCCAGTCGCTGATCTGCTCTAGCGGCACCGAGACTTGCTCGCCGTTTTTGACGTTGCTTAGCACGTTCGGATCGTTTACGAGCACGCCGCAAACGCGCTCGCCGTCAAAATACACGTCGTTTAGCCACATATGCTCGACCTCGGTGCTACCATTTAGCTCTTGCGAAAAGGCGACCTTAACGCAGGCGAAGCTAAGCGCGGGGACGATGCGGAGGCGCTCCCAGTACAGCTCGCGCCAGAAGTAGCGAAAGCTCTTTCGCGCCTGCTCGAATGCTTTTAGCATCGCCTCATCTTCGCCGTCCGCGTAAAACACGGGCTCGCTCTCTTTTGCGTCTTTTGCCGCGGCGTTTTCATCTTGCGCGCCTTTGCTATCGCTATCTTTCGAGCACGCGTCATCGCCGCCGAATAGTTTTTTAAACAGTCCCATTTGCTCCCCTTAAATTTAGTTGAGATTCGTATTGTATTTTAAATTTACTTTCATTTGCCTGATTAAAATAGCGGGCAAATTTCACCGCGCGAGCCGTATAGCGGAGTGCAGAAGAGCGGGGTGGTCTTACGGCTTGCGTTCCGCGCCCGCGCAAAATTAGCTATAATTGCGTTTAAATTTAATTAAAGGAGAGATTATGGGGCTATTCGGTTTGGGCAAAAAAGCTGAAAAAGCGCAAATTCCAAGCACTTTTGCCGGCAGAGTGGATAAATTTTGGGCGGAATTTAGCGGCGTGGTAGATGAGATCAAGGCCGATCTGGCGGCGGAAGAGTTTGAAAAGGCGATGCAAAAGACCGACGAGAAGCTTCGCATCTGCCTTGC
>NZ_CAKZTI010000011.1 GCF_937921625.1 uncultured Campylobacter sp. | reverse complement strand
TTAGCAAGCACGCGTAGCTCGGTTTTTCGGCGGTGGGTAAATTTAACTCGCGCGATAGCTCGCGGATATCTGATTTGGTTAAATTTATCAGCGGCGAGAGCACGCCCAGCTCCTCTTTTGCTTTGAGTCCTGGGCGGTGTTCGCCCAGATCGTCTCGGTTCGTGCCGTCTGCGACGCGGCTAAAGCCAAGCTCACGGGCGCGCTCGATCAGTCGCGAAAACACCGCCTTTTTGCACAGATAGCAGCGGTTTTCGGGGTTGTTTTTGATCCCCTCCGCGATGCCGAGTTCTAAAATTTCGTGGCGGATGCCGTAAAATCTAGCAAATTCCACGGCTTCGGCGATTTCACGCGAGGACATGTAGGGCGATCTTATCGTTATGCCGATCGCGCGCTCACCCAGAGCGTCGTGCGCCGCACGTAGCAGCAGCGAGCTGTCCGCACCGCCGCTAAATGCGACCGCCAGCTCGCCCAGCCCGCACAGATCAGCCTTTATTTTTTCTAGTTTCGTCATAGATTTTCAGCGCCTCTTTTCGCACCCGCTCGATCGTCGTGCCGTGCGCGAGCGCCGCGGCCTTGCAGTCCTCAAATTCCGGCTTTATTTTTTGCGTTTGGCAGGTGCCAGAAATCTTAAACCCTATCTCGCCGAATTTCGTCTGCACCCGCACAAACTCGCGCTTTATCTCGGTTTTAGCAACCTCTATCTCGCGAACGCCGATCGCCGTCGTGTGCGTAAAAATCAGATCCTTTAAATTTTGCGCGTCCTGCTTGCGGCACAGCGCGTTTAGCTCAAAGCCTGCGCGCCCTTTTTTCATAAAAATAGAGCGGCTAAATACATCCAGCGCGCCGTTTTCTCGCAAAATTTCGCAGGCAAGCGCAAAGCTCTCGGCATCCATATCGTCGATGTTGGTGGAGATCAGAATTTGCTTGCAAACCTCGCCGTAGCCCGAGCGTGCGGCTAAATTTGACTCGCCGCTTTCACCGCTTAGATCCGCCTCGCAAATCATCGCGCGAAGCACGTTCGCAAAGTCCGCTGCGTCTTTGCCGCCAGCGCCGTAGCCGATCTTTTCGATTTTAAAGCTCGCGCCGTCCGTAAATTCATCCGCGCAGGCCTTTAAGATCGCCGCGCCCGTGGGCGTAGTCATCTCAAAATTTGCGCGCCCGAGGCTTACGGGCACGCCTTTTAAAATTTCGCAAACGGCGGGTGCCGGCACGCTAAGTACGCCGTGATCGCAGATCGCTACGCCGCCGCCAAGCTCGATTTTGGAGCTTATAACGCGCGAGATGCCGAGTTTTTCAAAAAGATATTCAAAGCAGATCGCCGCGCCCGCGACGTCCGCGATGCTATCTATCGCGCCGAGCTCGTGGAAATGCACCTGCTCTACGTCTGTGCCGTGGACTTTGGCCTCCGCCTGCGCGACGGTGCGAAATATCGCGCCCGCTCTTTGCTTGCAGCTCTGGCTTAAATTTGAACTCTCTAAAATTTGCCTGATACCCGCGTAGATTCTGGCGTGAGGCTGCGATTTTAGCGGCACTACGTCGATTTTTGTCGCGGCGATGCCTTTTTTTAGCACGCTTTTGCGTACAAGCTTAAATTCGCCAGCTAAATTTAACTTCTCAAGCTCGGCACAAAGATAGTCAAAATCCACGCCAAGTCCGACAAGAGCGGCTAAGTTCATATCGCCGCTGATACCAGCGCTAGCGTCGTAATATAAAATTTTAGCCAAACTTACGCCTTAGGCACCGTCATCGAGCCAAACGGCAGGATGATAATTTTGGCGTCCGCACCCTTTTGCGCGAGCGCGTCGTCCACGGCCTTTTGGATGTCGTGATACGGTTTTAGATGCACGGCGCGCATCTGCTCGTCGCTGAGCTCGCTCACCGCCCAGGTTTGCGCCCAGAGCGAGATTTCAGCCATCTTAGCGGCCTTGTGATAGCCGAGCTTAAAGCCCGCGCTGATCTTTTCTAGCACCTTTTTAGGCGTGTCGGCGGAGGCCATCAGATCAAAAAATGGCTTTGGTCCGATGCCGGTGCGGCACTTTGCGACCATTATTAAAATTCCGTCCTGCGCGAGCGCTAGTTTGCCGTTATCTAGGGCTTTTTGCGCCTGATAGAGATCGACGTCCATCGGATATGGCGCGACCGAGATCACGATATCTGCCTTGCGCGGGATATTTACGCAAAAGACCTCGTCTGCCTTTTCCACGCAGTCGTAAAAGCTATCGTTCAAATCGCCCGCGCTTGCGTAATACACGCCGTGCTCGCTATCAAGCACCGTCTGGATCGAAAAAACGTCGATATGTGCTAGCACCTTCATCGCGTCGATCATATCCTCGTGCACGGGGTTGCCCTCTAGGCGCAGCGCCTGCGCGTCGGAGCTTAGGGCGAGCTTGTGATTTTGCGTGATGCTCTCGTACGATGCGGTGCCAGGCAAAAAGGCCTTTCTGCCGCCCGTGTAGCCCGCGAAATAATGCGGCTCGACCGAGCCGATGACGATCACCTTTTTTGCCTCTGCCACGACCTTGTTTAGATACATCTGCGTGCCGTTTTTGCTCTCGCCTAAAAATACCATCTCGT
>NZ_CAKZTI010000010.1 GCF_937921625.1 uncultured Campylobacter sp. | reverse complement strand
AAGGCGAAGTATTTTTCGCTTAAACGAGGCGAAATTTAATTTTTAAGCGCAGGCTGGTTTAAATTTGAGTTAAAGAATACAAGAGCGGCAGTATCGCGAGATAGATTTAAATGTTGTGCAGAAATTTTAAGTCAAGACAACGCGCAGTATTTTTTCTTTAGGCGAGGCGGAAATGAGCCGAATGAAGGAGCGTATATTATAATATGCGACTGAAATTCGGCGAAATTTCCAACGACATATAAAGGAAAAAAGGGTTGCTAGGTATTCAAGTCCGGATAATCCCACGCATTATATTCATCCGTCAGATTATCGTTTTCGTCCCCCTTGCAGCACAGCCACTCTAGTCCGCCCCGTCTCTCCATCACGACCTCTTCGTCGAGTCCCGCGCAGTCTGAGCCGTGCACGCGGGCATTGACGCACGCCCAGTGGTAGCGGTAGATGAGATCGAGCGCCTGCAAAATTTCATCCGTGCCCCGCAGCTTCACGCGCGCCGAAAAATCGCCGCCGCTAAAGGTGTCCATCACAAAGGTGCAATCGCAGATCTCGCTCGGAAAGCTAAGCTCATCCACGAGCCCCATCGCCCACATCAGCGCCCACAGCGACTCGTATTTCCAGCCCATATTTATGGCCTCGTCGCGGCTCGCCTCGCCTTGCGTGACGCGGCGCTCCATGCGCGTGAGCTTGTCTATGCAGCCGTAGCGGTTCGTAAGGAAGCCCTGCGCGCCCTGCTTACCCTCATCCGCGAGCTTGCCCTCGTCTCTGATCGAACAGGCGCACATTATCGCCGCATACGAGCAGATCGCGCGGGCGATGACCTCGTCTTTTTCGCGCGGAGTGATCTCGCTCGTCTCGTATCGCAGCGGCAGATGGTCAATGTACGGTACGCCCTGCGATTTTAAAATTTCGATGCTTATATCCTTGCGCTCCTGCGCGCTCTTGCCGATCTTTGTGCCGTTTTTACCGCCATTTTTTGCGCCTTTTTTGAAAAGATTTAATAAAGCCATCGTCTCTCCTTTTAAATTTGATGAAATTATAACAAAAAGGGCGCTTAAATTTTAAAATTTAAACGCACGTCAATTTAAAATTTTATTTTCCAGTGATACGCATAAATTTCTAATTTTGGGCTGCATTATTTAATTATTTTAACGGCCAAATTTTAGATTATGTTATCTCTACCGATATTTGAGCGTCGATTTTGCCGTCGTTTTCTTTTAAAATTTCAGGAAATCCCAATTTTATAATCTGTTCTTCGGAGAGGCTATAAGAATAGTGGATATTTGCCTCTATGCTCAGCGGGCGGACTATTTTTGCAACTTCGCTAAAAGGCAGCTTAACGTCCAATAGTGCCAAGTAAAAGGCTTCCGTATCGCTATCAAAGACATTTATATAGCAGCCTTTTATATTTTTATCGCTGCTATTTGAAGCTTTGATTATTCTTTCATGGCCGGCAGAGGAACCAAAGAAGTATGAAAAACCGGGCTTAACCATATCAAGGCATCCAAAAGATCTCATCTGCTCTATGTTTAAGCTATAGCCATATACATAATAAGGATCGTCTGCATCCGATTTTACAATTTGTTTTATATCTTCTAAATCAAGATCTATTTGCCGAGAATCGGCGTAGCTCTCATCGATACCGAAAGATGTTATATCATAATATGTCTTATAATACATATCGCGTATATGAAATTTAATTCGCTTATCGCTTAAAAGCTTTGGATCTATTTTTAGACCGAGTTTTTGCGCGTCCGATTTCGCAATCGATTCGGGCTCGAATATAAATTCTTTTCCAAAACGACCGCTTTGCCCTTTTGGAATTTTAATCCAATACAGTTCTCGTCCATCTCTTACCGGAAAAAGATAACGGAAAATACCTTTTACGCTTTTCATTTTTGAATCCTTCTTGTTTTATTTGCTTTCTCAACTCGCTTTAAATTTACGCTATGCTCGCTTGGATACTCTGCGCGTATTAAAATTTTAAAATCCGCGCCAAGCATCTTTCACCTGACGACTAATAATCTCTTTTTACTATATCGCCCTTTTTTATAAAATACTCCGTTTCGCTGCAGGGATAGTAAATTTTACACCACTTGTCGCCACAGCTTTCGATAGGAACGACGCCAAATATTCCTTTTCTAACATCTGCTATCGTAAAATTTCCATCTTTTATTATATATATCGGGGCTTTTAAATCATTTCTACTCTTTAATTCATAAAGTTTTTCGACACCTATAGGATAATCGCTAAACAATGTTTCGCAAGTACTAGCATAGCCGCCCCCGTTCCCATAAGTAATAAAATGGTTGGTTAACAAAAGATCCTTGCAACCCCTAAATATTGCCATCCAAATTATAGCTAATATTAATGTCAAAATTTTCATCTTATTTTTGCCTCCTTTACTGGAATTTTATTTATAACGCCTTATGATATTGCTTGCAAATACATATGTAATTTTAAAATTTTATACCTTAACTGCGTCTATCTTTTGAATATTTTATTTCTCATCGCACCGATTTTACACCCTCTTTAGCCACTCTTTTTCAAATTTAAAATATTTCTGAAGCTTTTTATTCTTTTCTATTTGATTCCACTTTTCTATCTCGGCATAATCTTGCAGTTCGCCTCCGCACTTAGGGCAAATACTCCTATCTTTAACGTCCGAGAAATTATAAAATTTAAAACACTCTTTGCAGCGCATAAATTTAGGATAATATTTTATGCTTTTTTCGGAGCGAAATGCGAGATATAAAAAGAAAGCGCACGCCACAAAGCATAAAATTCCTATGATGATACGCAGATACGCGCTTTCAAGCTTTACAGATGCCATAAAGCCGGGTTTTATATCGACTTTTCCCAATAAAACGGCCGCCAGCCCCCATGCGAAAAAAGCAAAAAAGCCGATTAGTGCGAAAATTCTATTTAGCATTTTTATATATTCCTCTATAACAAATCGAATTTCATCTCTTTTTAAATTTACGCCTTTTGATCTTCGGAGTTTTAGCGCTTTGATCGGAGGTGTTTCTTTTCCAGTAGCCGCCGTCATTATACTCTGTAAGCTTTTTGCTGCAGTCCGGGCAAATTTGATCCGTATCTTTGACATCCTCGTACATGTAAAATTTAAAGCAGTCCTTACACCACATATACTTCGGGTATCTTTTTATGTTCTTTTCAGAGCGGAAGGCGAGATAAAAAAACGAGATACTAATAAGTAAAATCAAAAATCCCGAGATAAGAGAAGGATATCCGATTTTGCTTTGTATTCCTGCGGGATCTTGCGTTGTAAAAATTTCTATAGATATTATCAAAAGGCTTAAACCTATCAAGGCATTAATCACTCTACCTATTTTTTTGTTTATGAAAATTCCTGCAGAAGCAAACAATACGCCGATGATAAAAATCTTGATAACATAGACCGGCTCAACTGCGCTCCAGCCTCCGTATTTAAAATACATCTTTCCGCTAAAGTAGCCAAGAATGCTTTCAAATACAAAAAATGCGCCCAAAAGTATTAAACCTATCCTAGTGCTCATTTCTTATTCCTAAGGCTTTTTTGAGATAGTTGTCATTGTTTGAATAGTGCCTCATTGGGCTGTAGCTTGTTGTCGGGGGCATATTTTCATTAAGCATATCGTTAGCAAAATTTATCAAATTTAATAAAATATCTATTTTAGCCATCAATGTTGTATTCACCCTCACACCTCTATAACCATATCCTTATACTTTTCATAAAGCTTTGGCTTGAAAATTTTAAATTTCATAATGCTCCTTTTTAAATTTAATCGGTTGGCAATATTTTATTTACATAATCTAAAGCTTTATCCAATCCTCTTTCTTTACGCCGAATTCAAATTCCGCCTGCTTAAACGCACCCTCTATGCTTTCATGATAGGTATCGGTTTGCTCCTTCTCCGATTTGTCGAGATAGAACAGATAAAATCCGCTGTCGCCATCGTATTGAACGATGCTTAAAGCAAACGGCTGCGGTAAAATTTTATTGCCGTCGTAATGAGTAGTATTTCCAGTGGCTACGAAGCTCTTTTTACTATCTTTCAGATAAATTTTATATAGCTCTTTCATAATGCTTTCGCTAAATTTTAATCCGTTAGCCATTTTACCACGTATTCCAATAACTCCTCTAAATTCTCGGCTCCACAACTTCCTTTGAGTTTGTTTTCCGTGGCATTGACGAAAAACCAATCCTCGTCATCTCTATCGACATTTATTTTTATCGGCTTTTTGCCGTTCTCGCCATCGATTTCGATCCACCAGCCCGGGTTATCGACCGTTTCCAGCGTAAGGCCGTATTGATGCTCCCATTCTCCGTCGCATTTGGAAGCATACCAGTCTTGTATAAGTTTTAGATTATTCATTGTTTCCTCCTACGTTTAATAATTGTTCTAGTATTTCTAATACCTTCTTCTAAAGGTGCTACTATAATGTTTTTGTCCAAAAATTTATCGCATTTTTTATCTCTTTTTCAAAATGTTTGAATGGTATATAAATTTTATCTTGCTCATAGAGTTTTAACTTTTTATATTTCTTGGAATGCGTAATTCTTGTAATATTTTCATAATTTTTTTGTAAAAAATCTATGATTATTTTTACTTCATCCCTGCTAAATTGTTTCGCTCGCGCCCGCCGCATAGGTGGTGTAAATGCTTGAATAAACATATCTTCTATAATCGCTTCATCGCCGAAGCGCTCGTAAAAATCAATAAAATCCAGGATATAATACCTAAAAGTATAGTCATTGAAAACCTGCAAATCTCCCAATAAGAGTTTGATTGTGCTATGGTCTAAATCGCACAGATCTTTACCGCACACAGATCTTGCTCGACAAACTCATCCTTTTGTACAGGATTTGTTATAATTTCCGGCTTTTGCAGTTTAAGCCGCGCCTTTAGCGCCTTTATTCTATTTGATAAGTTCATTTATTTATTCCTTTGTGCCCAAAGCGTTTGAAACGGAGAATTTCATCGCTCGCGCGGAATTTCGTATTTAATATTGCATTTTCCTCCAAATAAAAGTCGTTGCGAAATTTTACTATCCCAAGGGTTAAATCAAGCTTTCAAATTTTAATGCACGCGAAAAGCAAAAGCTCAAATCCGCTTAAATTCGGCTGCTAAATTTAGCCGCCTCGCGCATCGACTGCCGACATTACCGCAGCGCGGTTTTCTGCCCTCTCATCCTCGGCGTTCTTGATGGTGTTTTGATGCGGCGCCTTATCGTAAAATCTCCACGCGAGCGATCCGCACTTTTACGGCGATTCGGACAAGATAAAAAATTGTAAATTTCTTCCGTTTTTCTAGATTAAATTTCTGCGGTTGCCCGCATCGATTTTGCGGCATAAAAGCGTCGTCGCTTCTTTTGCCGAATATAACCGCTTCGCCGTATTCGGCAATGATCGGTAACATACGGTAAGTGATTAGTTATTTCGCGCTTGGGGCGTCGTCCTTAAAATTGGGGGCTAAAGTATAAAGGTGCTCAAATTTTGCTACGAAGCCTTCGCGCAGTAAAGCCTCAAGCGCCCGATTAAAAAGCGCCGTTTGCGCGGCCGTATCCGCACAAGAATTTGCGGCGAGCTCGTCGTGCGTTTGCGACGACTGCGCGATAAGCGCACGGATGATCGCTCCTCGCGCCTGACGCAGAGATCCTTTAAATTGAGACTGCTTGACGTAGTGTTTGCTTTGCCTGTTCGGATTGTCCCGCCGCTTTTTGAGCGCCGCGCCGTAGTCCATCAGCGCATAATACCACGTTCGCGGATCCTCCTCATAAAGGCTCGCGCGCACGAGCGGCGCGATTTCTTTATCGCTCACTTCCTCGCGGTACGAGAAAAAGAAGTGGATGAAAACGGCGCGGATATTCGTCTCGATAAAAATCGTGGGCTTATCGTAGGCAAACGCGGCGACGGCTGCGGCGGTGTAAGCTCCGATACCGGGAAGCGTCCGCAGTGCGGCAGGATTAGAGGGCACGGCGCCGTCAAATTCGCGCACGATCTTTTTGGCGCACTCGTGCAAATAGCGCGCGCGGCGGTTGTAGCCCAGACCCACCCAGCACCGTAGCACCTGTGTAAAAGGCGCGTCGGCGAGCGCGCGCACGGTGGGGAATTCCTCCAGCCAGCGCGCATATTTGGGGATCACTCGCTGCGTCTGGGTCTGCTGCAGCATAAACTCCGATACGAGGATCGCATACGGATCGCTCGTTTGTCGCCACGGCAGCGCCCGCCCATGTTCGCGGTAAAAAGATAAAATTTCGTTTTGAAACTCCGCATAATCCGTGCCGTTTGCTGCCCGCATAATTCGCTCCCTTATCTTAAATTTAAACCTTACGTATCGGCGCTACTGGGTACGTTTATGCGCCGAACCGCCTTTTGGTATTTTTCGGTTTTTAAAATCTCGGCTACAAGCTCATCGCCGCTCGGCGCAAGCGAGTGGCGATACAGGCGGAAGTGCTCGTTTGCTCGTCGCGGCGCCCTTTGATCTTTAAATCGGCGGTGCCGCCCGTTTACGGCGTCGTAATATTCGGCAATTTGTCGTCGTTTGGATCAAATTTTAAAATTTTACCGTCCGCGTAGCGCTTCACGTAAAAATAATCTTTGTAAAAATAAGCGCCGCAGCTAAGCCCGCGACCGATCGCTTCGTCGTTTTGAGTTTATCTTTGATCGCTGAGAAAATTTTCCCAAGTAGCCGCGCCCCGATTTTTTGCGACGAGTCGCAGCGCGATCATCTCTATAGCTTCTTGCGTCTCTGCTCGCCCGTGCCTTCGATGATGCTTTGATGCATATCGTCGTAAAATATCCTTACGGGCGATTAGGGCTCTTGCGGCGATTCTAGCGAAATAAAAAATTTAAAACTTTGCTCCCGATCGCTTAAGTTTCGGCGGCCGCCCACATCGATTTTTACGGCACTATAAGCGCCGCCGCTTTTTTGCAAATATACCGTCCCGCCGCAGCCGGCAAGGATGTCCGCGATATACGGAATAAAATCGCCGAGCGGCATAAGAAGGTGGACGCGGGGCATTTTATCTGCGTTTTAAATTTTACTTTTTATGGCTTCGGCGATCGCACGCCGCTTTAAATCGATGTTTATCTTTTGACCATGCGTCCACATAAGCAAAATGCGCTTTGCCGCATAAATTTAAAAGCGGCGCCCGAATTTAGCCGAGCGCCGCAATTAAAATTTAACCGATTTGCGCATTCAAACGAGCAGTGCCGTCTGGCACCTCTTGGTTAAATTTAAGCGGGTGCGATCAATACTTAAACGAGCTGCCCGGCTCGATCAACTTAACCTTTTGTTTATAATTCATCTTTAGTACCGCAGCAGGCCCTAGCACGGTCGCCTTTTCGCCCTCAAGCCAAAACGCCGTACCCTCCGGCATCGCGTACACCGTCGATTTTTGATTAGCGATCAAAAATTCCTCCAGCCTCTCCTCTCTGCTCTCGCCGTTGTGCCCCGCAGGCTTGCCCGAGATGAAGTGCGGATTGATCTGGTGCGGGAAGATGTTGAAGGTATTAAACGACTCGGGCTCGATGATCGGCATATCGTTCGTCGTCATCATCGTAGCGCCCGCGACGTTCGAGCCCGCGCTCCAGCCGATATACGGCGTGCCGTCCTCGACCATTTTGCTAATCAGGGCGATGAGCTCGTTTTCATACATATCGTGCACGAGCTTGAAGGTGTTGCCGCCGCCTACGAATATGCAATCCGCGCTCGCGACTTCCTTCGCGGCATTTTTAGCGTGATGAACACCGACGATATTCAAGCTTAAGCTCGCAAGCGCCTCTTTGACGCGCTTTTCATATTCGTCGTAGCTCCTGCGAAGGCTCGCGTAAGGGATAAAAACGATCTTTTTGCCCGCGAGGTTGTTCTCCTGCGCAAATTTACCGATCCACGACACCGCGTGCGATAGATACTTCGTGTCTTTGTAGCCCGAGCTTGAGAGCAGCAGCGCTCTTTGCTTGCTATGATCGCGCTTGGAGAGCTTAAACGCCTTTTCGCTCGCAACCAGTTCGCTCGTACCGAGCATCGCAGCGCCCGCCGCCAAAGCGGCTACTTTTAGCAGGTTTCGTCTTTGATTTTGCATCTTTTCTCCTTTAAATCAAAGTTGATATCTGTTTTGAAATTATATTCCTTTACATATAAAGAGGGGCTGAATATTCGGTTTAAATTTCGCTCGCCCGAAGGCCTCGGCAAGGTAAAATTTTAAAACTACTAAATTTTGAAATTAGGCGAGGCGCCGCGTCGTAAAATTTAAAAGCGCGGCTAAATTTAATGAAATTCAGGGCACCGACACGAGGTTAAATTTAGCGAGATTTACGCTTCGTCCTTCGGAATATAAGTGCTTCGATTAAACAGATAGCACGCTACAAAAACGAGAAAACAAAGCGATAATACATTTGAACCGCTCAAAAACAGACCTATTATCCTCTCATTATTTTTAGCGATCAGCGCCGCTATTATGAGCGCAAGCGGATAGAGGATCAAAGCCACGCTGGCTAAATTTTCGATTATAAAAACCGCCAGAGAAAAGCACTGATTTTTTATAAAAAGTTTGCTATATTTTTTCGTCGGATAGCTTTTTAGATAAATTCGCGTAAAAATATATGGTAAAATCAACACCGCAGCAAGAGAAAGAAGCCCGCCCAGAACGTTATTTACAAAGCTTGCAAACCACGAAACTAAAACCGTAAAGCCCACAAACGTCACGCTAGAGCGTCTGATAAGCCTATGTGTGTCGTAGCGATTTTTTAGATTACGCGGTAAATTTTTAAATTTTGCGTCCAGGTCGTTTAGTTCGGTTAGTCTTTCCTCTGCGGATTTTGCGCTTTGAGTCGCCAGATCGGGCTCCCTGCGTAGATCTGAAGCCCCGGACGCGGGTGTATATGAGCTTTTATTGAAAAAATAGCATATCGCAAAGATTAACAAGCAGATTGGAGCCACTAAGAGGCCGTATAAAAATGCATAAATACCATATCCTCCGTCATTATCTTCGACGAAAAATGACCCCAAAATAAGCAGAATCGGATATAAAATCAAAACTATGCTGGCAAAATTTTCGATCGTAAAAACCAACAAATTATCCCCTTGATCTTTGATAAAAAGGTTGCTGTATCGCTTAGTCTTAGTGTATCTTAAAAAGCAGATCGTCGCGCATATAGGCAAAACTATTATCGCGACATCACGAATATATATAAAAATTTCAGATGATAATTTTATGCCGATATTTGTAAAAAATGGTTCCAAATATGCTCCCAATATCATCGAAAAATAAAAAGTAGCAAACGCTGATGACCAGTACGCCATAATCGCGCGTCTGATAAATCTATGCCTATCGTATCGCTTCTTTAAATTTTCAGGGATAGCGGCAAATTTCTCGTCCAGCTCTTTCGTGTCTGATTGGAATTTCTCGTCCACAGCTCGCTCCTTTTATAAAGCGCTAAATTTTAGAAATTATATCGAATTTAGCGGCGCAAAGTGACTAAATTTAGGTCTAAATTTAAATGCGAAAAAGTATAATCGCGCCATGGTTTTGACGCAAAATTTGATCTATGAAATTTTACCCTTGTGGGGGAGATCCCCGCGGGCAGGGTCGCTAGCTACGGGCAGATCGCGCTCCTGATCGGGCTGCCCGCTCACTCGCGGCTCGTGGGGCGCGTGCTCTCGCAAGCAGAGCTCTACGGCGACTACCCGTGCCACCGCGCCCTTTATCACGCGGGCGCTTTGGCGGCGAGCTTTGCGGCTCAGCGCGAACTGCTAGAGGCCGAAGGCGTGGAATTTAGAGGCGAGCGCGTCTGTATGAAAAAGCACCGCTAGGAGTGCTAAGATCTAATCGCCGCAGCCTGAAGCACGGAATTTACGGATCGTTTGAAGCGCGAAATTTTAAATCGTCCGCGACATGGAATTTTAATTTATAAAATTTTTAGATCCGCGCAGGTTTAAGCGGCGTAGCGGCAGCGCTTCCGCTCGCTAAGAGGCTGCGAGCTTTATTTGTTTGTAGATGCGGCGCAATCATACGCGAAAAGATAAAATTTCATCTTTTTTGCGCGGCGGTTTAAAACGCTAATTCAAGCGGGCTCCTTGGCAATTAGCCCGCCGCAGTTTTAAGAAGCAGGCGCGACGCCACCTATTAGTTTTTTCACTGCAGGCTTTCGCGCCCGTTTCGGCGCCGCTTGTAGATTTTTGGCTATCGCAGATTTTGCAGCGGCCGATCTGTTCGTCCTCGGCGCGTTAAAATTTTAAATCGATGCGGCTTCTGCGAGAGGCGGAGAAAAAGCGGCGAAATTTTAAATTTTGCTCAATCCACTCTATGGGCGCACCAGTGCGGGACGTTTTGCGGTGCGCCGATTTGAGTTTCAGGCGGGGCTCCGTTTCGGCGACGTAGCTAGGCTCATTTGACGATACGGCTCGCAACGCTTATCGTCCTTTTGGCACAAGCCCCATCTTGCGCGGCTTTGCTATCCGGCTGGCTTTTTTTGGGCCTTTGGCGCGCTACCGGCCGCTTAAATTGTATTCTTACGGCGCAGTGCTATTTGAGGGCGTGAAAAGCCCCTACATATTGATGCCTTCGAGCTTCAGCAGCTTTATTTTTCTATCGATGCCGCCCGCATAGCCCGTGAGGTTGCCGTGCGCGCCTATGACGCGGTGGCAGGGGATGATGATCGAGATATCGTTGTGTCCTACTGCACCGCCCACGGCTTGCGCGGACATCTTCGCTAGCCCGCGCGCCGCGGCGATTTCGCGCGCGATCTGCCCGTAGGTCGTAGTTTTGCCGTAAGGAATTTTGAGCAAAATTTCCCACACGGCGCGCCTAAACGCCGAGCCCACGGGATTTAGGGCGGGCGTAAAACCGGGTTCGCGTCCGCTAAAATACAGATCAAGCCAGCGCTTGGTTTGATCTAAAACGGGCAGGTTTTTCTCCTCGAAGTAGCCGCTTTGCTTGTTTATGCAAAATTTTTCACCCACGCTTTGCGCCGAAAGGTCGGTCGCGTAAGATTTTTTGCTCGCATCCTGAGCCGCAAAATCGCGCTCACAGAATTTTTCGCTCGCTACAAGTACGTTCGCGCAGAATTTTACGTCCGCGCCGCTCTCCGCTTCTGCGAAATCGCGCGCGTTGTACTTTTCATCTGCGCCGTTCGTCGCTTTTGCAGCAAAATCGCTCTTTGTGCTCTTTTTCAACGCCGCAAAATCGCGCTGTGTTTCGCTTGCGGCGTGCTTCTCTTTTGCGAACAGATCGGCGCTGTCCTGCTTTTCATCCGCACCGCTTGCCGCAAGAGCGTGCGCGTAGTATTTCTCGCCCTCGAACCACAGCCCGCAAAGCCCCGCCTCATCGCCCGCGAGCGTGATTTCGCCAAGCGGCGAGTCGTAATATGCGATAAATTTCATCACTCCTCCTATTTTGCGCTTTTACGATTAAATTTAGACGCCGCAAACAGCGCTTAAATTTCCCAAATTTCTAAAATTTGCGGGCAGATTTTAGCTACGCTTTGCTTAAACTCCGTCTTTTGCGCGCTACTCGGGTCGCCAAGGGTTTCAAATTTGCAAAAAAGCTCCGCGATCTTTAGCCAGCTCGCAAGATTTAGATCGAATTTTTTCAAATTTGCTTCGGACAAAAACTCCAGATCATGGTCGTAAAACGCGATCTCGCCGCTAGAGCTTAGTAGCCAAAGATCGCCGGTGCCGCTATCTGCAAAGATACAAAACTCGCGCAACAGCTTACTATCGCCCTCAAAAGGAAATTTCGCCGCGTCGTTGCAGAGCGCGATCTCGTGCTCTTTCAGCACTCTAAAATCGCCCGCAATCTCCCTGCCGAGGTATCCGCCTAGGATATTTTTAAGCTCGTTTTTGTTCAAAATTTAACTCCTCCGCTTTAGTTTCGTTTTTTGGCGTAGAGCATAAGAAAGCCGACCATCGCCGCGAAAATCACGCACATCGCAAGCGTCACGATGAGCGTGCCGTGCGCCGAGCCGCTTAAAAACAGCCCCGTCGTGTTCATCCCGAAAAAGCTCGTGATGAAATTTAGCGGCATCAGCAGCGACGAGATGATCGTGAGAATGTAGATGTTGCGGCTGATTTTGTCGTTTTTGAGGCCTTGGATGAATTGATAGATATCCTCGATCCTGACGGCGTATTCGCTCATTACGCCTTTAAAAACGCCCGCTTCGTAGGCGTAGTTTTTCAGCTGTTTTTTCAGCGCCGGCTGCTCATTTGCGCAGATGAGAAGCGCCTCGTAAAAATGCGAAATTTTGTTTTGAAATTTGCGGATTTCGTATTTTAGGACAGAGTGCCTTTTCATAAATTTTGAAAAATCGCCGCGTCTCGTGTAGATTTTTTCGTAATTTTCAAGCTCTGCGGAGTGCTCTAAAATTTTATCGCGATACTGCGCGAGGATCTTTTTGACGATCGCGAAAAACTCCGCCTCGCTGCTAGGCCGCACCTCGGCGGCACCCTCTTGCAAATAGATCGCGCCCGCGTCGAAAATAAAGCGGTAGTTTTGCTCGCGCGGCGCGTCCGTCACGAAGTACACATACTCGCGATCCTCGGCGTAGTAGTAGCCCGAAACGCTGCGCTTTTCGGTAATCGGGTTCAATTAAGCCTCCTTATTCAATCGTTTTAAATTTACGAAATTTTATAATTTCGCTCAAATTTACGGAATTTTGAAATTCTGCTGCCGATCAGAATTCCGAAATTCCGCCGCCGTTTAAATTTTATCGTATTTGGAATTTCAAAATTCTTTTGCGCTTGGAATTTTAAAATTTTGTGAGCTGTAAATTTCGGCTAAATTTTAAAATTTCGCATGCCGTAAATTCAACCCCTATTAAAATTTAACGCGAGTCGTAAGGCTCGCACCGCTTAAAGCGTTGTCGGGGGATGGGTGGGGTTT
>NZ_CAKZTI010000009.1 GCF_937921625.1 uncultured Campylobacter sp. | reverse complement strand
TAAAATTTAATCTAAATTTATAGATTTTTTTATATGAAATTTAAGGAACTCAAATTGAATCAGCTTTTGCAGACCTTTATACCGACCGCGCACCTTATTAAAAATACGATCGGCGATTGCGAGGTGGTCATCCACGATATAAGCACGCCGCAAAACTCCGTCGTTTTTGTCCTCGGCGACGTAACGGGCAGAAGGATCGGCCAAAGCTTCGATCATCTGGTAAAGGACGTGTTGTTAAGCAAAAATTTTGAAAACGACTGCACCGCAAACTACTACTTCACCGCGCAAAACGGCAAGCTCATACGCTCCTCAACTTCGCTAATCCGCGGCGCAGACGGCAAAGTAGTAGGCGCGCTATGCGTAAATATCGATACTTCAAGCGCCATGGCGGCATACAGAGCAATAAAAAATCTTCTGCCGAATGCAAAGCTCGATAGCAAGCAGCCGCAAGGCGCAAATTTTATCGACGGAAGCTGCAATAGCGCGGCATTAGACGGGGCGAGCTTCAATGACGGCGTAAATTTAGAAACGCAAAGCTCTAACGATTCGCAGCAAAATATCCTTGATATCGTCCAGGACCTTATCGCATCGGCTACGCACGATCTGAATGTAGAGCGGATGAAGAAAGAGGATCGAAAGCGCATCGTAAAATTTCTCGCGCAAAAAGGGATTTTTGAGGTAAAGGGCGCAGTGGAGCTCGTCGCAAAGGCGCTTAGGACGCAGAAAGTCACGATTTACTCGTATATGAATGAGGTAAAAAAGAAGAGCTAGCCGCAGCGCATAAATTTGATCTCAAATTTAACAAGCGTTGCACGCCTTACTATCAGCGTAGCCATACGGAGTGGTGCAAATTTTAATCTAAATTTGATGAATCGATCAAAAATCAGAGCATACCAATCCCTCATTTATACAGCATGTAACGGCATAAAAGCAAAACTCATCTGTTACTCGAACTCGTATCCCTTCGCGCTTTTTAATTTCTCGTCATAATCGACTCCGTTAGCAATTCGCTTGCGCGAAGCATTGAAATCCGCTCGTATCGGGCTTTTGCGCTCGTCAAACTCAAGTGGCGCGACACCGATGATATCTGCTAGCAGATGTGCCAAATCATCGCTCATAAAGGGTTTATCTTTCGCCGCAGCTAGCCTCTGCCATAGCTTAGCGTGATCGCTCAAAAACTCGCGCGAAGCTATAAAAAGCAGCGGGATTTCGTAAGTAAAGCGACTTTCCATGCCGTGCCCAAGGCGTCCATTTTCGTATAAATTCTCGCCGTGATCGCTAAGATAGACGATGAGGCTGTCGTCGCCGGAGAAAATTTTAAAAATTTCATTTATGACAAAATCGTTGTAAAGCACGCTGTTATCATAATATGCGACGACATCTTTCTGCTTGGAAGTAAGTTTTGCCTTTACATCCGCAGCGCTAAACTTGCCAAATCCCTCGGGATAGCGCAGGCTGTAATCCATATGGCTGCCGATGAGATGGATCACGTAGAAATTTCGCTCGCTCTGCTCCGTTTTTGCCTGATTTATGAGTGGAAGCAGCACTCCGTCAGGCTTGATGCGGACGGTTTCATAAAGATTGCTCTTTGAGAGGAAGGATTCCGCGTCCGCGCGATCGGCAGCGCTTTTAGCACTTAACGCATGTGCACCGAAGGCTTCTTGATTGCTGATCCAAAAGGTGCGGTAGCCACTTAGCTTAAACATATCGATGATGCTAAGGTTGCGAAACCACGCCCTTTTGCGCTCGCTTTCGTAATCGCTGAAATTTAAAAGCCGCATCAGCACCTGATTAGTCGTGCCGTAAGGTGAGATTGTATCGCTAAATTTTATCAGATTGCCGCTTGCTTCGAGCTTCTCTAAAAGCGGCGTATTTTTAACGCCGTAGCCGTAGAGCGACATATGCCCGCGCTGCAAGCTCTCACCGATTATTAGGATGATATTTTTGACGCGAGACTTTTGTGGGGCGGGGCTTGTAGCAGCGTCAGTGGTTTTGGAATTTGAAATCGCGCCGTGGCTTTGTGGTACGGAATTTAAAATCTCGCCGGAGCTCTGCGCCATAGCGCCCGAGGCAGACGTAGAATTTAAGTTTGCGCCGGAATTTTGCGCCTGGGCGTTTGATGCAGGCGCGGAATTTTCAGACGCGGAGCCCGAGGCGGCGCCTTGCGGATCTGAATTTCCGCCGCCTTTTAAAACGCTTTCGTTCGCGCGCTTGGCCTCGTCATATCCGAGCTGCACTTCGCGCATATCGGTGATGAAATTTTTATCGCTCAGATAGTCTTTTATCGTAAAGGCAAACTCCAGCGGGACGTATTGCGATAGCTTGGTTATATAGCCCTGTTTGCCCTGGGAAGCTTTAGCGGCGATATCCGCGCAAAAGATCGCGCCATAGATAAGATAGAGCGCCGCTAGCAGCAATCTTAGGCGGTTATGCGTTTGCTCCCTCTTTCTCTGCCCTGCTCTTAGCGCCGCAAAGATGCAGCCAAGCAGCACCGCTAAATATAAAATCGTCGCAGGATTAAGAAACTGCGAAACAAACTCGCGCGTCTCGGCTGCGTCGGTATGCACAAGCGCATCGATCGCCACGACGTTGAAGCTTGAGTCGAAATTTACGATCAAAAATAAGGCCACGCTCGCAATTAGCGCAATTAGCGCTAGTAACACGAATGAAACGAGCTTAAAAAATCGGCCGCTAAGCAGATAGCAGAGGTGAAAGATGAGTAAATTTATGATGAATACCGCGGGAAAGCTCTCGGCGATGTAGGCAAAGATGGGGCCGTTAATCTGATAATGTATCTTAGCCCAGCATGCGAGCAGACATAGCGCCGTGCTAAGCCAAAATACCCTCCATACAGGACGTTCGCGCAGCGCGACAAAAAAGCCGCGGTCAATTTTCATAAGCAAGCACGCTATAAGCCTACCCACTTTCGTCCGTGCCATAAGTCCGCTTATATTTGCTAGCGCTACATAAAATTTTTCTCTCATTTTATATTTCCTGCCTTGTACGAAGAGACGCGACGGCGCACACTCTGCGTAGCGCGACATGTGTTTTCGCTTTAAAATCAAGGCGCAATCTTAGCCGCTTAAAGCTTTGAGCTTGCTTACTTGCGCGCCTTTATGCTTCGAATTTTACAGCTAAATTTTAAAGATACGGGGGAGGTAGAATTGGGTGACGGAATTTTAAGGCTAAATTTTAATTGAAAGCGAATCTAAGAGCGAAGCTACAAGACGAGGCTTTAAAAACAGAAAGCACAAACTAAAACCTAGCCCTTAAAATTTTACGGCTAGACCGCAAACCGTCGCGATAGATTTTAAAATTTCTAGTGCGATAGGCTTCCTTCGGATAAAATTTATGCATGAAGCGGCTGAAGTAAAATTCTAAGACACGAGCAGTGTAAAATTATTGAAAGCTAATCGCGAACAAAATTTTGCACTGATAAAAGTGTAAAATTTTAACTAGGCCGCGTTAGTTTTTACGCGAAATTCTACGCGATGCTTAGGACTTCGACTTTACCGTCGAAAACCGCCATGCAGTGCTCGTAGTGGCTGGTGCGAAGTCCATCCTTACTTCTCGTGCTCCATTTATCCTCGGCGATGACGGGAGTACCATCCTTTTGGCAGATCATCGGCTCGATGCAAAAAACCATGCCGTTTTTGATTTTGGGGCCCGATTTTGGATTGTTGCCCTCCAGATAGTTTGGGATCTCAGGCTCTTCGTGCGGGTGTTTGCCGATGCCGTGACCGCAGAAGCCGTATAGCGGCACGAAGCCGCGCGCGCGGATAAATTTCTCGATCTCGAAGCTTAGCTCTTTAAAGTGCATCCCTACCCTGATCGTTTTGATGGCGAACTCCAGCGTGTCCTTGCTACATGCGATGAGCTCCTCGTCGGCTTTTGAAATTTTACCGATGGGCAGAGTGCGTGCGCTGTCGCCAAAATATCCGTTTAGCTTCGAGCCCAGATCAACGCCTAAGATATCGCCCTCTTGTAAGATTGTCTCGTCTGGGATACCGTGGATGATGACCTCGTTTAGCGAGAGGCAGGCGGCGTTTGGAAAGCCGTATAGCCCTTTAAAAGCGGGATACGCGCCCTTAGAGGTGATAAAATCGTCGATCTTCTTATCGACTTCGAGCAGGCTAAGACCCGGCTTTATAAATGAAGCTGCATAATCAAGGGCCTGCGCGACGATCCTGTTCGCCGCACGAAGCCCCTCTAAATCTTTTTTTGTTTTAAGCAAAATCGCCATTTTTATAGCCCGACCGCGCTTAGGGTCTGATATTTGTTCATATAGATCTGCGCTTCGATGCGTCTCATCGTATCAAGAGCGACGGAGACGACGATCAGCACGCTGGTACCGCCGAAATAAAACGGCACGCCCATAAATTTAACGAGCAGCCACGGGATGACGGTTACTAGCCCGAGATAGATCGAGCCCCAGAATGTAAGGCGGCTAGCAACTTCGTTTAAGAAACTCGCCGTTCCCTCGCCCGGACGAATGCCCGGGATAAATCCGCCCTGCTTCTTTAAATTTTCACTAATGTCCTTGGAATTAAAAGCAATTGACGCATAAAAATAAGCGAAAAATATAACCAACACAAAGGTCAAAAAGTTAAAGAAGTAATTGCTAGGGCTTAGGAAATCGTGGATCTTTTGGATGATCGGATTGGTGCTTGCCTGTAAAATTGTAGTCGGAAACATCAAAATCGCGCTTGCAAAAATAGGCGGAATGACGCCGCTTAAATTTAGCTTGATCGGCACGTAATTCATAATGCGCTTGTTTTGATTCGCCATCAATACCTTGCGCGAAAACGATACCGGAATTCTACGTTCGCCTAGCTCCACATATAAAATTGCCCCGATAGTAGCCAGGATAATTAGCATGATCGCGATTAGCTTTAAAACGTTCATTTCGCCGGTATTTACTAAATTTACAGTACTTCCGATCGCTCTAGGGATGGCACTTACGATACCTGCAAAGATAATAAGGCTGGTGCCGTTACCGACGCCGCGCTGCGTGATCTGCTCTCCGATCCACATCAAAAGCATGGTGCCTGCCAGCATCGAAATGCACGAGATAAAAACAAACTCGTTGGTATTCTCTGCCATTATCGCAGGCGCTCCGGTCTGTCCGTGGATGCCCTGCAAGCCGATGCTAACACCGATGGATTGAACCATAGCGATTGCGATTGTAGCATATCGGATGATCTGCATATATTTCTGCATACCGTCGCGCTCTTTTTTGAGTTTGCCTAAATTTGGAAAGGTTGCGGCAAGCAGCTCCATAATGATCGAAGCGGTAATATAAGGCATAATGCCTAGCGAGATAACGCTGAATCGCTCCGCCGCGTTACCGCTAAACATATTAAACATTCCAAAAGCGTTGTTGCTATTGTTTTGAAAAAATTGCTTTATAACCTCAACGTCCACTCCCGGAACCGGCACGTAAGCTAGCAACCTATAGGCAAAAAGAAAGCCCAAAGTAATGAGAATTTTGTTGCGTAGCGATTTATTCATTATTTTTGTCCGCTAAATTTTACGTTCTCGTCTTTGATCTTGCTAGCGAGTACTTTTGCGCCTACGCCGATCAGCTTGATCTTTTTAACGGAATTTGAAATTTTATGAACGGATTTGATGCTTTCGATCGTGATCTCGCCAAGATCTTTGATAGCTTCGATTTTATCGACATTGATCACGTAAGGCTTTTCAAATTTAGAAGTAAAACCTACCTTTGGAAGCCTTCGTTGAATCGGCTGCTGACCGCCCTCGAAGCCTCTTTTTTCGTGAGAGCCGGTACGTGCGGTCTGACCCTTGCCGCCGCGACCCGCAGTTTTACCTAGACCGCTTCCTTGACCACGACCTAAGCGCTTAGTAGCGTGAGTCGAGCCTGGGGCTTTTTTAAGATTTTCTAATCCCATCTTTTATCCTTGTTAGTGTTTTAACATACTAAGAGCTTTCATCGTAGCTCTTACGACATTTGAGGAGTTGTTTGAACCTAGCGATTTGGTGAGGATATCTTTAACACCCGCAAGCTCTAAAACCGGGCGCACGGAGCCGCCTGCGATAACACCGGTACCTTCGCTCGCCGGCTTAAGTAAAATTTTGCTCGCATTGTATTTAACTTCGATATCGTGAGTGATAGTAGAGCCGTTTAAATTTACCTTGATAATATTTTTAAACGCATCGTCTACCGCTTTTTTAATCGCATCTGGAACCTCTTTGGACTTACCAAAGCCAAAGCCCACTAGGCCGTTTCTATTGCCTACTACGATAAGAGCCGTAAACCTAAACCTTCTACCGCCTTTAACGACCTTTGTAACCCTACCGATATTGACGATTACCTCTTCGAATTCTTCTCTATTATACTTTTCCACAATCATTCCTTTGGGTTATAGTTTGATGCCGTTTTGGCGTAGAGACTCGGCAAAGCTTGCGATTACGCCATGATACAAATAGCCATTGCGATCGAAAAGCGCTTCAGAAATGCCTTTATCCTTTAGCTTGGAAGCTAAATCTTTAGCTAGACTAGCCGCACCCTCTTTGTTTGCCTTTAAATTTAAAACCTTACCGCTGCTGGCGCACAAAGTCGCGCTCGCTGCGTCGTCGATAGCCTGAGCGTAGACCGTCCTATTGGATTTGAAAATAGAAATTCTAGGGCAAGATGCGACGCCTGAAATTTTAGCGCGAATTCTTCTTTTTCTCTTGATTCGTAAAGAGATCTTTCTTTTTAATACGTTCTGTGTCATTTCTCAACCCTTATTTCTTAGCTGTTTTTCCGGCTTTGCGGATGATATGCTCTTCAAGATACTTGATGCCTTTACCCTTATACGGCTCAGGCGGTCTGAATCCTCTGATCTCGGCTGCTACTTGACCTACTTGCTGCTTATCGTCGCCTTTGATGGTTACGACGTTTTTATCTACCGAGATTTCGATTCCCTTTGGAGATTCAAAATTTATCGGATGCGAAAAACCTAAATTTAGCTCAAGCACCTTACCCTTCATCGCGGCTCTGTAGCCGACGCCGTTGATTTCAAGCTGCTTTGAAAAGCCCTCTGTAAGACCAAGGACGATATTGTTAGCCAAAGCGCGGTATGTTCCCCAATACGCCCTGCTCTGTCTATCCTCGCCCTTAGGTGAGAATTCTATCTTTCCGTCTTCGATTTTTACATCGACGTGACCTTTTAAATCAAGCTCTTTTTCGTTATTTGATTTTTTAAATTTTAACGACGAGCCGTCGATTTTGACCTCTAAGCCGCTTGGAATAGAGATCGGTTTTTTACCAATTCTTGACATAATTTTCCTTTTTATTTGTCTAGGGTATGTCTACTTTTACGAATGGATACCACAATGCCATAAAAAGTAGAAACTTCTTACCAGATCGTGCAAAGCACTTCGCCGCCGACGCCCGCTTTGTGCGCGTCGATACCGCTCATAACGCCTTTGCTTGTGCTAACGACGACGGTTCCGTAACCGTTCTTGAAGCGCTTGATCTCGTCTTTGCCTTGATATACGCGGCGACCCGGAGTCGAAATTCTTTTAACTTCGTTTATCACGCTCCTGCCCTTTTCGTCGTATTTAAGCACTACGTTGATGATCTTTTTATTGTTTTCCTCTACTACGTTGTAGCTCTCGATATAGCCCTTCTCGGCTAAAATTTTAAGCATAGCCTCAACGACGTTTGAGTGAAAAAGCTTAGTCGTATCTAGTCTTCGCATCGCAGCATTTCTGATGCGAGTTAGTCCATCTGAAATAAGATCGTTAATCATCTCTTCTCCTTACCAGCTTGCTTTTTTTAGACCCGGGATTAAGCCCTCATTTGCCATCTTGCGAAGGCAAACGCGACAAATTCCAAAATCCTTATAAACAGAGTGCGGACGACCGCAAATTTGACATCTGGTATATGCGCGAGTGCTAAATTTAGCGGGGCGTTTCGCCTTGGCTACCATTGATTTTTTTGCCATATCATTTTCCTTTTGCAAAAGGCATGCCGAATAACTCTAGCAATTTAAATGCCTCTTTATCGTTATTTGTAGTCGTTACAACGGTTATATTCATACCGTGAGTTCTTAAAATTTGATCGTATTCGACCTCAGGGAACATCAGCTGCTCTTGCAAACCGAAGTTATAATTGCCGCGTCCGTCAAAGCCCGTTCTAGGTAGTCCTCGGAAATCCTTAACTCTAGGAAGCGCGATAGAGATCAGTTTGTCTAGGAAGGCAAACATCTGCTCTTTTCGTAACGTAACCATTATGCCTACTGGGAAACCTTCGCGCACTTTAAAGCCGGCAACCGATTTTTTTGCATTGACGATAAGCGCTTTTTGACCTGCGATCAGCGAGATAGTATCTGCCATATTTTGAAGCACTTTTTGATCTTTGCTCGATTCGCCCGTTCCTACGCTGATAACGATCTTTTCAAGCGCCGGGATAAGCATAGGATTTTTTATATCAAATTCTTTCTGCAAAGCAGCTCTGATAGAATTAGCGTATTTATCTTTTAGTCTGCTCATAATCAACCCTCTACCAACGCAACGTTTGAAATATCCATAGGCATCTCTTTGCTTGTAAAGCCGCCTTGCGGATTTTGCTCGGTTGGTTTGATAGCCTTTTTAGCCATTTTACAACCCTCGACGATAACTTGAGCTTTTTTAGGAAACACAGCTTTGACTGTGCCTGTTTTGCCCTTATCGTCACCTGCGATGATCTTTACTTGATCGCCCTTTTTAATCTTAAATTTTACTGCCATTATAAAACCTCCGGAGCCAGCGAAACGATCTTCATAAAACCGCTGTATCTGACCTCTCTACCGATAGGACCGAAAATACGAGTGCCGATCGGCTCTTTTTTTGAATCCAAAATAACGGCTGCGTTCTCGTCGAATCTAATTAGCGAGCCGTTGCCTCTGTGCAACTCTTTAGTAGTGCGAACGACTACGGCTTTTACTACTTGACCGCGCTTAATCTTGCCGTTAGGGAGCGCTTTTTTTACAGAGCAAACGATAATATCGCCGATTGTAGCGTATCTTCTTTTGCTGCCGCCCAAAACTTTAATACACATAAGTTCTTTTGCGCCGCTATTATCAGCTACCGCAAGTCTGGTAAAACTCTGTATCATTATTCAACTCCTGTTTTCAAAACCGCTTTTAAGCGAAACGATTTTCTAGCGCTTAGCGGTCTGCACTCGATCGCAGATATGGTATCGCCGATCTTTACGACGTTGTTCTCATCGTGGATCAGATACTTTTTAAATCTTTTTACGATCTTTCTATATCTAGGGTGCATAACCCTTCGCTCTACCAAAACGGTAGCTGTTTTATCGCCCGCCTTCTTTACGACTACGCCTTGAATTTCTCTTTTAAATGCCATAACCTATCCTTATTTAGCTTTAATAGCGGTGTTGATTCTAGCGATATCTTTTTTGATAGCGCGAATCTCGTTAGGATTGCTTAGCTGCATAGTTTTTAGCTTTTGTCTAGCCGTAAATAAAAGCAACTTACTTTGTTTCAACATAGAATTTAGCTCAGCTAAATCTTTATCTTTCAAATCAGTATATTTCATTTTCGCTTTCCCTACTTACGATTTTCGTTTTAAAAGGTAGTTTATGAATTGAAAGCATAAGCGCCTCTTTAGCAACCTCTTCGCTAACGCCGGTCATCTCGAAAATGATCCTACCCGGTTTTATATTCATTACCCACTCTTCTACGCCGCTCTTACCTTTACCCATACGAGTTTGTAGAGGCTTTTTGGTAAGCGGTTTGTCTGGGAATACCTTAATCCAAATTTTAGCTTGACGATTAACGAAGCGCGTCATAGCGACACGAGCCGCTTCGATCTGGCGAGAATTTACCCTACCCGCCTCTACCGCTTTGATACCGAAATCGCCGAACGTCAAGGAATTTCCTCTCGTCGCATAGCCGCGATTGCGACCTTTCATCATCTTGCGGTATTTTGTTCTTTTTGGCATCAACATAACTATTTACCTCTTCTTGGTCTGCGTGTTTTTTTAGGCGCATCATCGGTCTTTTCAGCCTGGATGCCTTTTTGTAAAATTTCACCCTTAAAGATCCAAACCTTAATGCCGATATTACCGTAGGTTGTATGTGCTTCGGCAAAGCCGTAATCGATCCTAGCCCTTAGAGTATGAAGCGGAACGCGCCCCTCCAAATACCATTCGGTTCTAGCCATCTCCGCACCGCCTAAGCGACCTGCGACGCAAATTTTAATTCCTTTTGCACCTGCTTTTTGAGCGCCTTGGATGACCTTCTTCATAGCGCGGCGGAATGCAACGCGGCGCTCCAACTGCATGGCTACGTTTTCCGCAGCCAAAAGTGCGTTCGAGCCTACTTTGCGCTCCTCTTTGATATTGATGGCTATGTCTTTATTGACTAGCTTAACGACTTCGCTTCTTAAATTTTCAACCTCGCCGCCTTTTTTGCCGATGATGATGCCCGGTCTTGCGGCTACGATCGTTACGCGAATTTTCTTAGCCGTTCTTTCGATAAGAATTTGGCTAATTCCCGCATAGTAAAGCTTAGCTTTTAAAAATTTGCGGATCTTATAATCCTCGCCGATACTCTCGGAGAGCGTCGCTTTAGAAGGAAACCATCTAGACTCCCAATTTCGATTAATTCCTAATCTTAAACCGATCGGATTTACTTTCTGTCCCATTTACGCTTCCTTCTTACTTGGTTTTGCTACTTCGACGATAATGTGCGAAGTAGGCTTGCGGATACGGCTAGCCGTACCTCTGGCGCGCGGACGAAATCTCTTAAGCACCGGGCCAGCATCCACTCGGCAGCTCGTAACTACGACCTCTTCAGGCTCAAAGCCGCCGTTTGCGACCGCGCTTGAAATCGCCGTAGCGATATATTTCGCGCCGCGATTAGGCGTAAATTCCAAAGTAGCAAGGGCAAATTCCGCATTCATGCCTTGAATTTGTTTTGCAATAAGTCTTGCTTTTGTCGGCGAAAGGCGAACAAATTTAATAGTTGATTTACTCATATTCTATCCTTACTTGCCGATCTTTTTCTGCACGGAGCCTTTGTGGCCCTTGAAAGTGCGTGTAGGAGCGAACTCGCCTAATTTATAACCGATATGATGCTCGGTGACGTAAACCGGGATAAAATTCTTTCCGTTATGAACGTTAAACGTAAGTCCGATCATCTCAGGCACGATCGTGCTTCGTCTCGACCAAGTCTTGATCGGTTTGTTATCGCCGGCTTTCTTTGCCGCAACGACTTTTTTCATTACGTGATCATCTACGAAAGGACCTTTTTTTAGCGATCTAGCCATTTTTATTTTCCTTTCCTTCTTGAAATTATAAGCTTATCGCTCGCTTTTTTATGGCGAGTTTTATAGCCCTTCGTCGGTTTGCCCCACGGAGTTACCGGATGGCGGCCGGAATTTTTCTTACCCTCGCCACCGCCGTGTGGGTGATCGACCGGGTTCATTGCAGAACCTCTGGTTTGAGGACGGATACCTCTGTGACGATTGCGTCCGGCTTTACCGATGACGACGTTTGCCCACTCTTCGTTACCCACTACGCCGATACTGGCCATACACTCTGCGAGCACTCTTCTCATCTCACCGCTAGGCAGACGTAAAATGACGTATTTTTCCTCTTTACCCATAAGCTGAGCATAGCCTCCTGCGCTACGTGCCATTTGAGCACCTTTGCCAGGTTTTAACTCAATATTGTGCAGGATAGTTCCCACAGGGATATTTTTCATCTTCATCGCGTTGCCAGGTTTAATATCTAATCCGCCCTCGGCAGCGGCTACTACGTCGCCCACATTAAGATCGTTAGGCTTGATGATGTAGCGCTTCTCGCCGTCTGCGTATGAGATCAATGCGATACGGCAGTTGCGATTCGGATCGTATTCAATCGCCTCGACCTTGCCAGCAACGCCGAATTTATTTCGCTTAAAATCGATAATTCTATAAAGTTTAGCAGCTCCTGCTTGTTTATGGCGGCTGGTAATGCGACCATTATTGTTTCTTCCGGCTGCGGCAGGAATTTTAACGAGCAAGCCTCTAACGCTAGCTTTTGCAGTGATATCCTCGCTGCTAAGCCCGGTCATAAATCTTCTACTTGGAGTATAGGGTTTATAAGTTTTAATCGCCATTTTACGCCTCCACGCTTTCTAAGCTTGCACCCTCAGGTAGTTTGACGTAGAATTTCTTCACATCATTTCTAACGCCAGTTCTGCCTTTAAATCTTTTTAATTTGCCGTCCTGTCTTAAAGAATTTATCTTTAGCGGAGTGATCCCGAAATAGTTCTTCAAAACGCTTTTTAGTCCGTTTTTCGTAACCGACGGGCTAGTTTGGATAACGACCACGCCGTTTTCTTGAAGACCGAGAGACTTTTCCGTATAAAGGATCGTTTTGATATCTGTTATATCTGCCATTTTAGTCCTCTTTCACTATTGATTCAAATGCCGCTTTTTCGAATACGACCGAGCCGTAAACTGCGATTAGGTAAGCATTGACCTCGCTTGCATCGATGACATAGCAATTTTTTAGATTTCTATAGGCCAAAAGAGTTTGCGCGTCCAGCTCGTTTTTAACGATTAGCGCATCTCTAACGCCCAGTTTCTTAATAAAATTTGCCGCATCTTTGGTTTTACCGCTTTTTAGCTCCAAATCGTCGAAGATAAAAATTTTACCCTCGTTTGCTTTCTCATTGATAGCGAATTCCAGCGCAAGGCGTTTTTGCTTTTTATTGACCTTCTGCTCGTAATTTCGCTCGTTAGTCGGACCGAATGCGACCGCGCCACCTATCCAGACATTGGTTCTCGTTGAGCCCGCTCTAGCGCCGCCGCGACCCTTTTGTCGCCATGGTTTTTTGCCGCCGCCGCTAACTTCCGCGCGAGTTTTAGCGTTAGCCGTATTTGCACGAAGCGAAGCAAGGTAAGATTTGACGTACAAATATAGATTGTGCGAATTGACTTCCGAAAATTTCGCAGGGATTTCAATTTCGCTTGCTTTTTCCAGTTTTTCGTTAAGCACGCTTACTTTACTCATTTTACTATCCTTATTCTGCCCATTGCGCCGTTAAATCCAGGAACCGAGCCTTTAAGCACCAAAATTTTATTCTCGGCATCAAAGCTTACGACTTCGTTTTTGGCAGTGATCGTTTCGTTTCCAGTGTGTCCCGCCATCCTCATACCAGGCTGAACGCGACCGGGCCACTCGCAGTTGCCGATCGAGCCCGGTCTTCGGTGAAAGCGGCTGCCGTGCGCTGCAGGACCGCCCGCAAAGCCATGGCGCTTAATGACACCCTGATAACCTTTACCCTTGGATTTAAAGCTTACTTTGACGATCTTGGCTTCGCTCAAAACATCTAAATTTTGATCGCCAAGCTCGGCATTTTCTAAGCTTAGAGTCGCAAATTTATTAAATTCCTTGCTTAGGCTATATTTCTTTTGAATGCCGACTATAGCTTTGTTATATGCCTTGCCGTCTGCGTAGGCTACGATAGCTTTTTTCTCATCGCAAACTTCGCAAATTTTGGTATTGATAAGTCGTAAAAGCGTCACGGGCGTGCTGCTCGTGTCGATCGTCCTACTCATACCTATTTTTTCTACAATATATTCCATTGTTTTACCCCTTATTTGCCCATCGCGTGAACTTCGACATTGACTTCCGGAGCCAAATCAAGCTTAGTTAGCGAATCAACCGTATCTGGCGTAGCCGCTACGATGTCTAGCATACGAGCGTGAATTTTCATCTCAAACTGCTCTCTGGAGTCTTTATTTACGTGCGGAGATCTTAAAACGGTGTAGCGTTTAATCTTCGTAGGCATCGGCACGGGACCTCTGACGTCCGCACCTGTTCTTTTTACGGCTTCAACGATAGCCGAAACTGTGCGATCTAAAACTCGATGGTCATAAGCCTTGAGTTTTAACCTAATTTTTTGCATCACTTTTCCTTAATAAAGAACTTGTCGCAACGCGCGACCCTTTGTTTCAAACAAAAGACGCACATTATATAAAAGCACTCCGGCTTTGTCAAGAAAATAGCCAAATTTTATGGAAATATTTCCTTTTAATAAGGAAAAATATATAGAATTTCGAAAATTTTTAGGGTGCTGGAAATTTTCAATACAAAAATTTTTAGATAAATTTAAAATAGATATAAAAATTTTATAGGATTTTTCAGAATTTATTTCCTTTTAATAAGGAAAATTTTAAAATATCGACTATGAATGATCTGAAATTTTTTTACGAAAACCCGCCGGAATTTATGGGCTTTATTCCGCGCAAAAGAGATATCGGCTCGCCCAAAACCATAATCTACGGAGTGCTAAATTCCGGCAAAAGCGCCATGCTGAAAAATGAAATTTCAGAGCTTAAAAAAGATGAAATTTTGTATCTAAATTTAGCTGATCTACGCCTTGAAGAGGTTGTAGCGAATAATGCAATTTTTGCGGCTAGAAATAGTGCGGACAATACAAAGACTAGCGAAGCAAACGAACATGAAATAAGCAGAGAAGCTACGTTAGACGCGGAAATTTCGGATACAGGCGAATTTTACCGCGCCGCCGTAAAAAATACAGATACAAAAAATGCAAGCGCAAATGGCTCAAACAATGCAAAAAATGCGGAGTCCGATGGCGCAAAAAACAGGAGCGAAAATTTCTTCCGCAAGATCAAAGAATTTTTAGCGGCAAACGAGCAAATTTCATCGCTTTTTTTAGATAATTTTAGTAGCACCGATTTTGAAATTTCATCGCTTCAAAGCTTCGCTGGGGGGTTAAATTTAAAGCGTTTTATCATCTCTACTCGCGATAGAGAGTTGATCCTGCCGGGCTTTGAGCGGATTGAGCTTTTGCCGCTTTCGTTTGAAGAATTTATCGCCTTCGATAAGCGCCACAACGAGATAAACTCGATGATTTCGGCATTTTTAGCCCAAGGCGGCGGCGCAAAAAACCCCTTCATAGCGCCTGCCGAAATTTTAGAATTTGAGCAGAGGCTGCTTGCGGCAAACTTTAGCCGCACGGAGATTTTAATCCTCAAAGAGTGCCTAGGCTTCGTCCACGCCGCGTTTAGCGTAAATAAAATTTATACCGCGCTAAAGCCGCGCATCAAGATCTCCAAAGACGCCGTATACGGCACTATCGCCAAACTTGAGCGGGAAAATTTCATCAGATTTTTAAGCAAAGCGGGCGAGCCCGCGCGCGCAAAAAAATTATATTTTTCGCATTTTAATATGCGCGAAATTTTAACAAGCAAAAAGGATTTCCCCAAAAAATTTGCCAACGTCCTGTTCTGCGAGCTTTTGGGGCTGAATACGCCGATTTTTTACACAAAAGAGCTGGATTTTTACCTGCCTGCTCTAAAAATGGGGGTTCTCGTCATTCCTTTCAGCGACGCAGACATAATCTTTTTAAAATTCCGCAAAATCTTAAGCGCGCTCAAGAGACTCGGCATCACGAGCTTAAAAGTCGTTTCTATGGCAAACTCCGATAGGCTCGAGATTGAGGGTATTCGCTGCGATGTCGTGCCGTTTCATGAGTTCGTGCTTAGCTTCTAATTATTGACATTTCATATCATAAAAATATAAATTTTATGATATAATTTTGGCAAACCCATATCAATTACGCAAGGGAAAGCCGATGATCAAATTAAAAGACAAACTCATTTATGAAACGCTAAAACTGGTCGAATCACAAGGCGAAGAGGGGCTTTTGTGTCGCAATAAGCAAAGTGATGCGGAGTTTATGAGGCCCGTGAACGAATTCGCAGCTGCGAGTGGGCGCAACTACACATCGATCAAATCGACTCTTGACATAATTCATAAAAACTGGGGCTATCTGCAGCGCGAAAGCATTAAGGATACGGGGCTTGATGCGGGCAAGGCGTCGAAGATTTTCATCTACCGCCTATGCGAGTCAGGGCGAAGCTTTATCAAAAAATACGAAAAAGCGCTCGTCCAAAACGCCGACAAATAGCCCAAAATTAAAAATTTTAAGCGCCAATTAGATAGAATTCTTTAATTTCACGTGGAGCGACAGAATTTCATTTTTATGCGACTCGCCTTAAAAAAAGGAGATGAAAATGCTGGATTTTATAGTAAAAATGTTCGCATGGAAAGCTGAGTGGGAGGTAAAAAAGGAATATGACAAAGAATTTGGCGATCTATCCTCCATGCGCTCAATCTTGCGCTTTATAATACTTCTTATCATACTTAGCATTTTGATTAAATTTCAATTAAGCGTATGAAAGATACATTTTTAGATATTGCGCTCGTTTTATTTGGCATCGTCATGCTTGTCGCGATACGACAAAAATCTTTATTAAAATTTACAATCTTCGTCGTGATTTTAGCGCTCGCCAGAGAGTTAATCATTAGGCTTTACGCCTAGTTTCGGCGAAACCGACATGGATGGAATTTAAAATTTAAACGACAAAATGACGGCGCGACGGAATTCGGCGGGCGCAAATTTTAAATTTTGCCATAACTACTCTATGCTTTTATCATCATTAGCGAATTCTACCGCGCTTCAGGAATTGCCGCATCTATAAATCCAGCCTTTATCGTCAATGACAGTTTTACCCGCGCCGAGGATTTGCGCTTGATGTTGCGCTTTCTGCTATCAGTGGCGGAATTTCACTCGTGCGAACACGGCGGATTTTTTGCGGTGGCAGCAAAAATCATAAACCAAAAGAGCGGGTTAGAGCGTAAATTTTATAACGCTATAACGCTTAAATTCCGCAGAAGCCTAAATTAGCGCAATGCAAGTGCAGAATTCAATCAAAAAATTTCAAACTTAGTAGCAAAATTCCGTGCGCTGAAATCTTAAAATTTTATTTCATAAAATTCCGAAATTTAGGAATTAAATTTTGCAGTGAGACGGCAAATTTTACTTCGCAATTAAAATTCTCACACAAACTATCCACGAAAATTCCAAAATTTCATCATCATAAAATTTTAAAATTCCAATGTCGTATTGCAAATCTATTATTTTATAAAACGGAGTGAAAAGCGAAATTTTGTATAAATTACACTCGAAAATTTGACGAATTCTCGCGCAAACTGGCTCGAAATTTCGCCCTGCCTACTCCACGTATCCAATAAATTCGCCATCGAAAGTATGCCTAACGTCGCCGCGAAAGTAAATTTTGCCTCCATCCCCTAAGCGCAAATTTAGCGTTTCACCGCTTGCGGGTATCACGCGGATGTCGGGAGTTAGCCCCATATTTTCGACGCCTGCGATGAAGCATGCCGCCATCCCCGTACCGCATGCGAGAGTTTCGGCTTCTACGCCACGCTCAAAGGTGCGCACCTTTAAAATTTTACTTGCGAGGCGGCTTTGAACTAACGCATAATTAACGTTAGCGTTATACTTTTCACGCAGATCGCGGGCTAGCGCGGCGTCGAACTCATTTAAATCGCTAACAAAAGTTACTAAGTGCGGCACTCCTGTGTTATAAAAATACCACGTTAGCCCTGCCTCCTCAAAGCTCTCGCCAAGGCGTTTAGGACGAGTTAACATTACCTCGACGTTAGCTACTAACGCGTGAGCGTTAGGACGCAGATTGAAAATCTCGCCGAAGCTTACATTGCGTAGCTCGCCGCGCATACTCTCGCTCAAATTTCCGCCGAAAATACCGAAAATTTCGCCGCTAATTACGCCTGCACCGCTTAGGAATTTCATACTCTGCGCGGCCAAGAAATTCTCATACGCATACATGCATACCGCTCGCGAGCCGTTGCCGCACATATCGGCGCTACTGCCGTCGCTATTATAAAATTCCCACTCAAAGTTTATCCCCTCGATACCGTTAAATTTCGGCAGCACGACGATGAGTCCGTCAGCGCCTACTCCATCGCGCCTATCACATAGCTCGCGCGCTAGCTTGGATCTATCCGCCTTAACTGAATCCGTAAATATTACGAAATCATTTCCGCTCGCATTATATTTTGAAATTTTCATTATCTACCTCGCAAATTTTTAAAATTACTAACGCTCACTAACGCTTTATTAAAATTTTACTTCTATCTAAATCTAAACCTACCGCTTATTTTAGACCCTTCAAGACATGTTTTTCTAACTCGCCCGCATTAGTTAGCTGGTTTATTGTAAGGCATTTCACGCTTGATGCTAGAACTTACCTCATAGTTTTTAAATGCTCGCAAGCATCAAATCTTCCGAGCTTGCAAGCCTTTTCATAAAGCTCGCGCGCCCTCTTTTTATCTTTCGCTACGCCCCAGCCCTTTTCGTATTGATACGCCAAATTTGAGCAGGCTAGCGGTTCGTCGCTTTTTTCGCACGCCTCGCTAAAATACTTCGCAGCAAGCGCATGATCCTTTTGCCCGCCGTCGCCTTTAAAATACGTAACGCCTAAATTTACGCACGAATCCGCGTGTCCTTGCTCGCAAGCCCTATTAAAAAATATCCTAGCCCTGTCCGCGTCCTTTTTCACGCCTTCGCCGAGAACGTAACTAAGCCCTAGGTTATGGCACGCCTCTACCTGCCCTATCTTGCAAGCCTTAATCAAAAGCTCGATCGCCTTTTTCGTGTCTGGATAGACGCCGAGCCCCTTTTTATAGTTGTATGCAAGGCTCGCGCACCCCTCGCTGCTGTTTTTCTTGCAAGCATCGCCGAAAAGCTCATTCGCCCTCTTGCGATCCTGCGTTACCCCCTGCCCGTCGTTGTAGAGCATCCCTAAATAGACGCAGCCCTTCTGCTCGCCGAGCTTGCACGCCCTGTCGTAATAGCGCGCAGCCTGCCTGAAGCTTCTATTTGAGTCGTATGCATAGCCTAAATTTGCGCAATCCAGCGCGTTTTCCTCGCCGCCGGTGTCGCAGTTGCGCTGTAGCTCATTTATCACGCGGTTTAGTTTTTTACAATCCATCTCGCTCCCCGCGGCGCAGCCCTTCCTTAGATCGTCGATCTCCGCCGTAGCGCCCGTCGCAAACAGCGCGGAGAGCAAAACCGCTCGCGCCGCAAATTTCAACCGCTCTTTAAGCGGTGCGCTTTTAAATTTTTGAAATTTAGCGCCGCTTTGGGCGCGACTGCTGATTCTCATTGTTTTATCCTTTATTTTAAAATTCATCTTAATTCGCGTAGAAATTTTACGAGCTCTTGCGCAAAGGGCTAAATTTTATCTTTTAGCTCTTTTAAAAATCTCTCCACCGCGGTCTTAAGCGCGGCAAGATTGCCTCCGTTATCTATCACAAAGTCCGCCATAGCGCGCTTTTGCTCTATGTCCGTTTGTAGCTCCACGCGGTGCTTTGCGGCGACATGATCTAGCCCGTTTCGTTTCATCACGCGCGCGATCAGCGTATCTTTAGGCGCATAAACGACCGCCACTTTGTCAAAAAACTCATATCTATTGCCCTCGAAAAATAGCGGAATATCGACGAAATAGAGCTTCCCTTTCGCCTCCAAAGCCTGCGCCTGCGATAAAATTTCAGCCGTTATCTTTGGATGCAGTAGCGCTTCAAGCTTTGCAAGCTCCGCGGGGTCTTTAAACACCAGTTCGCCTAGCTTTTTGCGATCTACTGAAACGCAAGGGGCGGATAAAATTTCCTCACCAGGATTGGCGTCAAATTCCGCATGTGAACTCAAATTTTTAGCCTGTACGTCTTTTTGCACGACGTATTGCGCACCGAAAATTTCAGCTACCTGCGCGGCGCAGCGATCCAAAATGTCATGCGAAATCTTATCGGCATCGATGATCTCAAATCCGAGCCCGGCAAGCAGCTCGCAAACCGCGCTCTTGCCGCTGCCGATGCTGCCCGTGATAACGATGGCGTGTTTAAATTTCAAGGCGAGCCTTTATAGCGTTTTTATTCGATTTTAGCTAAAATCTGCGAAATTATACCATCTTGGAGGAAAAATTTGATAAGCTACAAAGACGCTGGCGTCGATATAGACGCGGGAAATGAGTTCATAAACGCGATAAAACCGTTCGTCAAAAGGGCGCAAACTCCGCACGTTTTGGGCGGTATCGGCTCGTTTAGCGGCGCGGTGAGGCTGCCTGCAGGCTACAAAAAACCTGCGATCCTAGGTGCCACCGACGGCGTGGGCACAAAGCTGCGACTCGCGATCGACGCGCGCAAATTTGAGGGCGTAGGCCAGGATCTCGTCGCGATGTGCGTAAACGACCTCATCTGCAACTTCGCTGAGCCGCTATTTTTCCTCGACTACTATGCGACGGCGAAACTCGAGATCAGCGATGCCAAAGAGGTCGTAAAAAGCATCGCCGAGGGCTGCAAACTCGCCCGTTGCGCGCTGATCGGCGGCGAAACGGCGGAGATGCCCTCGATGTATGAAAAGGGCGACTTCGACCTCGCGGGCTTTGCCGTGGGTATCGCCGAAGAAGACGAGATCGACCGCCGCAAGTTCGTCCGTGAGGGCGACGTGCTCATCGCGCTTCCTAGCAGCGGCCTGCACTCAAACGGTTTCTCACTCGCGCGAAAAGTGGTTGCCGAGCTAGGACTAAAATTTGACGACAAAGTGGGCAGTCGCGCGCTCATCGACGTGCTTTTAGAGCCGACCAAGATCTACGTCGCCGACTTTTTAAATTTAAAAGACAAGATCCACGCTCTAGCGCACATCACGGGCGGCGGCATCGTGGAAAATCTGCCGCGCGTATTTCCAAAGGGGCTGGGCGCAAAGATCGAGCATGCCGCGATCCGCACACCCGAAATCTTTAAAATCATCGCGCAAAAGGTCGAACCGGCCGAGATGATGAGGACGTTTAATATGGGCGTTGGCATGATCGTCGTAGCGCCGAAGCAAAACGCGGACTTCGTGCTAGCTAACTCGGACGGCTACGTCATCGGCGAGGTCGTAAAGGGCAGGGGCGCACAGCTCGTGTAAATTTGAAGCGGTAAAATTTGCCGTTTTTTGCCAAAGCAGAATTTATGTTTAGACTAAATTTTAAAGCAGGTGTTGCGACCGCTTCCAAAAACAGCGCCGAGAATTATTATATGATAGGCCTTGCGGACGACAAGTACGACTATAAGAACTATCTGCTTTTCCAAAGACCGATCAAGCTCGGGCGGTATGAGGACGCAGACGCGCCGCATAACGGCTTATACGCCAAGTGTAGGCGACGTATGCTATAACGGCTGCAAGGCGATGAAAATCACTAGCGAGCTTATCGTTTTTGAGATCCAAGACAGCGTCATTACCGTGGATATTCGCGGCGTTAAAATTCCCAAACGCTTCATGCAGTATTGTAAAGAAATTTTCGGCGATCTGCTTAGCATCGAGGGATAAATTTAAATACGCAGCGGCACGTAAAAGCAAATTTCGCAATCACAAATATAAAGCCGAGATTCAAATTTAACGAGCGAATTTTTAGATAGCGCGAGATAAGAGCGTTTAAGCAAAGCCATTAAACGCGATAAAACTTCGCGCCGGAGTAAAATTTATTGCAAGATTTGCGTATCAAATTCGGTACAAGTATTATGTGGCAAAATTTACTTTTCCAAACATAGCTAAATTTCACGCTCGATCCGCAGTCGTCTGAGCTTTAAATTTAGGCGCACCGCTTGTCGCCGCCACCCTCTCACAGCGAGCCTCGCGGACTTTTAAGGGATACAAGACGATCATCTCGCTATCTGCGCTGCCGCTTGTTTTTTAGAAATATCAATCTCTAGCGCACCCACACTGCCGCCTGCCTTTTCGGAAAAGGGCGATCGCTCGTCCTTTCTGTTTAAATTTTATCTATGCACTCGCGGCTTATTTTGCAAAATCTAAAATTTTAGCGATATTTTCGCGGCTGTAAAGCTCCGCCATATTCCACGCTTTAGCGTTTGTCGTGGCTACGTCTATGACCTCGTCTAGTACCTTACCTTCAATACCGAGCTGTGCCAGGCTAGTCGGCGTGCCGATCTTATCAAACCACGCCTTAAGCGCCAGGGTGCCTTCATCCGCGCTTTTAAGGCCGAAAATTTCGCGAGCGAAACGCTCAAACGCGCTTAAATTCCTATCCTTATACCACCTCATCCACGCAGGCATTACCACGCTAAGACCGGCTCCGTGCGCGCAGTCCACGACCGCACTCATCGCGTGCTCGATCATATGATTCGGATAGCCGAAGCCGCCCACGCCCACGTAGGTTAACCCATTTAGCGCCATCGTTGCGGCCCACGCAAACTCGGCGCGCGCATCGTAATCGCTCGGATCTGCGAGTAGAATTTCAGTCGTGCGGATGACGGTTTTGATGTTGGCTTCGATATAGGCTCGCACGATGTCTGGATGGACGCTAGCGGTAAAATACCCCTCGATGCTGTGGGCGATGATGTCGCTAGCACTATATACGAGATACTCGCGGCTGACGGTTGCTTGCAGCTGCGGGTTTATGACCGAGACTTTCGGGTATAGACAAGGTGCGTTGATCGCGTATTTTTGTTTGGTCTGCTCCTTGGTCACCACGCCGCCGCAGTTCATCTCCGAGCCCGTCGCGGCAAGGGTGATGATGTCAAAAATTTTAAGCGTAACGCTCGGGCTTTTGCCGGTGAAAAAATCCCACACGTCGCCCTCGTAGCAGGCGCCCGCGGCTACGGCTTTCGCCGAGTCCAGCACGCTTCCGCCGCCCACAGCAAGCACGCTATCGGCGCCAAATTCTTTAGCGAGCTTGATCGCTTCGTTTACCTTGCTTAGCACGGGATTTGATTTTATGCCGCCAAGCTGCGTAAATTCTATACCGCTTGCCTTTAAGCTGCTCTCCACGACGCCCATCAGACCGCTCTTTCGCACGCGCTCGCTACCGTATAGTACGAGAGCTTTTTTCGCGCCCGCTTCCTTCATATACTGCCCGATATGCTCCTCTTTACCCTTGCCAAATTCTATCCTCACGGGGTTGCAAAAACTAAAATTTGTCATCTTTTCTCCCTTAAATAAAGTTGCTAAATTATAGCCTTTTTTAAAATTTTGCGGTAGCACGATAGTCCAAATTTCTTGCCTAATCGTGCAAATGTAGGTGTAATCTGCATAAATTTAAAGGAGCGAGCATGAACGAAGTAGATAAAATTTTAAAAGACGCCGCAAAGATCGCAGACGAGCTATATCCCACCTACGGACACGTTCAGATGCCTATAGGGGCGCTTAGCTTCTACCGTCAAAAAAGCCCCAGACTTCATCGAGACGATCTATGAGCCCAGCGCGTGCTTGTGTCTGCGCGGCGGTAAAATGGTGGAATTTAGCGGCAAGCAGTATCGCTACGACACGCAAAAATTCCTACTTTGCGCAAACGGCCTGCCGCTTTGGGGCGAGTAGAGCACTACCCGTTTCTATCGGTAAGCATTAAATTTCAAAGCGAGGATATTCTTAAAGCGCTCAAAGAAATAGAGGAGCAGAGCCGCGCTGGCAGACTTAAAAGCAGCCTATACTTCGGTGATATGAGATACGAGATCGCGGACGCCGTTTCTAGGCTCATATCTTTGCTACGGCGAGAGCCTGCGAGCCTAAAGCACCTCGAGCGTTTGGCGATAAAAGAAATTTTATACATGCTGATCTTAAGCGGCGCCGGGGGATTTCTCAGCCGCTTCGTTATGCAGGGCACGACGGAAAACTCCATCGCGCGCAATGAGGAAAATTAAAAGCCGCTTCAAAGAGCCGATCAACATGCGCGAGTTGGCGGCCGAGCTCGGCATTAGTCCATCGTCGTTTTACCATAATTTCAAAAAAATTACCGCGCTAAGCCCACTTGATTTTCAAAAGCGCATTAGACTGCAGGAAGCTAGATATATCTTGCAAAACAGCGATAGCACGGCTTCTCAAGCGGCCTTTGACGTCGGATACGAAAGCCCGTCGCAATTCAGCAGGGAGTACGCGAGGATATTCGGCATGCCGCCTAAAGCTCACGCGCAGACGCTTCGAGGCTAAGAAGCAGGTAAAATTAAAACGGTCGGCTTGGATGAGCTTCGGTAATCTTAAAAATTTTATGTCGAGCGTAAGCCGAAATAACTACGCAATAAAGTAGCATCCGCGACAGAAACAAACGCCTGGTAGAAAAATAGGCACGTCATAAGAGGGGCAACCAAGACACAAGAGAATAATTGCGTGCAGTATGGCTAACACACTGTAAGGGGGTATCACACTACAAGAAAGCTGGCCTATACCGTAACGATAACTGCCCCCCCTGCTTGCTTGCTGCTACGCTAAAAGTCATTGCCCATCTTGTTGCTAAATTTTATAATTTCAATTGCGCAGCGTTTTATCACGCGACCTGCACAAGCAGAATCAAGTCAACCGAAACGTTTTAAATAAATTTAAATCAAGCTGAAATAGAAAAAATTTTCTTAAAAATAGCTATTTTAGCATCATGAAATTTCATAAAAAATTTATTTATACCGATAAAAACATAATTTTTAATATACGTCTAATAAGCAAAATAGTAATATTTTTACGATATTAAATTTCAGCGAGAAAGGAGAAAATATGGAATTTTTAATGGTTCTGATGTTTTTCGTCGCAGGTCTTTTGTTGTGGTTTAGACCCGAGAAAAAGCGCGCGGTTATGGGCTTTGGTATCGCGGGTATCGCGATACTCGTCATCATGATGGCGTGGGTGAATAAATTTGCCGTCGTACCTATGGGAAATTTTTAGGAGCGAGCAATGAAAAGTTTGCAAGATAAAATGCCTCAAAGCTTCATTCGCGGCGCCGAGATTTCTGCGGGCTGGGGCGAAGATGAAAAGCGGTTTTTTAATCTTTTTGCCCTTGCCGCCCTTGCCCTCATCGTCCTACCCGTAGGTATCGCGTGTTTGGTTTTGGGCTTTGGCATGGGCGATAGCCCCTGCATCATGTGCTGGCACGAGAGATTTTGCATGGTCGCGATCTCATTTATGGCCCTATTGATCGTTAGATACGGCTTTACAGTCAAATACCTAGCCGCAATCCTCTTTTTAGCATGCCTCGGGCTATACGACGGCTTTTTGCACTACAGCCTCGACGGTACCGGCGGCGGCTACCTCGACATCAAGCAGGGCTTCGGGCTTGAAATTTTAGGCGCGCACACGCAATTTTGGGTCGTAGTGGTGCATTTTTGCGTCATTATCTTTTTAGGCGTGATTTTGCTGCTAGGCAAAAACGTAGGCAAAATAATGCAAAAAAGCGAAGAGGGCGCATACGGTGCGGTTCTGCCGAGCTTCGCGCTAGGCAAGATAGCCGTGGCAGCCTTTGCGATCATCATGGCTTTTAACTGCGTGCAGGCCTTTATCACCGCAGGCCCGCCGCCCTATCTAGCCTCCGCGACGCCTTCGCGCATGAGCATCGATCCGTCAAAGTGGTTTTGGGAGCTTGATCACTGGGAGGAAACCGAAATTGACTTCCGCGAAAACTGGAATCCAAAACTACCGAATTTACCGAAGTGAGGTCGCGATATGAGAAAAATTTTAACCTTAACCCTTTTGTGCGCTGCACTGGCGCTAGGCGGCGAATTTAATCTAAATCCTGCGGACGGCGCAGTGACAAATTTAACACCATTACGTAAAAGCGGTGAGATAACATTAAATTTAAACAACAATAACCCAGTCACGGGGCTTGACTACGACGCGGCAAGCGGAAGCTTCTTGCTCGGCACGCTAAAATTCGAGCTCTACGAAATGGACGGCGAGCTAAAAACCGTAAAAAGCTATCTACGAAGCACGCCCGATTGGATAATGCAGATGGAAGAAACCGTCGCGGCGAGCTTTTTTAAAGGCTCGGTAGGGCTCATGAGCTATAATAAAACCTATGAGTTTTTCAAGCCCGCACCGAATCAAAGTAAAGAGGAAGCGAACAAGGCGTGGCGCTATCTGCACGACGGATATGAAAATTTCACGCTCGATTTCAAGGACCGCTACTCCACCGTGCGCGCTAAACAGCAGTTTATCCTCTCGTGGGATCACTCGGATTTCTACGGCGAGTTTTTCGTCGCTAGCGTGCCCGACGACATCAAAGCAAGCTGGAGCATAGCGAGCTTTAGCGATGCCGACAATCTGCTCTCGAGCGAATTCGCGCCGAGCTTCGATGAGGCTCTCGGCGTAAAAGACGGCAGGGATATAAACGACTACTATATCACGGGTATGGATGCGAGCGGCGAGTTTGTTTATCTACTCTCGAAGCAATACTCAAGCATCCTAAAGCTTGATCCGCGCAGCAGAAAGATCGTGGAGATTTATAGCTTTGAAGGCGCGAGCGACGCGCATGCGCTAGCTATCAAAGAGAGTAAATTCTACATCGCGTCCAGAGAAAGCGGCGTGAATAAAATTTTTATTTTTGAGAGGTAAAATTTAAGCCGTCTTTTGGGCGGCTTATTTAAAAATAATCTAAAACATAGTATTTAGCCCCTCGCTCATTGTCGAATTGATATCTATCAAATAACTTTTGCCAAGTCGCTTAAAGTCCATTTTGTTATAATGTCATTGTAAATTTAACCAAAAGGAGCAAAAATGAAAGAGTAAATTCTAAAACTGCCAGCATATTGCACGCCGATGAAAGCAGGCAGGATGACCCATATGCCAAATGTAGACAAAAAGAGACCGAAAAGGTTATAAAAACGATGGTAAAATAAACTCATCAAAAAGGCATCGGTACTAGGTATCGTAAATTTAGCAGACTCCACGAAGCCTGATCACTGGTGAAGATTCTCTGGACGCAGGGTGCATGGAACCAGACGGAGTAGCGTAGTATGCGGTAAGCTATTTTTCGAGGAAGAATTAGTGTAAATTTTGAGTAATTTACGAAAAATTAATATCCCCTTCAGAATGGACTAAGTATGAAAATATCAAAGGTAAATATAAAAGATTTTAAAAGATTTAAGGATCTAACTTTAGATTTAGGCAATAAGCCAGCGAAAATAATCGCATTGGTTGGTACTAATGGATGCGGCAAAAGTAGTGTTTTAGATGCTTTTATTGCATGCGGAAGAAGTTATGGTGGGAACATTGGGAGCGGTAGTATACCGGAAATATTCTACAGAACAGACAATAAGAATGCGTATGAATTAATATCGATTGAATATTTAGATGATGAGGGCAATATAATTGACAATAGCGAATTATATCATAATCATGATTTCTATAAGAACAATAGGAGAATTATTTTTTCATTCAGAAGCCCATATCGTTATAACACTAGTTTAAATATCAGCGAGATTAGAGCAACAGACCACATTGAAAACAATTCCGATGGAGCAAGCTGTTCATTAAATTTAGACAGTAAAGTAGAGAATAATTATAGAAGATTATTGGGATTTTATAACAAATCTATGGAAGAGAAAGATATTAGGCCATCTGAAGCTAAGATCGAAGTCATGGGCTTATTAAACCAATCTATAAAAAACTGTTTAGATTTAGAAATTGTTAGTTTAGGAAATGTGGCACAAAATAATGGTACGCTAAATTTTAAAAAATCAGATTCAGATATAACATTCTCATTTGATAGTCTCTCTGCCGGAGAAAAGGAAGTTGTTGATATTTTATTAGATTTATTTTTAAGAAGAGAGAAATATAAAAATTCTATATTCTTATTAGATGAGCCTGAATTACATATCAATACAGCAGTTCAGAGAAAATTAATAATAGAAATAGATAAACTAATAGATGATGGAGGTCAAATTTGGATTGCAACTCACAGTATTGGTTTTTTACGGGCATTTCAAGAAGAGCTATCTGGGAAATGTCAAGTTATTCACTTTGAAGATAATATGAGATTTGCTTCAGAAGCTATAACATTGACCCCGGTTGCAAATAATAGAACAACATGGAAATCTATTTTCAGCACAGCTCTAGATGACTTAACTGGATTAATAGCTCCTAATAGAATTATTTATTGCGAAGGACGAGATGGACCCAGACCAGATGGCTCTGAAAGAGGGCTTGACGCTCAAGTTTTAAATAATATTTTTAATACAGAGTATCCAGATACTGTTTTCGTCTCTAGCGGTGGAAATACAGAGTTGGATCAAAGAAGTTGTATTGCATTGGCGATATTAGGCAAAGTATTTCCTGATATGGAGATTTGGGTATTTAGAGATCGAGATATGGCATCAGGAAAGCTAGTATCAGAAAAAGAGAGGCTAGAGTACTTAGCTAATCAAGATGTAAGATTTAGAGTAATGAAAAGGTGGGAAATCGAAAACTATTTATTTGATGAAGAGGTATTGAGAAAATATTGTGAAGTAAATCAAAAAAACTTTGATGAAGTTAAATACAAACAAAATTTTACAGATTTAGTAAATTCGGATGTTAAATCACAATTTTCGCTGATCAAAAGTATTTGCTCAATTTCAACCCCTATTAGCTCTGATAAATTTAAAATAAACTTATCAGAGCTAATAACTTCAGATATGAGTGTTTATCAAGAATTAAAGTCCTGTGTATTTGATAGAAAATAGTTATTTAACGAGCTATGATGTCTGCTGCCAAATTTAATATCATAATCTATCAAATGTGGTTAAATTTTACCCACAATATTTAAAATCAAGAGTTATGTAATGTTGTGTCTCTTTTGGTGGCCTATCGAAAAATCACAATTTAAAGTTAAAATTTAAAGGTCGGACTTGCGCCCGACCAGTATCAGAAAGGAGGAGTTAAAATATATAGACCGCGCCGAGCACGATAAACGCTCTTAAGCAAAAGCCGCCCACAAGCACGCCGTATTCGTTATAAACACAGCTTTTTACCTCCTCGCCGCCGTGCGCGCAGATGCTGCCGTCCGCATTCACGCTGCAGCTGCGAAACATAAATTTACTTCCGCCCAGCAGCGGCAGAGCAAGTCCAAACATGACAAAGCCTATCCAAAACATCGGCGCAAGCGAGCCGCTGACTATCTTAGTTACGCTAGCCATACCCGCAGCCTCACTTCTCACGCTCGCAAACAGCGCTAGCACCGCAACGATCTCGAGCGCGACTAGCACGACGTGAAATTTATGCGCGCAGTGGCTTAGCCCGTGCCCTGCATTTAGCGTAGCGGCGGCGTTCGCACTAAGCCCCGTAGAGATCGCGGAGATCGTAAATAAAATCGGCAGCCACACGCTAGCCCAAAGCGGGATCGCCTTTACGACGTAAAGCAGTAGCCCCGTATATCCCACCACTCCAAGTGCCAAAATAGCTCCGAACGCGAGCATCATATCGCAAATTTTACCGCTCTTTTTGATCTGCAAAAGCACCAAAACGCTAACCACGATGAAAAACGTAAGCAAATATGTGCCTATGCTCATCATCGAAACCGGGCGCGTGTAGAGCTGTAAAATTTTAAGAGGATTTATCGCGGCGCTCGGCGCCAAGTCAAACAGCAGAAGTGCGGTTCCTATTATTACCGCAACGGGTGCTAGCAGAAAGCCGAATTTATAAAACCTCTCGTTTAATGAGCCCAAAAAGCCTTTGTAAGCCAAAGCCGAGCACAAAAACGCCCCGGCGCCTAAACCGCCTAAAAACAAATAGATGACTATGAGCCATCCCCAAGTCGTCTGTACCATTGTCATTCCTTTAAATTTTTAAAAATTTCAGGATCTTTTAGCGCACTTTTCAGCGCATCCATCTCGCTATTTAGGTAGAGATTTAAAAAGCTCCCGAAACTCTTCCAAAGGTCTAAATTTGCGTGCTCGTCGCAACGAGCGGCAAATTTGCAAAACCACTGCGACGGATGAGCGGCGATAAATTCCGCCTTTTTACGCAGAATTTCGTTAAATTTAGCCTCATCCTCCGCTTTTAGCGCGCTAAAACTTAGAAAATAAAGATATTGCAGCTCGTACCCGATGAAATCGTCGGGAAATTTATCAAGCTGCGCATCCTCGAGTTTTAGCCCAGAGCTCTCGTAAAAGCTTCGCACCTGCATTGTCTTTGCCCCGAACATCGTTTGATAGTCGAAATACACCGACTCGTAAGGCTCGGCTTTGGGGCGCTTAGGACCTACGAAGAGCCTATTGAATTCGTAGCGAATTTCATCAATTAAGTTTGGCTCGCTTTTGCATTCGGCAAATTCGAGGATAAATTTATGCTCTTTAAGCTTAGGCGCAAAATCCTGCGTCAAATTTAAAAGCTCGTCCAAATTTTCACCGGTAAGAGGCACCAAAAATACCTGCCTCAAAAAGTCCTCGACGCAAAGACTCTGCTTTAAATTACGCATCTTTTTATCCTTAGTGGATAAACTCATTGCGCTTCATACGAGGATAGAAGCGGATGTTCGGCTTAGTAAAAAAGCGCTTAAAGCCCGGCATCTCTTTCTCCATCCCCGCGCTATCGCTCACGTCGCTATCGACTAGCTTTAGTACATCGCAAGGGCAGCCCGCCACGCATGCAGGCTCCTCGCCGCGCTCGAGCTTCTCGGCGCAGAGGTTGCACTTTTGCGCTTTGCCGTCTTTGTCTTTGGTTATCGAGCCGTAAGGACAGGCTACGATGCAGTATCCGCAACCGATACATTTATCGTGCAGCGGCTGAACTATGCCGTTTTCAAGCTTAATGTAAGCTCCTACGGGGCAAACGTCCATACATGCAGGCTCATCGCAATGGTGACACGAATGCGATATGAAAATTTCCTTTTCGATCTCATCTTCATGGATTAGCATCATATCGACATGGCGCCAGTTGATATCGGGGTCTTGGTTATGATAGACCTGACATGAAATTTCACACGCCTTACAGCCTATGCAAAAGTTGTAATCAAATAAAAATCCTTGTTTTCGTTTCATTTTTTCTTCCTTTACTTCTCGGGCGAACAAAGTCCGCCCTGCGAGCGGAAGCGCAAGCGCTCCCTGCACCCACCTAAAGCACAACACGACTTTCGGTCGCGTCGTATTTGTTTACCCTAAGCTCCGTATCGCCTAAAATTTAAACATTAGTCGTAAGACAAGCAGACTCAACTCATCTGCTGCGCCGCTTTTCGCACTTCGCAAAAGCTTGCAGTATAGGTCGATCCGTTACCCAAATCGCTCACTCCGTCCGAGCAAAGGATGTTCGCTCCCGTGCGAGATTTGGTGACTTTGACCCAGATATTATTCCATGCATAGACGATGCCCGGCTGCATCTGATTAGTCTCAACCGCCGTAAATATCGCCGTGCCCTTTTCATTCGTGGCTTCAACCGTATCGCCCTCTTTGATACCGCGCGCCAGCATATCCTCGCGCGTCATAAATAGCTCGGCGTTGCCCTTTACGATGACGCGTTTTAGGATGTAGGGCATATTGCCCCAATTTGAGTTATCCTGAAGCTGTGTACCCGGCGTCATAAAATAAAGCGGATACTTTTTCAAATAATCTTTGCCGAAATTTTTATGCCTTTCGTAGTAATCCCAATCGTCGTCGAGATCGATTACCGGGTGATAGCCTGCGTCCTTGAAAGCTTCGGAGTAAAGCTCGCACTTGCCGCTTTTAGTACCGAATACAAGCTTGTCCTTCGGCGCATAAGGGTAGTAAGGAAACTGATCCTTCATCGTCTCAGGCGTCCTAAACGGTTTGATCCAGCCTACGCTTTTTAGCTTTTCGTAGGTGATATTTTGCTTTTTGGCAAATTCCGTATCCAAAAACCTTCTGCAAACCGTCTCGCTATCCCAGTCGAAGCACTCCTCGGTATATCCCATCGCCTTGGCTAGAGCGTTAAAAAATTCTAAATTCGTCTTGGCTTCGCCCAGCGGCTTGACGCTTTGGGCGTTGTAGCAGACATAGCCTGAAATTTGATCGTTTTGAATATCTTCGCTCTCCATAAAAGTAACGCCCGGCAATACGTAGTCAGCGTAATCGCAGGTGTCGGTATCGTAAGGATCGATGACTATCAAGAAAAAATCGTCGTCCATCACGCGTTTTTTGATTAAATTCGTATTCGGCGCCGTTACCATTAAATTTGAGTTGTAGTTGATACAGGCGCGAATGACCGTATTTATCGGCTTACCCAAATAGGTCGGATTTTCCTTTTGGATGCCTTTGCCAAATTCTACGTAGCTTACCTGCTGGCGCTCTATCTTTTTACCCTCCGCATCTTTCGGCGAAAGATCTGGCATACAGTTATCGAAGTTAAAGCAGCCCTTTACATGCACGTAAGCCCAGAATAATCCGCCGCCAAGTTTTGTAAGGCAGCCCGTAAGTACCGGCAAGAAAGTAACCGCGCGCACTAGCCTTGCTCCGTTAAAGTGTCTTTGGCCGCCGTCGCCGTGCATAATGGCAGGCGCTTTGGCGTGGGCGTATTCTCGCGCAAAGACTTTGATCTGATCGACGCTTGCTCCGCACATTTCAGATAGTTCGCCATAAGTGTAGAGTGAGCACTCATGTACTAGATCCTCAAAGCCGGTTGTATATTTTTCTACGAATTCATGATCATATAGATCTTCTTCTATCAAAAATTTGCAGACCGCTAGACAAAATGCCGGATCGCTCGAAGGCTTTAGCTGGATAAACATATCGGCTTGGTTTGCGAGCGGAATTCTGATCGTATTTATGACGATGATCTTGCCGCCTCGTTTTTTGACGCGGTGGGCAAATCTAATCCAGTGCACCGCCGTATAGGCTTCGTTTGAGCCCCAGCTGATATACATATCGCTCTCATCCACTTCCAGCGCGTCTTTTGAAAAGTCCGTGCCGATAACGCTCGGCGTGCCCGCATAGCGCGGCCAGTCGCACGGGTTACGTACAAGCCTTGTAGCGCCGTATTTTTCAAAGAAATTTCCCGGCGCGATCGTCTTTGAGATATGCCCTTCGTTGCCCGAATAGACAAATTCCGTCAGCGCCTCGCCGCCGTATTTCGCCTTGATCTCGGTAAGCTTCGCGGCTATCTCTTTTAGCGCTTGATCCCAACTGATGCGCTCCCATTTGCCCTCGCACTTTTTACCGACGCGCTTCATCGGATACATTATGCGATCGGCATTGTATAGATGCATTGCGTAAGTATGACCTTTAACGCAGACCGTGCCTTGCGTTAAAGGGTGTTTCGGATCGCCCTTGATACTAACCATCTTACCGTCTTTGATCTCTGCGATCATCGAACAGGCGTCGCGGCAGTTTCTAGGACAGGTGAGATAGTGATACTCTACGCCCTGCTCGTTTTTATAGGATTTCGGTTTAAAATCCACCTCAAACTGCTCCATACCAAATAGGCTTGGAGAGGCTCCCGCCGTAGCCAGAGCCGCTCCCGCGCCTTTTAAGAAAGAACGTCTTTGCATCTCTTCTCCTTAAATGTGGGCTTTATTTCATATCGTATATGAAAACTTTATTTTCTTTGCCTTCGCGCGAAAAAACATAAAATTTGCCGTCTTTCACCGCAAGCGCTCTTGCGTTTGCCGCCCCGCTAAAACTATACGCATCCTCAATTGCATGCGTTTGTAAATTTAGCTTTAAAATGGTCGAGAAATTTTTACTCAAAAGATAAACGGCATCAGGCTGAGCGTCGATGCCCGTGACATAGTATTCGCCTAGACTCCTGCCCTCTTTTAGCTTTAAATTTGAGCCGATTTGCGGAATAAACTCCTCCAAAATCATCTTATCGTCGCCGTCAAACACCGCCACGCTCCAATAATCTCTCACGTCGTTAGGCACGGACGCAACGATAAATTTATTCGCAGCCGCGTCGTAATCCCAGCCGAGGATATATTGCTGCTTTGCTCGAAGCGTGGAGAAGCGCCCTTTGTTGCCGAGATCATTTAGCTTCCATTTATCCCAGCCCTCGGTCAAATGCCTCCATTGGCTATTTTGCTCCTCTGCACTAAGCCCGTCCGTAGGCTCATAAAATACGAAGGTTTTATTAAAGCTTATCATGCCGAGCTCGTTTTTGTACCACGCTGCGCCCACGGTCGCTTCCATCTCCATTATAAAGTGGCGATCGTGCTTGCCGTATCTAAGCGGCTTTAAATTTTCGTCCGCAACGTAAAATTCGTTATTTTTCGAAACCAGCGCAAACTGCTTTTTATCTGCGTCGTAGTCCGCCCCCGTAATCGGTGCGTCGTTTTGTAGGCTTAAACTCACTTCAGCACTCGGTGCGCCGAGCTCTTTCACGCCTTCAAGCGCGCCCGCTTTGCTATCAAGATTAAACTCAAACCCAAACGCCAGAGCCGCTAGCGCCATAAAAATCATCAGCTTTTTCATCTTTTTGCTCCTTAGTTTGGCAGATCCGGAAGCTCCGGATTCCAATCAAATCTAAAATCAAGCGCGCTTTGCCAGTGATCTTTCTCCCAAAACCATTTGGCGGGATCAAGACTTAGTCTAGCCGGCGTACTAGAGCCTAGATACGGCGGCGGGCCTGAGACAATGAAAGCCTGCGCGCAGTTTGCGGCGATGATGACGATGAAGATTAAATTTGCAATCTTGCCCAGAGGCAAATAGCGCAAAAACTCGCCGTATTCGCCGCTCGTGCTCTTTTTCATTATCTCACCTAAATTTTTGCTACATAAAAATATGACCGCCAAAAATGCGATTACGCAAAAATCCACGACGATGACCCAAAGCTGCGTGTGCGCACCTAAAATTTCAAGTCCGAAACCCTGCTTTATGTCGAGGTAGCCGCCGAACGTCCCATCAAGGCTGTAGTGGATAAAGCCGTTGAATATCCCCCAGCAAGCCATTAGCAAAAGCGCCGCGACGTAGCCGGGTCTTAAGCCGTATCTAAGGATAAAAAGCGCGATAAGGCTGATGGCTATCATCGTGATCCTCTCCGCCCAGCACATCACGCACGGGCTATCCCCCATACCAAAGCCCAGTATCAAGCAGGCTATACCGACCGGGAGCGCCACGAGGGCAATGATGGCTAGCGACATTAGGTTGAAAAATCCTCGCTCGGCGGCGGGAATTTGATTTTGTTCTAAATTTTGCATATCGCCCTCCTAAAAGTTGCCTACCGGCACGACGACCCATAAATTTACGTAAAACTCGAGCGCGATCAGTATCGCGCAGCCTGCCGCCGCACAGCCCGTAGCTAGATTTTTCCTCTGCGGCTTAAAATATAATATAAGCCCGCTGATCAAAAATAGCGTCAAAATAAGAAATTCCATTTCAAACCGTCCTTTCCTAATAAAATTTAATCCTAAGCATGCTTATTCTTAAAGAAATAATATAACTTT
>NZ_CAKZTI010000008.1 GCF_937921625.1 uncultured Campylobacter sp. | reverse complement strand
TCTGCAAAATACTTTAGAATTTTTCTAAATTTCTTTTCCGAAATTCGGGAACGAACTATATATTTATTTTTCATCGACAGAATCATAGTTAAAAACTCCTTTGAAAGTTTTTAACTTATCTTGAGCCAAAATTTTTAGCAAAATACCGCTCAAAATTTTATTAAATCCAAATCCTCACATTCAGTTTTAAAATTTTAACGATACTCAGAAAGCTTAGAATTTCACTCTTTATCTCGCTTGCGGGATCGCGGCGCAGCACGCTTTCATAGACGCTAGGCTCGAAATTATCGCGCCCGGTGTGCACGAAAATATGGATCCGCCGCTCTCTGATGCTCGCCCAGATCTGCGCCCCGAGCGCGTCGCCCACCGCCAAAAATCGCTCCATAAATGCAGGCGTCAGCACGTACATCGCGTTTTGCGGCTCATCGCTTAGCACCTTGTAGCGCGCGGCAAACTCCACGTTGTCCATCGCAACGGGTTTTAGACCTACGTGCTGTTTATTTTGTATCTCGCGCGGATAGATGAAAACGGGCGCGATGATGCGTTTGTTAAATTCCGCTACGAAAAACGCCCCCACAAGCTCGTGCTGCAAATTTTGATGGAAAAAACTCACATCGCTAAACTCAAAGCTCACCCCCTGCCACGCGCCGCCTACGCGGTCGTTGCCGCGCAGATTTTCGATAAACTCGAACAGATCGCTCTGCACCACGCGCCAAAACGGCACGCTGCCGTAGGAGACGTATTCGTAGCCGAGCTCGCGCACGAAAGGCGCTAGATAGTGCTGCTTGTAGCTTTGGCGGTACCGCCCGGTAAAGATATCTTGCATGCTTTTTACGCCGAGCGCGTAAAGCCGCGCTGCTAGCCACACTGCGAGCGCGAGCGCGGCCAAGCCTATCAACGCCTGCGGCAGGGCAGCGGAGTATTTGAAGATCAAAAACGAGATCGCGACCGCGCCAAATTTCAAAATATTTTCCGTGCCGATGAGATCCTTTTGCCAGCCGTTTAAGTGCACCTCGCGCAGACTCACGGCGAGCGAGGCGACCGCCAGCAGCATAAGCAGCGTCGCGCTAAAGCTCTGCACGCCCTGCCTGCGCGCGAAATACGCGATGACGCCGAATACCGCAAACAGCGCCACCGTGCTTATGACGGTAATCAGCTTTAGCTGCTCCACGTGCTTTTTAGCGTCCAGTCGCAGGCGCTCCAAATCGTAAATAGTCAAAATTTCGCCTTTTTTAAAATTTGCCCGCAATTTTAGCGAAATTCTAGGAATTTTGGAATTTCAAAGCTTGCTCGTCCGCATATAATGTGAATTTTTTATATGAATTTTACACAGCGTCCTAAATTTAAGGATAAATTCAAAGCTCTAAGCTTAAAATTTCGCCGTAGCGGGG
>NZ_CAKZTI010000007.1 GCF_937921625.1 uncultured Campylobacter sp. | reverse complement strand
TCTGCAAAATACTTTAGAATTTTTCTAAATTTCTTTTCCGAAATTCGGGAACGAATTATATATTTATTTTTCATAGTTCTCATCGTAACTTACTGCTCCTTTGTGTGAGCTTAAGTTAAAGAGGGCCAAATTTATTTTAAATTTAACGCGCAGCCCTTAAAATCAGAGTGTAAAATTTTAAAATTTCAAATCCGCGCGAAGTTTCGTCCCGCGTCCTCAAAAAATTTCAAATTTCTTAAATAGCTCGGGCTCATCCTGCACGATGCCGCGCTCTATGAGACCTGCCACCACTTCGCGGCTGCATAGCGTCTCCTGCGGCCACCGACGCGTATAACCCTCCCATTCGTGCTTGCTCGTAGCGTCGATGCAGATTCGATCGTCCTGCGTCACAAACACGTCGCGCAGCGCATCGATGCTGTTTACGACGCGCCAAACGCTCATATAGAGGTTGCTCGCGTCGTTCCCCGCATCGGTAAAAATCAAAATTTTAAAATTCTCGCTAAATTTCAAAAGCCGCCGCCAGCTACGCTCTACGGGCTCTTTTTTGTCTATATTTATCAACACGAGCGGGTTTTTCGTATCGCAAAAGTGTTGCTTAAGCGCCAAAATAGCGGGCTCCTCACTTTGAAATTTCGCTAGCAGCTCCTCGTCGCTTAAAATTTGCGGCGCCTGCGAGCTTAAATCCGCAGTCGCATCGATACCGAGCTTACCGCCGAAGCAGGAGTTCGGGCTTGCGTGATCTAGCTGATCGCACACCCCCTCGCTAAAAACGAGGCTGCGCGCGCCTATGCGGTTTAGGACGTACTTCGTAAACGCCTCGTACTCATCTAAGCTCGGCGCGTCCTGTGGCACGAAAACGGCGTGTTTTACGAAGCTCATCTGCCCTACGCCCCAAAACGCGTGCATGATCTGCTTAGCCGCAGCGGGGTAGCGCACGGCGATCTTAGCCAAAATCAAATTGTGAAATACGCCGTTTTCGGGCATTTTATAATCGATCAGATCGGGCGCGCTCGTGCGAAACAGCGGCAAAAAGATCCGCTCGGTCGCGTACCCCATAAATTTATCCTCAAGCGGCGGCTTGCCCACGACGGTAGCGTGAAATATGGGCGCGCGCTTGTGCGTGATCGCGCTAACCTCCATCACCGGGAATGGTTCTACCGGCGTGTAATATCCAGTGTGATCGCCGAAAGGCCCCTCCGGCTCGCTTACTGCGGGATCGACAAAGCCCTCGATCACGTAGTCCGCATCCGCGGGAACGTAAATTTCATTCGTAAGCGATTTTACGAGGCGAGCGGGGCTGCGGCGGATGAAGCCGTAAAGTAGCAGCTCAAAAATCCCCTTTGGCAGCGGCGCCTGACCGCACCAGATATAGAGCGGATCGCCGCCGATCGCCACGGATACGGGCATCTTGCGCCCAGCTTTGCGATATTCGTCGAAAAAACCAGCACCGTCCTTGTGTATCTGCCAATGCATCCCCAAGCGGTCGCGCCCGTAAATTTGCAGGCGATACATGCCGAGATTTTGCGTTTGCGAGTTCAGATCCTTCGTATAGACCTGCCCCATCGTGATAAACGCGCCGCCATCATTCTCCCAGGTCTTAAGCACAGGAAGCTCGCCAAGATCGACATCGGCGCTCAGATGCGCGACCTGCTGGCACTCTCCGCGACCACTAAGACGCTTTACAAAAATTTTACGCAGCGAGATTAAGTGCGCCAAGAAATCAAGCTTTTCGCCGAAGCTTTGCGGACGCTTCGGCTTTAGCAGGCCCTCAATCTCGGCGGCGATCTCGTCAGGTTCGCGACCGAGGATTAAATTTAACGCCTCGAAGGAGCCGAAAATATTGGTTAGCACCGGCGGCATCTGTTTGCCCTGCGCGTTTCGCACGTTCGTAAAAAGCAGCGCCTGCGAGTGCTCGCGCTTAACCTCGATATAGCTTGCGTGCGCTATCTCAAGCTCGGTGCCGATCTGCTCCTTCACCTCGCGCAATAGCCCCTTTTCGTAAAGCCTCTTTAGCCAAAAATTTCCGTTTAAAATTTCATTAAAGCTCTGCATCCGCTGCCTTTAAAAAAATAGATTTTTTTCTTGCGGTTTTTGATTTAGAAGCTGCAAGATCGCGCTCTTTTCCGCAAAAACCAGCGCGTAGTGAAACTCGGGCAGGCTTTTTAGCGCGCTTAGCTTATTGAAGCGAAAGTCGATCTTAACGCCGTCTAGGCGATCCTCCCAGCTGGCGCAGACGATAATTTTTTCGCGGAATTTCGCCCGCAAAAACTCCGCCTCGCGCGCAAAAAGCTCAGGATCGCTCTCGGCGATAAAGGCGCGGTAGCTTCCGCCAAGCGAGCTAACGTTAAAAAATCTATCCACAAAAATCGGCTCGAAATGACCGAATGCGCTTAAGTTTTGAAATTTAAAGGGTATGTTTTTGCGCGAGAGATACTCGATCACGCCGCATAGCTCGGGCAAAAACAGCTGCGGAAAGATTAAATTTGAATAATAAAGCCCGCCGAAAACGAAGCTACTGTAAAATATCGAGCCGCCGTAAAGCAGCCTAAAATCGTCGCTCGCAGGGATCGTGACAGGCGAGATACCGAGGCTTTGCAAAAGCTCAGCATCGGTGGTGAAGTAGGTATTTTTCTCCTTGGCATTCAGCAGGCTGATAAAAAGCTCGCCCTTGCTGCGCGGCGCAAACATCAAATTTTTCGGCACACTCGTGTAGCGCAGGATCTCGCTTTGCACCTCGTTTATCAGCACGAAGCCGTGCCGCCACGTCTCGCCCAAAAATTTTATTAGACGCACGAACGCCGAGCATAAATTTTCAACCTTGATAAAGGCGATCTCGTCGTTGAGCGGCTTGAAATTGTTATCGAAAATGATCGCGTACGCGCCGTTATCGATCGCGGTGCGCACGTCGCGCTCGTTTGCGCCGAGCGCTATGAAAGCTCCCTTTTTTGCGACCTTTGCGGGCTCGATCGCAAAACTCTCGACCGCGGAGATCGCAGGATTATTTAGCATCGTTCCGTTTACGATGCGGGTTAAATTTAATAAATTTACCATTAAGACTTCCCTGCGGCGGAGCTTTTGGCGGACGCGCTCTTTACGGCGCGGCGAAGCTGCTTTGCGGTAGACGCGGAACTTGCGCCGGATGCGGCGGCTTCTTTTGCGGCGATTACGGCAGGTGTGGCAGTATTTTTTACGATACGGCGAGATTTTGCGTTCTGAGAGGCACTTTTAGCGGGTGTCCATTTTGCGCTTGGCGCGGAAATTTTATTTTGCGCGGCGCTTTTTACGGATGCTGATTTTGCAACAGATACAGAAGCTGCGGCGGGCGCGATACTTTTGGCAGTCGATGCGGTTTTTGCGATAGGTACAGGTTTTTTAGCCAGCGGAGATCTTTTTGCAGGCACGCTTTTTGTTGCTGCATTTTTTTTAGCAGAGGCGCTTTTGGAAAGCAAGGCGTCCTTTTTAACGCTCGCGCTAGAAACGCTTGCCGTGCGCTTTCTGCGCGACGCGGCGCTTGTATTAGAATTCTCGCTATCCGCGCTTGCGCGCTTTTTCGAACGCTCATCCGCAAGCTTATCGGTACGCGAAAACGAGCGCACTACCGCGCGTGCGCCGAGTTTTGCACATTTTAAAGCGGCGAACTTCGACAGCTCGCAAATGCCAAACGTTAAAATTTTACGCGCCGCAAATTTTAAAGCAACCCCAGCGCCGAGTTTCAGCGCCAAAGGCGTGGCGCATACAAGCCCGCCTGCACCGATCTTTGCGGCAAAGCCACAGCGGCGACAAAGCTTTAAAATTTTATCTGAAGCGCCGCTTTTCCGCGCGCAGAGCCCAGCCGCGCCGTAGATAGCGAGCTTTGAAGCCTTGCGCGCTAAAGCCCTCATCGCTAACCTACGATCGCGCCGTTTTTTACGGGCGCGAGAGTGCTAAGCAGCGTAAGGCTACCGTCCTCGGCGCTCAAAATCATACCCTCACTGCTATGTTTAAAAATTTTAGCGGGTTTTAAATTTGCCAGCACGCAGATCTGCTTGCCGACAAGCGCGGCGGGATCGTAAAATTTCGCGATACCGCTTATGATTTGGCGCGGCCTCTCCTCGCCCAAATCGATCATAAATCGCAGCAGCTTCTCGCTGCCCTCTATGTTTTCGCACTCCAAAATCGTGCCGACTTTGATAACGCACTTTTTAAAATCGTCGATTTTGATTTGAGCTTCGGTTGTCTCACCCTGGACCCCTTGCGTGGTAGCGCATGAGCCGGAAGCGTTTGCGTTTAAATTTGGTGCGCCTTTTGCCGTGGCGTCTGCGCCCGAACAGCTTGTGGAATTTGCAGCGCCATCCAGCCTATCGTAGTCCGCCTTCGGCATTAGCTCGTGATCGATCTTGGTAAAAAGCGGCTCGCACGGCTTAGCCTTAAAATCTAAAATTTCACCCCGCAGCACTAGCTTCTCATAAAGCGGAGTGGTTATTTCAAAGCCCAGAGTGTCCGCGATACATGCCGCCGTCTTCGGCATCGCGGGGCTTAGCAGCACGGCGACTTTAGCCAAAATATTTGCAACCAATGCGACGAGAGCCAGCGCCTTAGCCTGCTCGCCGTTTTTCATCAAATTCCACGGCTCGTATTTTGCGATCGAAGCGTTCGCAAGAGCAAGCGCCCTCCAAAGCTCTTCTAAGTATCTATTGGTAGCGACCTCCCCAAGCGCGTTAAGTGCGGCGCTCAGATAGGAGTTCGCTTCCTCGATCTCGGCGGTGAAAAATTTCATCACGTCTTTGGAATTTATGACGTAGTCCGAGTATTTCGCGCTCATGCCGACGATGCGGCTGAGTAGATTTCCAAGCTCGTTGGCAAGCTCGGAATTTACGCGGTTGATGATCGCTTTTTGCGAAAAATCGCCGTCTTGGCCGAACGGCACCTCGCGTAGCAAAAAATACCTAAACTGCTCCAGCCCATAAGCGTTTGCGACCTCACGCGGATCCACTACGTTGCCAAGGCTCTTGCTCATCTTTTTGCCGTCGCGCGTCCACCAGCCGTGAGCTGCGATGCTGCGTGGCATATTTAGTCCCAGGCTCATCAAAAACGCAGGCCAATAAACGGCGTGAAAACGCAAAATGTCCTTACCTACGATGTGTAGAGCGTCGCTCCAATACTCCATTCGTTCGCCGCCCGCGCAAAATCCGAGCGAACTAAGATAATCCATCAGCGCGTCCAGCCAGACGTAAATCACGTGCTTCGGATCGTTCAGTTCGGGCGGAATTTTAACGCCCCAATCAAAGCCCGTTCGCGTGATCGAAAGATCCTTCAGACCGCTTTTTACGAAGCTTACGACCTCGTTTTTTTTGCCTAGGGGAAGGATGCACTTTTCGTCCTCATACCATTTTAAAAGTCTGTCTGCATAGGCGCTAAGTCTGAAAAAATAGCTCTCCTCTTTTAAAATTTTAGTCTTTTTGCCGCAGTCGGGGCAATATTCGCCGTCGATCAGCTGATTGGAAGGGAAAAAACTCTCGCAGCTTACGCAGTAGTTGCCCTCGTATTCGCCCTTATAAATGTCGCCCTTTTCATACATCTTGCGAAATACGTTTTGCACCGCCACCTCGTGCGCGGCATCGGTAGTGCGCGAAAACATATCGTAGCTGATGCCAAACTCGTTCCACAGGTCTTTAAATTTAGCGCTCACGCCGTCTACGTACTGCTTCGGGCTTTTGCCGTGCTTGGCGGCGGCTTCTTCGATCTTTTGACCGTGCTCGTCGGTGCCCGTTTTAAAAAAGACTTCGTGTCCTTGCAGGCGGTAAAATCTAGCCATAGTATCGGCGATGATCGTCGTGTATGCATGGCCGATGTGCGGGACGTCGTTTACGTAATAAATCGGCGTCATTATATATTTTTTCATTATTCTCCTTAAGTGTGTAGGATTATCCTACTGCCCTCCGGGACCGGTATTGGAAGCCAAAGTATAATTTACATATCCGGTCTCGGGTTGGATGGTAATAAGGGCATGCTCGCCCGCATCATTAGTAAGTGTGATAACGCAAGGAGTTACAAACATCCTATCATAGGGTACGGCAGAGCCTACCACTTGTCCCATAGGGCGTCCGTAAGAATCAAAAGAGATCGTTTGATTCTTCTTATTACCGCAACCACTAAATTGAATATTGCTTATATTATATGTTTTGGTCAAATTCATCTTTTTATTCATTCTATCGGCTTGAGCATTAAAAGGTTGATCCGAAAATCCCGACGTTAAAAATTTATTAGGGTTTTGTGGATCAATCGCTATATCGTTTAAAGAATTCGGATTGCCGCTTGGAACGGGCGTGCTATCAAAAAATACCGTATATCGCAAGTCGTTCGGCGAGCCTGCTCCACCGCTTGCTGTGTGAAACTGAATCCTCCATAATCTCTTAAACCAATTCGGATCGTCGGGATCGAATTTGTTATCATTCATAGCCAGCTGCTGAGTATAGCGAATATGAGCAGCTACTTGATCTGCCGCCTCCACAAGGCTATTTCGATTGATTTGAGGCACCGCCACCGCCGCTAGAATTCCAACCACCACGATGATGAAAATCAGCTCTATCATAGTAAATGCTTTTTTCATAATTTTTACCTTTCATAAAAATTTTGTTTATATTTTAACATAAAATTTCGCAATTCGCACGCCTCGCTTGTAAATATCTATATTTTGTATCGAATTTTTATGATCCGAGACATATTCCGACTCATCCGCATAGATAAAAGCGCTGTCCCCGCTAGGCAGTCCGTAAAATTTTAGGCGCAGGCAGAGCCTCTCGTCCTCACAGCTTACGCTTTTTACTCCACGATTTTTTAACTCACTTGCCAGCTGCCTAGCTACGTCAAATTTATAGATAAAATGCCGCTGCGGTTTGTTTGCGAACATCGCCCCATACATCACATCGCTAAAAATCACTGCAAAATAACTCACCGCTAAGCTTACCAGCGTTACACCCACGGCGATCTTGTGAAAGGTGCGAAATTTAGGCAATCTAACGCGGTATGAATTAAATAAAACCCGAATGATCAGAGGCGTAGCGATAACGCAATACGGCAGCATCATCTCAAGCGGCACGCGTTGTCTTAGAGAAAAAAGCATCGTTAGACAAAGCGCACTTGTAGCGATGAACCATAGCAGGCTCTTTTCCTCTTTGATCCAAATTCTATAGATAGTGTAGATGAAAAATAAAAACACTAAAGGCGAAAACGCGCCCGCAAAAACGCCCACGGTGTCTAAAAAATACCCCTTCGGCTTGCCCTCAGAGCTCACGTCGTAAAAAATCACGCTGAAGCTAAATAGCGCTATGCAAAGTAGCAAAAGCTCCTTTTTGCGCGTATAAAGCGCCCAAATTCCAAAGCCGACGTATAGCATAAAAAACGCGCGGTCGATCAGGGCGCAAACGGATAGAAGCACGAAAAGCGCGATATCGTATTCGCTCTTTGCAAAATAGATCGCCAGCAGCGTGAAAAAAACGATGATGCCCGCGGGATTTAGCAAAATCGCGCTACTCATAGACGCAGGAAGCGCCATAAATAGCGCCGTAGCGACCACTCTATCGAAGCGACGCTTTAGAATAAATTTTGAAATTTTATAGATCATCGCGGCGTTTGCGAAGTGGATCAAAATAAACGGTATGCGCAAGACGTAGTCGTTGCGCCCGAAAATTTCGCAGCTTAAATTTGCGATTAGCGAAACGAGGGATTTTTTATCGTAAAAAATTTCGGCTTCGTAGTAGCTGATGCTTAAATTTGAGATCGCATAAAGCAGAAATATGCCCTGAAATAGGCACATTATAGAGATCACGAAAATTTCGTTTTGATAAAGCTTCTTCACTCTCATCCTTGCTGCGGGCACTTTAAATTTACGGCTAAATTCTTCGGCTGAAATTTTATAAAATTTAAACTGCCGAATCTTTTAAAATTTAGCCGCTAAATTTAACCGGGCGCCGCTTCATTCCTCTATCGTATAATTTTCCCAAAAGAAATTTATCCACTCATCCGTCTTTGAAATTTTAAAATCGGGCTGGATAAGCGCCTTAGGTTTGTAAAAAATCACCGCGGTTTTAAGCTCTATTTGCGGGAATTTCTCCAGCAGCACGCGCTTGATCTCGACCATGCTGTCGCCGCTGTCGATGATATCGTCCACCAGCAGCACGCGTTTGTAAAGCTCCAGATCGGGCACGTTGAAAACGTCGATGGTGTCGAGCTTTTTGGTGTCTGCGTAGTGGATGGAATTTATCGAAAATATCGTCCGCATATCAAGCGCATTGGCTAGCGCGTGACCGAATGTGAGCCCGCCTCTAGCGATCGCCACGATTGCATCGGGCATAAATTCGTCCCTAACCTGCTTTGCTATAACTCTTGCGTCGCGATCCATCTCGTCAAAACTATAAAATCTCATATCTTTCCTTAAAATTTAATGCATTAAAAATACTAAAACGCTAATCGCGCCAAGCGTCAAAACGCCGAAATTTAAATCTTTGATCCTGCGCTGAGCAAGTCTAACTACGATATATGCGATGAAGCCAAAGCTTAAGCCGTTGGTGATCGAGTAAGTAAAAGGCATCAAAAATACTATGAAAAACGCGGGGATTAAAATTCCAGCGTCGCTATAATCGATCTTGCCAAGCTCGCTAAACATCAAAACCCCGACCATTACGAGAATCGGATAGATCGCATTTGCAGGGATCGCCTTAAATAGCGGCAGCATAAACAGCGTCAGCACGAAAAACATAGCGCAAAATACCGCGGTAAGCCCCGTGCGGCCGCCCGCCTCCACGCCGCTGGCGCTCTCGGCAAATGCAGTAACCGTGCTCGTTCCTATAACGGCGCCTGCGACGCTACCTATCGCATCGGAGGTTAAATTTCTAGATAATTTTTTCATGCCGTCTTTGCTATTCTCTCCAAAAAGTCCTGCGCGGTTTCCCACGCCAGTTAGAGTGCCGATGCTATCGAATAGATGCGTAACGAAAAATGTAATTATAAAAGGCACGAACGCAAGCTTTAGCGCTCCGGAGATATCTAGCTTAGCAAATATCGGCGTTATGCCGCTTGGCGCGCTTACTATGCCATGCGGTGCGGGCGAAATTCCAGCCACCCACGCAACGCACGAAGTAATCAAAATGCTTAAGATAAACGCCGCCTTGATTCTAAGCACAAAAAGCACCAGCACGACCGCTAAGCCTAAAATTCCAAGCAAAACGTTTAGATCTTTTAAATTTCCTAAAGTTACTAGCGTCGCCTGACTAGGCGCGATGACGCCCATCTGCTTAAGTCCGATGAAGCAGATAAAAGCGCCGATACCCGCGCTTATGGCGCGACGCAGATCAAGTGGGATAGATTTGATAACCCAAACGCGAAAGTTCGTAAACGAAAGCACGGTAAAAAGCGCCCCGCTTATCGCTACGATGCCAAGTGCACTCTGCCACGGCATCTTCGCATCCACGCACAACGCAAAGGTAAAATACGCATTTAGCCCCATGCCGACGCTAAGCGCGACGGGGGTATTTGCAAAGAGCCCATTAAATAGTGTCGCGATTATCGTAATAAGCGCGGTTGCCGTAACCAGCGCATCAAACGGCATACCTGCAATACTCATAATATTTGCATTCACGGGCACAATGTAAATCATCGCCAAAAACGTAGTAAGTCCCGCGATAAGCTCCTGCCTTACCGACGTTTTCGCGGCGGCGAGATGAAAGAATTTCTCCACTTGCTCCTCCTTTAGAATTTATTCGTAAATTTCGATTTGATTATACAAGCTGTCGCGCTCTACGGGCACGAAACCTGCAGTGCCGATCATATCGATAAAATCGCGCTTGCTCTGCCCTTTTTTGCTACCGGCGCCGGCGCTGCTTTGAATGCTTTCGTTCTCGATCGTGCCGTCAAGATCGTCCGCGCCGAAATCCTGCGCTACAAGAGCCAAATTTAACGTCGAAGTCGCCCAATACGCCTTGATATGCGCGACGTTGTCGAGCAGAATTCTACTAATCGCGATCGTTTTTAAAATTTCGACCGAGCCCAAAAAGCCCTTAACGTCCAGGTAGTTGTTCTCGCGCTGATACACGAGCGGGATGAAGGCGTTGAAACCGCCGCCGTTAGCGCGAGCTAGGCTCTCATCTTGCAGCGCGCGGATGCGCAAGATGTGATCGATGCGGTGAGCGCGGCTTTCGATATGGCCAAAGAGCATCGTGGCGTTGCTCTGACGCCCGCGCGCATGCCACAGCGAGTGGATACGTAGCCACTGCTCGCTTGAGACCTTGCCTTTGCAAATTTGATCCCTGATCCGTTCGTCAAAAATTTCGGCGCCGCCGCCGGGCATCGAATCCACGCCGCTTTGCATCATCAGCTCTATCGTCTCCTCGTAGCTCATCTTCCACTTTCGCCGCCAGTAATCGATTTCCGCCGCGGTCATCGCTTTGATATGCACAAGCGGATATTTTTGCTTTATCGCTTTAAAAATTCCCAAATATTGCTGCGGCGTAACGAATGGATTGTGCGAGCTTACGATATGAATCTCCTTCGTGCCGCGCGCTACGGTCTCATCCACGATACGCATGATCTCATCATCGCTCATCGTGTAGGCGTTTTGATTTTTGCGGTGCGCCGAAAATGCGCAAAATTTACAGGTATCTGCGCATAAATTTGAAGGATTGATATGACGATTTGCGTTGAAATAGACGTTTTTACCGTTTTTTTCTTTGCGAATTTTAAAGGCGAATTTGCCCAGATCGAAAAGGTCCAAATCCCATAATTTCACGCCGTCTTCGTAATTTAATCTCTCGCCGCTTTGTAGTTTTTCTAAAATTTCCATCGATTTCCCAAGCCAAATTTTGTGCTAATTATATAATTTTTTGCTTACAAAACGGATAAGCGGACTAAATTTAGAGCCGAATTTCGTTAATTTAAAATAGCGTAGTAAAATGGGCGCCAAATTTTAAACAAGGAAAGCAAAATGTGTGGAATCGTAGGCTACATAGGAAACGCCGAAAAGAAAAAAATCATAATAAACGGACTGAAGGAACTCGAATATCGAGGATACGACAGCGCGGGCCTTGCCGTGATGGACGAGAGCGCCAACATAAAGTATTTCAAAGCGGTCGGCAAGCTGAATAATCTGGAAGATAAGATGAAAGATTACCAAAGCAGCGGCTTTGGCGTCGCGATCGGACACACTCGCTGGGCGACGCACGGAAAGCCGACCGAGCTTAACGCACACCCGCATTTTGGAGATTTTAGCTTCGTCGTACACAACGGCATCATCGAAAACTACGCCGAGCTAAAAGACGAGCTCGAAGCGGACGGCGTGAAATTTTTAAGCCAGACCGACACCGAGGTGATCGTGCATCTTTTCGAGAAAAATTTCAAGGCGACAAACGATGCGTTTAAGGCATATGAAGCCACAATTAAACGGCTAAAAGGCGCATACGCAACGCTTTTAATCACGAAAGCAGCACCCGGTGAAATTTTCTTTGCTAAAAACGCAGCTCCGCTGATCGTCGCAAAAAACGATAAAAACGAAATTTTCTTTAGCTCCTCAGACGCCCCCCTCATCGGGCTTGCGAATACTGCTGCGTATCTGGACGATCAAATTTACGGCGTTGCCAAGCTCGGACAAATAGACATTTTTAAAAACTCTAAACCGCATAATTGCGCCTTTAGTGAGCTTCCGAAGGATAAAGGCTACGCGCAAAAAGAGGGCTTTAGATTTTTTATGGAAAAAGAAATTTACGAGCAAGCGCAAGTCGTAACCGAAGCGATGATGGGGCGCGTAATAAAGGGCGGCAAGATAAAATTTGATGAGCTTGATCCGGCGATGTTTGAGGGCATCGACGAGGTCGTATTATGCGCCTGCGGTACGAGCTATCACGCCGCGCTCGTAAGTTCGTATCTTTTCGAGCGCATCGCTAAAATCCGCACAAAAGTGGAAGTTGCTAGCGAATTCCGCTATAAAGAACCGTTTTTGAATAAAAATTCCCTTTTTATCGTGATTTCGCAAAGCGGTGAGACAGCCGACACCTTAGAGGCGCTGCATATCGCTAAAAAAGCCGGTCTTAGGACGCTTGCGATCTGTAACGTCGATAACAGCTCGATCGTGCGCATGGCAGGCAGCGTGATCCTAACTCGCGCGGGTATCGAAAAGGGTGTGGCATCTACGAAGGCTTTTGCGACGCAGGTTATGGTGCTATGGATGTTTGTGGTGTATCTTGCAAATCTGCGCGAAGTCATCTCGGCGCGCATGAATTCCGCTGAAATTTCGGCGATGCTTCATATCCCGCAAATTTTAAAGATCAAAGACGGCTTGCAGGATAAAATTTACCGCATGAGTAAGCACTATCTGCACGGACACGGCTTTTTCTTTATCGGTCGCGATATTTTCTATCCGCTCGCTCTTGAGGGCGCACTCAAGCTCAAAGAGATCTCCTATCTGCACGCCGAGGGCTATCCGAGCGGCGAGATGAAGCACGGACCGATCGCGCTTGCCGATTCTAATCTCTTTACGGTTGCGCTGATGCCAAAGCATTTGCTCTACGAAAAAACGAAAAGCAATGTCGAAGAGCTTGCCGCGCGCGATGCGTATATTTTAGCTATCAGTCCCGAAGAGCCCGAGATCGCGGATGATTTTATCAAAACGAGCGAGCAAAACCACGCGATGAGCGAGTTTTTTGAGATGATGATAATTTTACAAATTCTAGCTCTTGAAATCTCCGTCAGACTTGGCAACGACGTGGATATGCCGAGAAATTTAGCCAAAAGCGTAACCGTAGAATAATCGTTTTTTAAGTTCATTTTGACTAATATTTCTCATTAAAAAATCGGGGAATGTTAGTATATGAGACTTATCGGATTTATCAGAGGTGAAAATGTCATAGTCGCCACGGGCGGGGTCGAGTATAGCTACGAAATGCTAGGCGAGCGCGATCCTAGCCTAACCGACGGCGATGAGGTAAGCTTCGACACGCTAGCATCCAGCGCGATAAATATAAAGCGCGTCGAGGGCTCTAAATCCAAAGACCGCATAGCGCAAAAAGTAGCCCCACAGCCAAAAGAATCTGCAAAGCAAAACGATGAAATTTTTGGTGATAAGAATTCCGCAGAAAACAATGTATCCGAAGCGCCATCCTTTCAAAGCTCCACCGAAAATATCGCAGAGGATAAATCCGCCGTAAAAGAAGCGAAGGTCGCAAAAAAATTTAATAATTTTAAATTTAACCGTAAAGCTAAGCCTGCGAGTGCAAAAAAACCGAAATTCTTTGGATTTGAGTTCGTCCAAACAGACGATCTGCGCACTACGCAAAGCGTCGAGAGTAAAATTTATACTTCATCTATCCGCAAGGAAGGGCTTAAATCCATAATCCTGCCCATAGCGCCGATAGTCATTATTTTGATATTCCGCTCGCAAATCGCAAGCATATTTCTATCTTTTTCGCAGATCCAAGACTACGTCAATCAAGACACGGTTTATATGGTAATGGATCTGCTGATTTTCCTTAGTTTTGCGCTATTTTATCTGCTGCCGCTTAACCGCGCGATAAACCTACTCTCCATAGCGACGCACGATCAATACCCGATGCATCAAATGGCGAATTACAACGTCTTTATCATCCTGTGCGTCATCTCTACGATCCTACAGGATAAGAGCCTGGGGCTAGATGAGTTCGAGCAGTTTTTCATCTGTGGCGTGATCGGACTTGGGCTCATTTCGTTTTATTATAAGTTCAAGGCATTTGCGTTTATGTTTTTCAAAACCGCAGGCTCAATCCTATTTGCTCCCGCACTGCTTGTAGAGCTCGCGGCTATTATTTTCATCGGCATCGGCGACCGCTATACTGGCGCGTCGATGAAATTTATGGAGCTTACGGGGCTATTTTTTGCGAGCACAGCGTGGAGATACATCATAATTTTTATCGTTATGTCGCCGCTTTATTTCCTTGGATTTTGTATGCTAAGGCGGATTAAAAAATAATTTTACAAAATTTTGCCGCAGATTTAGTTACGATGAAATTCTACTATGATAGAATTCTGCTCAAAATTTCATCGCAAAATTTAGCACGAAGACAGAATTTAGCGGGGATTTGAACTTTATCAAAGTAAAATTCTACCGCATTGAAATTTTATCGCAATAAAATTCCATAATTTTAGGCGTAGATCATACCATAAAGCAATATATGTCTTTTATACGCGTTAACGCACGGCTTACAAAAATACCAGTGTGCCTGTGAACTTTCGATGCAATGTTCCCTTTTATTTGACAAAAGCCATAGCAATTTTACATCGCGTCTGTAAAATCCTACCGCTAAATTCCATCTTTAAATCTCGCGCGCTCAGCACATATCGACGCAGAATTTTATCCACGCAATTCAGCGCAAAATTCAAAGCCAAATTTCACATCGCATTCTACGGCGAAATTCCAAGACATAACTATATCATAATAAAATTTTGCCGAAATAAAATTCTAATCGATACGAAAGCCTAAGCTCAGAATTCAAATCAAATTTAAAGCTACAAGCTCCACGCTACGCAGCTCTTAAAATTTCACTGCCCAAATTTTGTCACGTTTAAATTTAGCCGTCCGCGCGCCGTATAAAATTTCATCAGTCACCGCAGCTAAATTTAACTATCGCGCTAAATCCGCGCCCTCGCCTGCTGAAATTTAATCTCGCGCCCCGTTTCGTGCGACGTAGAATTCCTGCCTAAACTCGGCAAACCGCCCGCACATTATCGCCTCCCTCATATCCGCAGCAAGGCGCAGGTAATAATGCAGATTGTGAATGCTAGCAAGGCGGTAAAAGCTAAGCTCTCGCGCGCGAAATAGATGATTTAGGTAGCCGCGGCTGAAGCGCTTGCACGTGTAGCAGTCGCAGTGCGGATCGATCGGATCGTGATCGCTGATAAAGCCTGCGTTTTTGATGCTGATCTTGCCGAAGCTCGTAAATAGCGTGCCGTTGCGGGCGTTGCGCGTAGGCATCACGCAGTCGAACATATCCACGCCGCGAGCGACGTTTTCGACGAGATCCTCGGGCGTGCCGACCCCCATCAAATATCGCGGTCGCGCCGCATCGACGTATGGCATCATGGCCTCTACCGTGTCGTACATCAGCTCGTTTTTCTCGCCCACGCTAAGCCCTCCGATCGCAAGCCCGTCGAAGCTCATCTCGCACAGCGCTTCGGCGCAAAATTTGCGCGCCTGCGGGTCGGTGCCGCCTTGGATGATACCGAAGATATTTTGATGCGCGTGCAGGCCGCGAGATTTCATGGCCTCGTGATAATCTATCGCCTCGCGAGCCCATTTTATCGTGCGCGCGACGCTTAGATCGATACGCTTTTTAAGCCTCGATCTATCATCGCTGCTAAGTGCGCCCGGCTCGCGCGGCAGCTCCACTAAGTCGTCTAAAATCATCATAATATCGGAGTTTAGCTCATACTGCGTATCCAGCACCGAGCGCGGCGTGAAATAATGCGTGCTGCCGTCGATGTGGCTTTTAAATTTTATGCCGCCCTCATCTTTTTTGGTGTTTGCGCGCAGGCTAAAAGCCTGAAAGCCGCCGCTGTCGGTCAAAAAGCTGCGGGAAAACTTCGTAAATCCGTGCAGCCCGCCGAACTCCGCCACTACCCGCGAGCCCGGACGCAGATACATATGATAGGTGTTAGCAAGGATGATCTGTGCGCCCAGGAGCTGCTCTACGTCCGTCGCATCGAGCGCTTTGACCGCGCCCACGGTGCCGACCGGCATAAAAACGGGGGTGCGGATCGTGCTATGCGCCGTGCGGATCGTGCAGGCGCGCGCCGCGCCGTCTGCGGCGTCTATCTTAAAATCCATCTTGATCCTTTAAATTTAGCTTTTTTGGCTTTTTAGCCTCTTTACGCACATTCGGCGCAAAATTTTAAAAAGCGATTGTAGCGAAATTTAAATTTGCGGCAGGTAAAGGCGGGTGAAAAAATTTAAAGGATATTATGATGCGTTTACGGATTAAAATTTCGGTAGCTAGCGACCGACACAGCCGCTAAATGTAAAATTTACAAGCGAAGTTATAACCGCATAATTTAAAAATACAAATATCGCTTAAATTTACGAAGTGAGAGATTATTGATTATAAATTAGTCGCGAACGGCGCAAATTTCACTGCTTGCGACGTTTTATTCGGCGACTGCGTCTAGATAAAATTAGCGGTTTTAGAGTTTATCTTTGCACTTAAAAACTTTTGGCGATTCGCACTTAGGAAGCGATGCGCTGATAGGTTTTAGAGTTTCTTTGCACTTTCAAAAGCCGCGACGCACTATGCCGCTAGGCGCTTTTGCGCGTGCGAGGCTTTCTTTTCGCGGGCGCACTTTTTGCAGGCGTGCTTTTGCCGTCCGGCAGATTTTCCAAAGCTAAATTTGCTATGGATCTCTTTCTGCCCCTGCTCTTTGCTTTTCTATTTTGCAAAAACTCGCTGTACGGTGAGCCGTAAAGGCTAGCGTGCCAGATCGCGCATCCCAGCATCACTATGCCGGAAATTTTATGCAGCTGCGACATGCGCGAGTTCATATTTAGCGCGGTTAGAGCCGTGATACCCATACTCACTCCGAGCGTCACTTTAGCCGCTTTGCGCTGAAAGTTTAGATCCAAAATTTTATCTTCAATGCTCAAATTTTACCCCTTTAATGGAATTTAGTAGTAGCCCAATCGTCGTGCCGTTATGCAGCAGCGCCGTAGCTACAGGACTTAGCGCGCCGAAGGTCGCCAAAAATAAAATGATCGAATTTATCCCCACGGTGGCGTTGAAATTTCGATTTACGAGCCGCAGCGTGTCGTTGGCCAGCGCCTTTACCTGCGCGACACCCTCGATGTCGTTTTTCAAAAGCCCGATCTGCGCGGAAGCCTTGGCGATCTCGGCGCCGTTTAGCATGCTGATGCCGATGTCCGCCTTCATCAGGCTCGGCGCATCGTTTATGCCGTCGCCCACGAAGACTACCTTCCGCCCCTCAGCTTTTAGCTGCTCTAAGATTTCGGTCTTTTGCGTCGGCAACAGCTCGCCGTAATAGCGATCTACGCCGAGCTTTTTGGCTACGGCGCGGGCTTTTGATTTCACGTCGCCGCTTAGCATGACGATCTGCTCTACGCCTAGCTCGCGGAGCCTAGCGATGACGGTGCGGGCATTTGCGCGCACCTCGTCTCTAAGCCCGATGACGCCTAAAAGTCTGCCGTCAAATGCGATGTAAAGCAGCGCGAGCCCCTTTTGCATCGCAAGATCGATGGTCTCTTCGTGCGCCGCGAACGAGATCATCTCGTCGTCTTCGAGGAAGTGGCGCGAGCCGATGATGAGCTTTTTGCCCTCGATACTGGTCTTTACGCCGTGAGCAACGACGAATTCCACCTCGTCATGGTGTTTGTGGATAAAGCCGTGTTTTTTGGCGGCATCCACGATCGCCTCGGCTACGGGGTGAAAGTAATGCTCCTCGGCGCTCGCGGTTAAATTTAAAATATCGTTTTTACTGAAGCGCTCGTCAAACGATATGATCTCGGCGACCTCCAGGTTACCGTACGTAAGCGTGCCCGTCTTATCGAATACGAAGGTGTCGGCGGCCGCAAGCGACTCAAGAGCCTTGGCGCCTTTAATCAAAATCCCGTTCTTGCCCGCTTTTGAGATGCTTGACTTAAAAGCAACCGGCGTAGGCAGCTTAAGCGCGCAAGAGTAATCCGCCTGGAGCACCGAAGCTACGCTCATAAAATTTCGATTTATCAGATAGGACGCGCCCGCAAGCCCGAAGGTCACCGGCACGAGCTTGTCGGCTAAGTGAGTCGTATGCATGCCGATGCTGGAGCGCTCGTTAAGAGATGCCGTGATGTAATGCTTGATGCGCTGCGTGGAGGTGTTTTCGCCGACATTTTCCGCCCAGATACGGATCCTGCCCTCCTCCACGATCGTACCGCTTAGCACGCTATCGCCGCGAGATTTTTTCACCGCAACCGATTCACCCGTCATATTGGCTTGATTTATCATCGCTTCGCCGCTTACGACGTGTCCGTCCACGGCTATGACGTCGCCTGCGCCCACGACCACGATATCGCCTACCTTTAGCTTAGAAGTTGCGATTTTAACCTCGGTCTTTTTGCCGTTTTGATCTATCTCGACCCACGCCTCGGCAATATCCGGGCGGGCGAGCTCGCGGATCAGATCGTCGCTTTTATAAACGGTGCTCTCCTCCATGTATTCGCCAAGAGCGAGCATCGTATTGGTACTGTTTGCGGCAAAGATATCTCCGCGCGCGAGAGAAATTCCGACAGCAGCAGCCTCCAAACCCTTTGAAGTAAGCCCGTGACGAAAGCTTTCTTTAATGCCCTCTTTTAAGATAGGCACGCACGCTACGATGCTAAATGCGCGCGCTAAAGGCGAAGTGCGAAAGATTAAATTTCCGCCCAACGCAAGAAGCGCTAAAATAAATTCGTTTTTGCTTGGCAAATTTTTATGGCTAGCGGGGATAATTGATTTTAGCTCGCTTAAATTTAAATCTTCAAGTTGCTTTAGAATTCCCGCCTTATTTGCACCCGCGTCAAGCCTAAGGATCAAAGAGCCGATTTTAGCGTTAAATCTAGCTTCAGTTACGCCTTCAAGCCTCGCAGCAGCTTTTTGCAACGCGCTCGTATCAAGCCCTTTAAAGCCCGCGACCTTTATGCGTAGTCTAGTTTTGGTCTCATGTAAAATTTTAAAATTTTGCATCGACTACTCTTGCATCTCTGCCTTGGCGTCTTCGAATCGCTCCTTCATCTCTTCAACGCCCATCTGAAACATCTCGGTGCCCTTTGCGATGAGCTTAAAAAGCTTTTTTTGCGCATTTTCGTCGGTGAGAAAATAGGTCGCTGCGGCCCCCAGAACGATGCCTGTGATAAATGAGTTGCTACCGAATAAGCCGTTCGCGTTTTGCCTGCCACCCAAGGAATTAAAAATTCCACCGAAAGCGGAGCCCTGAGTAGAATTTACATCTCTTGAGCTTTGAGCGGCGGAATTTTTACTATCCGAGCCATTGTCGGAGGCTGAGCTATTAAAAGGTGCAGAATTTACCCGCTCGTTTATCCATTTAGCCCAACCGCCGAGCTTTTCATCGCCGGCAAAGCTACCCGCAGAGCTGCTAGCATATTTGTTGTCACCAAAATCGTAATCGTCTAGAATTTCTTTCAAATCTTTTTTTGTGATATAGGGATTACTCATTGCCTACCTTAAGAATAAAATTTCTACCCGCAATGAGCGCGCCTACACATACTGCGACGCCTGCCGCTGCGCGTAGATACTCGCCTTGTACGAGTTTATTTGCGCTATAAATCGCGCCGCCGCCAATGATACCGCCGCTTAGCGCAATATCTAGCGCATCGCGAATCGCTTTAGATTTGCTCTTGCCTTCTTTGGCTTTAACGAGCTCTACGGCGCAACCGCCGATCGCCCCCGCTATAGCGCCGCTTAAAACGTGATCCAGCGGCGAACGCTGTGTCGTAAGTGATCTATTCATTCAAGCCTCTATTTTTCTGATTTGTCGTCTGCGGACGTAAATTTTACCGAAGAATTATCGTCCATTTTTACGATCTGCGGGATATTAAGCGGAGTAGTAGATGCTGCGGATGTCTCACCTACCGGTGTTGCGCCAGTCTTAGCGCTCGCGGTGGATTTTTTAGTTCTTTTAAATCCAGGTTTTGGTCCCGGCTTTTTTCTGGTTTTTTTTGCAGTGCTAGTTTCAGTGTTAGCGCTACTTGTCGCAGCTTTTTTGCTACTAGACTTTCTTTTACCTTTTACCGCCTCAGCGACATCGTCTAGACCTTCTTTGGCTTCCGCAAAAATTTCTTTTGATTTTTTGCTTAATTTTTCCGCTCCGCCTTTGACGCTATTTTTTAGCTCCTCGACGCTTTTGCTACTTACGATTTTATTCGCACCTTCTTTGATTTTATCTCGATTGTTATAAGCGTAAACCGCCGCGCAACCAAGCGCAAAACCTGCTAGAAATGGGATCGGCATTTCATTCTCCTTGTGTTAAGATTATAAAGTCATTTTATCAACTTTACATAGATTTTGATATTATAGCGACTTTTTTAGATTTTTGCAATCCTAATTTAATTTTTCTGCAAAATTCCTTTAATTAAATTAGAAAATGCGCTATTTAAGATATTTTGCAAATCGTATTTTTGAAATATCCGCTCTAATTCCTGCGGATTTTTTAAAATTTCATTTAATAAATCAGCGAAATTCAAAGAATTTAAATCAGCCTCGTATTTAGAATTTAATTCCTTTAAAATCGGCAAAATTTCATTATACGAAACCGCCTGCGCCTTATACAGCAGCTCTTTAAATTCCGCGTTCTTACACGAATTAATTAAATCGTCATAAAACATCATAGAGCTTTTTTCTATCAAAAGTGCCGAAGCCAAAAACTCATTCATATCTTTTACAGCTAGTGCCTCACTGCTATTTTCAGGAGGCGTAACGCCAAGCTCACAAGAATTTGCAAAGTCTAACACCCGCTCAAGTAATCCAGCTCGTAAAGATAGAATCTCTCCTAACTTTTTATCTTGAAATTTAACTGCGCCCAGCGAATAAAACTGCAAAATTTGTGCCTCTTTTTCGAGCAAAAGAGCAATATCTGCAATTTGTGCCTCATTTAAATTCCGAGATTTATTAGAAATTCTACGCGATTTTTTGGTACTACGTAATGCTTCTTCGCTCAAGAAATCGCCTCTATATTGGAATTTACGAGCGCTATTAGCTCAGGCGAACTGATGCCGCTTAAAAACTGCTCCCAAAGGTGCATCGGAAAAATATTTTCGTCGTAGTGAATCGTCAGCGAGCCGATTAGAGAGTTAAATTTATACTCTTTTATCCCGCGAATTGCAGCTATTTTAGCCTTCAGGCTCTCCTCGCTCACGCTATCTCGCAACTCCCTAATTTTGGGACTTACGCGGATACGAATACGACCTTTGCTGTGGCTGATTTTGCTAAAATACTTATGAAATTCCAAAATATCGTTGTGATTTATTTTCATATTTTTCCTTAAATTTGCGCCCAAATAATATCATAAATCATTTAATTCCTGCTAAATTTTGCGAATTATTTGCGTTTAGGGCGAAATATTTTTATCTTATTTTCATCCGCTGTTATGTAATTTCCTCCCATTAAATCAATACAATACGGCACGGCAGGAAACACTGGCAGAAGGCACTCTTTAATCGCTTTTGGATTACCCGGTAAATTTATAATCAGAGATTTTTTGCGGATCGCTGCTATCTGACGCGATAAAATTGCCGTAGGCACGATCTTTTGGCTTTCTGCGCGCATTAGTTCGCCAAAGCCTGGCATTAATTTCTCACTTACCGCCTCGGTCGCTTCAGGCGTTACATCGCGTGGAGCAGGACCCGTACCGCCCGTAGTTAGCACCAAATCACAACCCGCTTCATCGCAAAGATAAATCAGCTTATCTTTGATCAGCTCTAGCTCATCGGGGACAATTTCATAAAAATACTCTTTCTCGCAAGTTAGCCAATCATCCATCACGGCAATTATCTCTTTGCCTCCTAAATCCTCGTAAACGCCACCGCTGGCGCGATCACTTATCGTTAAAACACCTATTTTTACCATTTTCCTCTCCTTTATTGGAATTTTAAAATTTAATCAAAATTTAGCGTGCCGTCTTGCGGCTTTTCTTCAGAGCTTTCGCTATCTTTTTCCAGCTTTTGCAAATTTTGCTCCTGCGCAGAAGCGCCCTCTTGCTCCACACCATCAGATTCGCAGATCTTTTGAACATCCTCGAAAGTTATGAACTCATAGACGAAAATTTGCTTTGAAATTTGATTTAGCTTATCCTGCATCGTACGGATTATCTCGCTTACCTCGTCGTAGCAATCTTGCAAAATTTTATTCACGCTCTGCGCGCTAGGAGTGAAACTATCGCCCATCGCGAGCTCAAAAACCATCTTTTGCGCCAGCGCGATAGCCTGCTTTACGTCACTAGCGGAATTTGAAAAAGCGTCGTTTTTATGGATCTGTAGCGCCGCCATGCCGCTTAAAAGCACTTTGATTTGATTTAAAATTTGCGTTTTGGATTCGATCTCGAAATCCTCGTTTAAAAATTTATCGTTTAAAAGCTCGATCTTTTCGAAATCAAACGAATACCAATACGCGCTAAGCGCCTTTGCGCCCTGATAGAACGCCTGGATCTCCTTTTCGTATTCAGTTAGAATTCTACTTTTTTGCACGCCGTAAAAGACCCTCATTCGCACGTTTTCAAAATCGCTAAGCTCGATCGTATCGCTGCCGCGCTTAAGAGCGTTGATCGCCGCTTCATTTACCAGCGTCGCTACTCCAGCGCCGCTAAAGCCCACGCACAGGCGGCTTACTTTGTTGATATTTGCGCTACACCTTTTGCCCTCGAGGTAAATTTTTAAAATTTCGATGCGGTCTTTGTAGTTCGGAAGCCCGATAAAAACGCGCCTATCAAAGCGCCCCGAGCGCAGAAGCGCGTCGTCGATCAAATTTATTTTGTTGGTTGCGCCGATTACCATCACGCCGCTGTTTTCCTCAAACCCGTCCATCTCGGTCAGCAGCTGATTTAGCGTCGCTTCTCGCTCGTCGTTGCGCCCGATACCGCGCTTGCCGCCGACCGCGTCGATCTCGTCGATAAAAATAATCGCGGGCGCACAGGATTTAGCCTTCGCAAACAGCTCGCGAACCCGCCTAGCGCCGACGCCTACAAAGACCTCGGCAAAGCTTGCGCCGCTTTGGTAAAAAAACGGCACGTCCGCCTCGCCGGCCACGGCTTTTGCGATAAGCGTTTTACCGACGCCGGGTTCGCCGATCATTAAAATTCCTTTCGGCAGCTTGATGCCAAAATTTCGGTATTTTGCGGGATTTTTTAAAAAATCTACGATCTCTATGAGTTCGTCCTTAACCTCGCTGATGCCCGCGACGTCGCTAAATCTCACGTCGCTAACGCTTGGCGAAAGATCGCCGAGATCGCCGCTTGCGCTAGCGCTCTGACGCGCGGCGCCGTCCATCTTGCGGCGTCTAGCCAAAACGGTTTCAAAATAATATACGAAGAGAAAAAATGCGAATGTAAAAATTACCAAAATCGCGCTAATACCGCTCGTGCCATCATCCTTTTCTTTGCTGATTAGAGCGTGATTTGATAGCTCCTTAAGATCTACGAGATCGACTAAAATTTTATAGCGTTTGCCGTCGTAGGTAAAATTTAAATTGCCGTCCTCGATATGCGCGCGCTTGATCTGATCTGCGCGGACTAGCTCGCTAAATTCGCGCTCGGTGATGTATCGCGAATCATCTTTAAAATAAACGATCGAGAGCAAAACGATAAGCAGCACTAAAAAAATCAAAATTATATTTAGCTTGCTTTTTTTGATGTTATGCAAAATTTCCATCAAATTTAACCTCATAATCTCTTATCTCCATCCATTTTTTCGACAAATCCTCATCGCTTTTGATCCAAATTTTATCATAAAATTGATCATATCCTTCATAAAACTCTCCATTTTTCCGCTCGATCAGCACATTTAGCGGCACCTTGTGCGAGAGGCGAAATTTATAATTATTCAGCGCCGTTATGTTTTGCAGCATCTTCAGCCGCGCCTTCGCCGTTTTGCCGTCTATGCGGCCTTTTAGCGATGCCGAGGCGGTCCCTTGCCGCGGCGAAAAGATAAAGGCGTGCAGATGCGTGAGCGGGAATTTTTTGAAATTTTCTACCGCTTCGAGCCAAATCTCTTCGCTTTCGCCCGGATGCGCGACGATAAAGTCTGTCCCCAGCGCAAACCCGCGCTCCGCAAGCTCGCAAAAAAGCTCCAAATCCCTCAGCGCGGAATTTCGGCGGCGCATTATGCTTAGCATCTTTTGCGAAGTGTGCTGAAGCGCGATATGCAGATGCCGCTCCAGCCAGGGCTCGGATAAAATTTCGCGAAAGCTCGCATCGATCTGCGAGGGCTCGATGCTGCCTAGGCGAATGCGTCGAATTCCGCGTATCGCGCCCAGTTTTTGAAGCAGCGCGCCCAGGCTCGTGCCCATGGCTTTGCCGTAGCTTCCGATATTGGTGCCCGTTAGCACGATCTCGCTAAAGCCGTTTGCGGCAAGGCTCGCCGCCTCTTTTAAGATCGCGTCTTCAGAGCTGCTGCGCGAGCGGCCGCGCACCGAGGGGATTATGCAGTAGCTGCAGTTAAAATCGCACCCTTCTTGAATTTTAATAAAGGCTTTGGTGTGATCCTCGTAGTCGCTTACTAAGCTTTTTTCGACGCTACTTAGATCGCCGATATCGTAAAATTTCGACTCCAAGCCCAAAAACTCGTCGATTTTTTCCTTTTGCGACATCCCGAACACGCCGAAGACCGCGCCGCTTTTATACAGCTCCTCGCCGCGCGAAACCGCGCCGCAGCCGGTTAGCAATATCTTTTTACCGAGGCGGTTCATCTTATTTACGTAGTTTCGCACGTCTGCGTCAGCGCCGTTCGTAACGGTGCAGGAGTTTATCACGACTACGTCCGCGCCCTGCTCGTCGTGCGTGATCTCGCCCGATTTGAGGTTACTTTTGATAAGCTGCGTGTCGTAGATATTTGTGCGGCATCCAAACGTTTTAAAATAAATTTTCAAATTTCGCTCCCCGATCCGCTTCCTGCGGCAAAGCCCGCACCCTGCGCCGCTGCGTTTAAATTTTGTGAGCCTTGCTGCTCGGAGCCGAGATCTTGCGCCGCAAAATTTCCGCCCGCAGCCGCATAATTTTTGCCGTTAAAAAGCGTATAAGCAGGATAGGCGATCTTGATGTCGGGCTCGCTTCTTAGGGCGTCTAAAATTTCAGCCGAGATGTTGCTGCGAAGCCCGAGCGTAGCGTAAGAGTTCGTCATATACCAAACCGAAATTTCAATGCCGTATGGCTCAAAAAAGCTAAAAATTCTAGGCTCGACGTTTGGATTTTTGATGCTGTATTGCGAACGAAGCTTGCCCATCTGCTTTTTGGCGATGTCGGTGTAGCCTTTGGAATACTTCCGTACGATGTTTTTTATGAGATACATCGCCTTTTTATGGTTGCTATCAAATGTTAAAAGTATGCTGATGCCGTCCCAGACGGTCTTAAGTCCGCTATGGGTGTAGTTTGAGATAAGATCGGTAAAAATATAATTATTCGGTATGAAAATTACCCTGCCTGCGCGTTTATTTTCTCTCCACGTAGTCATAGTGACGTCCTCAAAAATCGTCATCCTAAGCACTGAAATATCGATGATATCGCCTACGTAGGTCTCGCCATTTTTATGCACTCTGATACGATCGCCCACGCGAAAGCTGCCGCCAAGCACGATCGTAAGCCAGCCTAAGGAGCTCATAAACATATCTTTCATCGCAATCGCAAGACCTGCCGAGGCAAAGCCAAGAACCGTCACGAAGTGCGTCATATTCTCGATGTAAGAAAAGAGCAGTATCAGCGCAATCAGGGTGAAATTTAAAACGTTGATAGCTTTATTTACGATATAAAAATTCTCGTCGTTTTTGATATATTTTTTCGCCACTACCTTGCAGAAAAACGACAGCGCGATGACTATGAGTATCCATACGGCGATGTTTCCCGCGCGCTTGATTTGAGCTTTTATATCGGCGGTCTGCACGGCGATTTGAGAGTTGATCTTTTTTTCGTAAACGTCGTACGTAGTCTGCGCGATCTCGTACGCGGAGCTGAACTCGCCAAGCTCGTAATCTAAGCTTTTAAGCTCCGCCGCAGCGCTTGCGTCCGTATCAATCTGCATCAAACGCTCATATAGCGCCCTTTTTGCTTCAAGTTTATCGATTAAAGCTTTAATATTTTCGATGGCGTTTTTCTGCTCCATCTTTTGAGCTTGCAAATTTCTAATCGTAGAAAAACCGGAAATTATCGAAAAAGGATTTGTAATGCGCGCAGGCTCGGGAGTTTCAGGCATCGCGATGATATCTAAAAACGGAGATTTTTCATACTCTTTTAGCAGTATGAGCTGCTCTTTTACGGCGCGAAGTCTTTTTTGAATCTCTGCGATCTTATCGGTGCCGGCGCTCTTTTTTAGCTCCGCTTCGAGCTGGTTGGATTGCTTTTGTAAATTTTGATAGCCGATGAAATTTGAAAAGCGCGAGATCCAGATATTGTTTTTGATCTCATCGTCAATAACACGGATCTGATCTTTTAGCGACGCGGATAGCTTAGAATTTTCATCTTTCTTCTCACCAGCGGCAGAGCTAGCGTTAGATTCTAAGCGCGTATGTGCGGCGGAGAGCGTAGAATTTGCCTCGCAAAATGCAAGATTAAAAATCAAAAAAATAGCTGCAAGCGCTCTCATTCAAACTCTTTCAGCGCTGCGATTACTTCATCTTTTGCGATCTCTTTGGAAGCGTAGAATTTACCGATGCCGTCGGGCAGGATAAATTTTATCTTGCCGTTTTCGCTCTTTTTATCGAGAAAAAACAGCTCGTAAAATTCCGCCGCATCCTCTACGTGGAATTTTATCGGAAGCGCAAATTTTTGAAGCACTTTGCGGATCTGCTCCTCCTGTTCGCCGCTTAGCTTGCCGAGACGGCGCGCTAGCGCGTTTGCCATCACCATGCCAATCGCCACAGCCTCGCCGTGCAAAAATTTTTTATAATTAGTAATTTTTTCGATAGCGTGAGCAAAGGTGTGTCCGTAGTTTAACACCGCACGCACGCCGCTTTCGCGCTCATCACGCTCTACGATGCCCGCTTTAATCTCCACGCAACGAGCGATTACGTGCGAAATTTCATCGGCGCTTTTCAGATCGTGCGTTTCGAAAAATTTAAATAGTTCGACATCAAAGCATACAGCCATCTTTACAGCCTCCGCAACGCCTGCGGCAAACTCCCGCGCAGGAAGCGTCGATAAAAATTTGCTCTCGCAATAAACCGCTCGCGGTTGATAAAAGGAGCCGATTAAATTTTTACCGAAACGATTATTTACGCCAGTCTTACCGCCGACGCTCGCATCTACTTGCGCTAGCAGGGTCGTCGGAATATTGATAAAATCGATGCCGCGCTCATAAATGCTCGCGCAAAAGCCCGTTATATCGCTAATGACACCACCGCCAAGAGCGATGAGCGTGCTTTTGCGATCAAGCTTGGAGCTAAAAAGCTGCTCTAAAATTTGCTCCACGCTCGCGGTATTTTTATACTCCTCGCCGTCTGGGATCGTGATGATAAATTTTTGCTCGCAATCTAGCCGCTGCAGTAAGAAATCAAGCCACAGCCCCCCTACTTTGGGATTTGTGATGATCGCTACCTTGCCTTTAAGTTTGATCTCTTGCAATTCGTCGATAAAAACGCTGTATTTTTTACCTAAATTAAGATCGATTTTCATACGCTAGCCTTTGATTTTTGGGTAATTGTAACATAAATTTCGATTACTTTTCATACCCGTAATCGCTCGGAACGAAAATTTGATGATTTTTGCCGAGTTTAAAATACATCTGATCCAAATCCTGATTGAAAATAGATGTGAGCTTGCGCGCCAAAATTCTATCATTAAATGGCACGAACTGCAGCAGATCTCGCTCGCTGCCTAACGCTAAAATCGGATTTTGTCGCTCGCAAGGAATCACGAATAAACTCTGCTTAAAAAGCTTCGATAAGCTCACGTAGCTTTGCGCAAACTCGCCCTTTTCGCTCTCGCCGAAAAGATACAAATACACGTCTAGCCCTAGCTGTGAGCTAATGTCAAAGACGATACTCGATTCCTCGCGCAGCCGCTCGCCGGCACTTAGCACGACGCTTTTACGCACATCTTTTAGCTCGCCCTCTCCAAGGCTTAGCACGGGGATTTCAAGCGCTTTAAGTGCTGCTTTTTTCGCCTCAAAAACTCCGCTTGAGCAAACTACCAAGCCTGCTTTATTTTCGCTCACGTCGCGCTTTAAATTTAGCTCGCTCGAGTAATCGATGAGAATTTCAAATTTATCTCGCTCAAACAGCGCTTTAAGCTCGCTAAAAGCGTCGTTTAACAGCGGATTTAAAATTCTTAAATAAATTTTATGATTTCTAATATGCAAATCCAAAAACTCAAGCGCCCTAACCGTCCTAGCTATCTCGTCACCGCTCATTTTTTTCATATCGATTAGCGCGAAAATATTTAGCCCAAACGGCGATGGAAATTGCCCGCTTTGCTTTTTTACTTCAGCAAACACCGCTCGCAGCGCACTAGGCTCACCAACGACTAAGATCGTATCATTCGGATATATCCGCGAGCCGGGCGTCGTTACGATGTAATTATTGTGGCGGTAGATCATCGGAATTTGATATTTGGCATTAGAAAGCGTGCTGATTTTTTTATACGCGAACGAGCTTCCTACGGGCACTTTTACCTCCATTATCTCTCCGCGTCCAAGCCCGATATTATCAGCAAAAACGGGGCTATCGGGTAAAAAACCGATGAAGCGCGAGGAATTTAGCGCAAGGGTATTTACGATTTTTACGTGAGCTTCATTTTTATTTTCGCGCAAAAGTCCCCAAAAATCAGCCACATAAAGCTCTAAATCCGGAGCGAGCGTCTTTAAATTTTCAAGCGTTACTTTAGTGTCAAATTCATCCTCCATTATCATTATGCAGCGGTCAAATTCCTCCCCTACTAGCACCACGCGCAACCGCTCAATGCTAGTAGGATCAAAAATCTCGACCGAAAAATTTGACTCGTTTTCAAGCTCTGCGGGCACGGCATCCGTATTTTTAGCTATGACGCGATATGATCTGATGACATCTTTGATTTTACAAACTTTGGATAAAAAATGGCGTGCAAACTTTCCGCTTGCGATGATTAAAACTTGTTTCATTGCTCTCCGTTTCGTGGTTTTGCAAAGATTATAACCAAAAACGGCTAAATTTTAAACCGCGTGCGGATAAATTTTGCGGGCAAGCCGAGGCGCGGTGACTTAAAAATTTAAAGATCTAAATTTTAAAATCAAAGTTTGAAATTCCAAAAGCGAGGCTTAAATTTTAAAATATATTAAAACCAAGCCTCGTTAAATTTAGTCTTGCTGCTTAGAGCGATAAAATTTCATAAATTTAAAAGCGGTCGCGGTATCTGCACGCGCGCCGCTCAAATAGAAATTTTAAGCCCGCTAGATTTTAAAATTTCACCTCCGCAGAGAGCATAAAGCTTCTGCTTTCGCCTAGCGTTACGCCGTTTGCCGAGCCTAGCACGCTAGTTACGTTAAGTCCGCCCGCACCGTCGGCACTCGCAGGATACATTCCCGCCCAATATTTTTTGTTAAATACGTTATTTACGTTGAAGCGCAGCGTGGTCTTATCGCCCAAAAGATGCTCGCTCGTGTATCTCATTCCAAGATCGGTAACGAAAAAGCTAGGAGTGCTCTGGGTATTTAGATCATCCAGATACATCTTGCCGGTGTAGTGGAAATTTGTGCTGATCGCAAGTTTATTGGTTCCCGGGATCTCGTAATCAAACATCAAATTTGCGTTAAGCTTAGGGATACCGTTTGCGACCTTGCGATTAGCGCCCTCAATGCTTACGTTATGCATCTTAGGATCGATGTAGGTAAAGCCTCCGAGCACGCTTAAATTTTCAGTTATTCGTCCGCCGCTCATAAACTCAAATCCACGGTTGCGCTGCTCGCCGTTTATGCCATAGAGTCCGGTAGAGCTATTTAGATACGCGATAGGTCTGCGGATATCAAAATACGCTACGCTAAAATCGATCATATCGGCTACGCGGATCTTGGCGCCGATCTCGTGCTGCTTGGAGCGATACGGCGACGTGGAGACCACTTCTCCGCGATGCGGACCGCTCTTATAAACATAGGTAGAGCCCTGCTGTAAGCTATCTGCGTAAGTGTAGTAGATGCTAGCGTCCTCTATCGGATGGAATATCAAGCTACCCGCCCAGCTATAGCCCGAATCGCTATAGGCTTTGACAAGTCTTTGCTCGTTTTTATTGTAGGATTCCTGCCTCATCCACGCCTTAGATGCGCTTAACATCACGTCAAATTTATCGTTTATCGTGATATCGTCTAGCACCGAGACGTTATACATATCTATTACTGCGAAATGATATAACCCGCTTCCGCGCTTAGCGTTAGTGTAATCTAAAATTTTAGGATCGTTTATGTTACCGATAGTAGGCGAAGTATGGTTGGTACTCGCGTTTTTATATCTATCCTGCGTCCAGTGGTATCCGTTGGTCTGCACGCTAAAATCATGCTCGATATCGCCCGTGTTAAACTGAGTATTGGCCTTGAGATAACCGCTTGGCAGGTCGAATCTATATGCCGCCGTAGCACCGCCGCTATGTTGGGTATAATAATCGCCCGGCTGCGTCCATTTCGCATTTGGGTTACTTAAACATATAGCAGGCTTTCTATTATTCGGCAAAGCAGCGTAATTAGCGCAATCAAACCCTTCGGGAAGCAAATAGTTTACGACGCTGTGAATGTCGCGATCGGTGCGCTGAAACTGAAAGCCGCCCTCTAAATACCATTTATCGGTAGGCGTAAATTTAAATTTCGCGCTTGCAGTCGTGGTTTTTAGATGCATACCTCCGAAGCTCTGCCCAAGACCGCGCTCTGAGGAATCTACTGCTCTTGGAAGCGTAATTCCGTCCGTAATCTTGCCGTCTTTTACGCCGAGGGCAAACTGCCCCGCAAAACCTTTGGTATTGTGCTCGTAATAGCTCGCCGCGGTTTCAAAAGTAAGATCGCCCGTCGGATAAAATTCCATCGTGACGCTGGCTAAGCGGCGCTGTAAATTTGAACCCTTGGGCTGTCTGTCGCCGTTGGATCCATAAAACACCGCGCGGTAGCCGAATTTTTCAAATTTATCGGATAGATCAAGTCCCAGCCCCAGGTTGCTTCGAGACATATAATCGCTCCAAATTATGTATTGATCTTTTACCGGGCGCTTGCGCGTGTAGCTGAAAATTCCCACCGGATTTTGCGCGCCGTAGAGCGAGCCTGCGACGCCGTTTTGCACCTGAAAGCTCTCAAACATCGCCATCGGAATCGCCGTCGTCGAAATCGTATAAAAGCCGTCCCAGAAGCTGTTGCCTACGACGCTACCTTCAAAGCCGCGCGTCTGCGGGCGTCCGACCGTAGCGCCGCCGCGCATCTGAATCTGCGCGGACGGGAAGTATTTGACCGCCTCCTCGTAGCCGGTGACGCCTTGGTGGTTCATGATCTCCTTACTGATCGTGTTGATCTGATACGGAAGATCCAAAGCGCGCTTGCCCGCAAGGATACCATGCTGCACATTTTTGCTCAAAAAGCCCTCGTCGATGCCGCTCTCGCTGATATTATCGCCGACGGAATTTACCTCGATTACGCCCATATTCTGCGACTTTTCAGGCGCAGAATTACCGCCACTTTGCGCTGCAGCCAAACTGCTGCATAGTAGGCACATACATGCCGCTAATGAAATTTTAAATTTCATCGTTTTCCTTCGTTCCATTATTTTCCCTTCGTTATGGATATATTTAATATTATTTTTTAGCATATTAGAAAAATTTTCCTAAATTTAGGCTAAATTCGAGATATAAATTTATATATTTGTAGTCGCATTTTTTAGCTTTAAATTTCATAGACGATATACTGAGATACAAAAGAAAAATTGTGCAAATTTATATGAAATTCTAAAATTTTAATGTAAAATCGCCCGTATGAAAAAACTAATACCGGCGCTTAAGCAAGCGCAAAACCGACTCAAAAATTTTTTCCGCCTCTACGATACCGAGCTCATGCACCATGCATCAAGCCTTAGCTTTCACACGATTCTGGCGCTACTGCCGGTGCTGATGGTCTCGCTTAGCGTTTTTATGCAGCTGCCAAGCTTTAAAGGCTACTACGACAAGATTATGGGCTTTATCTTTTCAAACTTCCTGCCCGCAAATCAAGCGAGCATGGCACACTATATCGAGGAATTTATGGCTAACGGACTAAGCCTTGGCGTAACGGGCTTTTGCGCAGTGTTAGTTACGTCGGTGCTGTTTTTCGGGGACTTTGAAGCGATTATCGCGCGCATTTCGCATTCGCCCGAGCGAAGCTTTTTTAAGAGCCTAAGCACCTACTGGACGCTGATGACGCTCGCTCCTGTGGGGCTTGGAGCATCGTTTTATATCAGCGGCGAGCTTCAGGAGCTACTAAATAAAACTGAGCTTACGAGCTGGATAAATTTGCTTAAAATTCTACCCTACTTAATCGTTTGGGGGATTTTTGCTATCACTTACGCTACGGCGATCAACCGCGAGATCCGTGCAAAAGCGGTGCTTGCCTCATCGCTCGTAGCATCGATTTTATGGTGGCTTTCAAGACTGGTTTTTGCGCAATACGTCTTTTATAACAAAACCTATCTTAGCATATATGGCTCATTTTCGGTCGCGCTATTTTTCTTTCTGTGGATCTACATAAGCTGGATTTTCTACCTATACGGCGTGAAATTCTGCGTATTTTTGGACGCCAAATTTAAAAGAGGTGGCGAGCGACAAAGTGCTTGAAATTTTTAAATTTCATAACGAATTTTACGAAAGATTATAGTAAGAATTGACGATAATCGTATATTAATTGGCTGTTTAAACGATAAGTTATCGTCAGCGAAAGGATTAAATTTGAGCTCTCGTCTTTGCTCGGTCTATATACGAGCGATCTACTTTAAATTATAGAATTCCTTAAGGAGGAGAGAATGGCGTTTATTGCGGAGTATATTTCTAAAGAGGACTTGGAGAAATATGATATTATATACGCTGTTAATAAAATTAGAACAAAATTTAGAAAACCTTTATTGAGCGATCAAGATATTAGATGGTTAAATTGGGTAGTAGATAAACAAAAACAGACCTATCTTATCTTTATCGGTAGCCCTCAACTGCCGGATCCACGGGATGGCTATACAGGCGAGGATATTTGGTTGCTTCATTATAAAGGTAAAAATATCGAGCTTGATATAAGGCGAATTTATGATGAGACTACAAGTAAATATTTCACGGAAAATCCATTTAAAATCAAATATAAATTCCAAAGCGTAAATTCTGACATTGGAGATATTTCGATAGACGAGCTTTATAAAATTTTAAATGAAGCCTTGTCTGAGTATGGCAGCGGCGGTATTGAAAATAGGGAATATGTTCCAAAAGAACATGAAGTCGTAACTTTTCTGCACGATTAAAATCCAAAGAACCAATGAGCTGCATTTAAATACATCTGATATTTCACTATCAAATTTAAATTTTCTACTGCGCTATAAAACGCCCCACTCTTTTTTATATTCGTTTATTATCTCATCGGGCGTTCTTTCTCCCTTATCGACCTTGATAAGATCGATTATATCTTGCTCGTTTGCAAACATACCCTCTATCGCGTGGTTGCAGATGATAGATCTATTTTGCTCGTATTGTTTTCTACGCTCAGCTCGTCTTTATATTTTTCAAGTATAGCCAAACTCTTTTCTAAACTATAAACTTCCGGATATTTTTGCATGCTCTATCCCCTAGCAATATAAAATTTTATCAGCTGCGGCGCCCTATTAAAAAGCAAAGCTTAAGCAGGCAGACGCACTTTTTGCTACGAATAGCTTGCAAGTAGTTCGCACTTCGCCGCAGCTAAAGCAGATAACTATTAGATGACGGGAAATTTTACCGCAAGTAGCTCACAAATAAATTTAACAAAGCCCTTATCAAGCAAAAAACGAAGGAAAAGCCGTCAAAGAAAACTGCTACTCTCTTACGATGAAAGCTCCAGTAAATTTGCCATTATGCGCGAAATCTCTCGCCTCATCCTCGCTTTTAAATCCGCTTAAAAAGACGCGATAAATCGGCGCGCCATCTATGCTAAATTCTTTGATGATCGCAGGATATCCCGCCGTGCCATGATAATCGCGCTGATAAATTTGTGCGCCGCTTCTGTTTCTAAACGCACCGATTTGTACCATAAAATTTCCGCCGACGATGGTCGCTTTCGGCGAACCTTTAGCAATAGTGTGCCCATAAAAACCCACTACTTCGAGCTTTACAGGCGCCGTGCCTTTGGCAAATACGCCCACTAGATTGGCAGCTGTTTTGCTAAGATCAATGATGCGACCATCCACGAATGGACCGCGATCGTTGATGCGCACAGTTGCGGTAGCGCCGGTGTCGCGATTCGTGACCTTTACCATCGTATTCATTGGATAGGTTTTGTGCGCGGCGGTCATGCCGTTCATATCGTAAATTTCGCCGTTTGAGGTGTATTTGCCATGAAAATTCGGCCCATACCAGCTGGCGATGCCGATTTGAGTGTCACCGACGCTTACCTGCTCTGGATAGTAGGTTTTGCCGTTGATTTTATAAGGGCGCATGGTGGCGGGAGAGTTTTTGCCGATCTTGCCCGCACCGCCCGCAGACGATCTAGACGACGGTGCGGTGCGAAACGAGCAACCGGCAAGAATCAGCGCAAAAAGCACACTCAAAAGAGCGATTTTCTGGTACGGCACCTGCGATCCGATCTTATTTATTGAATTTTATATTATTTAGCGCTATTTCATTTTTGTCTTTGAGGCTAAGCTCGTTCGCCAAACCTGCTAACACGCGTCCTGGCTTGCGCTGTTTCAGACGTGGTTCATACGCTTGAAACGCGCCTTGGTTTACGACAAATTCTGCATATTTGCTTTGTGGGATATAAAAGAAGTACTTGCCGTTAAGCGGCGAAATTCCGTTTTTAATATGCGCGTTGTAATCCTGCATCTGCGATGGCGAAATTCCGATCTGTTTTGCAACCGCGCTTAGCTTTGTGCCCGGAGCTACGGCGATACGCTTTAGCCCCCACGGCTCGCTTTCAAAAAGCAGAATTTTACGCATATTTTCATTTTGAGCAATGTAAGCGTATTTAATAATGCGCTTGATAAAATTCTTAGTCTCCTTAGGAAGTGCAGGACTTTTTAGCAAGCGATCCAGATCATCGCTGCCAGTAGCTGCAATCGCATTTTTAAGCTTTTGATCGCCACAATTATACGCCATTAGCGCTAAATACCACTTGCCAAAATTTTGCTTCAGATGCAAAATATACGAAAACGCAGCATCCGTAGAGGCTGCGGGATCGCGACGCTCATCTACGGCGCTATCTACTCTAAGACCGAAATTTTTCGCAGTTGCCGGCATCAGCTGCCACATACCACCTGCGCTAGCGCCCGAAGTTACGGTGTTTTTAAGATGAGATTCTACCATTGCCAAATACAATAAGAATTCCGGAGCTTCGATGTTATCGACCTCGGATTTGACTAAGTATGCATTGTGCGACTGCGAAGTCACGATATGCTTAAACTGCTTGCGATCGCTTGCATTGATCGCACGGAATATGCCCGCAACTACGTTTTTGCTCGATTCGTTATTTTCGATGCCGAATTGATTTAAAATATAGTCGTGATTTGCGCGCATCAGACCGGGCTGGCTCGCAAACGCTTCGCCCACTAAAAGTAGGGCTAGCAGTATAAATTTTATGGCTTTCATATCTCTCCTTTGATTTTATCGCCAAAAAGCCTACAGGCGTTTTGAGTCGTTATTGCTTCGACCTCTTCTACGCTTAGGCTTAAAATTTCCGCGACTTTTTCTACCACGAGTCTCGTAAATGCAGGCTCGTTGCGCTCGCCGCGATGCGGATGCGGGGTTAGATATGGTGCATCCGTCTCGATTAAAAGGCGCTCTTGCGGAATTTGCGGTAAGATCTCAGCTAAGTTTTTTGCATTTTTGAATGTCAAAACTCCGCCGATACCGAAGTAAAATCCGTATTCGCTAAGACCTAGCAAAAGCTTGCTGGCATTGAAGCAGTGCAAAACACCGCCGCATAAATCGCCGGCACGATCTTTTAGAATTCCGAAGCTATCTTCGTTTGCTTCTCGGATATGGACTATAAGTGGTTTTTGAAGTTGTGTTGCTAGATCGATTTGTGAGATGAAGGCGTCTTTTTGGCGGGAGATTTCTAAGGCTTTGGCTTCCTTGCTCTCTTGATGCTTAAGTCTGAAGTAATCAAGCCCGCATTCACCAACGCCTACGCATTTGGGATCGTCAGCATACCGCTTCAGCACCTCCATATCGAAAGAATCTATCTCGTATGGATGCACCCCTACGGCAAAATACACATTATTCCGTGCGTGCGAAATTTTACATGCCTTATCTAGGTCTGCTACATCGGCACCGGGAATGATGATGCTGCGCACGCCTGCAATCGTGGCGCGCTCAATCACCGCGCCCAAATCGGCGTCGAAACTAGCATCGTCTAAATGGCAATGTGTATCTATAATCATAAAACTCACTTGATAAAATTTTTCGAAGCGGATTTTACGTCGTTTTGCAAAATCACACTTAAATTTAAATTAAACGCGGTATTGTAGCAAAAAATTTCAGATTTAAACTTAAGCTTAAAATTCCTTCAGCTTTGCCTTAGTTTTTTAGCGAATTCCAGGGCTTCTGCAGTAATCGTCTCGCCACTTATCATACGAGCTAGCTCTGTTATTTTCTCATTTTCGCTTAATAATCTCACGCTAGATTTGCCGTTCGTTTTACTTACTAAAAAGTGTGACGCAGCCTTTGAGCTAAGCTGCGGCTGGTGCGAGATCGCAAAAATTTGATAAAATTTTGAGATTTTTACCAGCACGTTTGCGATACTCATCGCCTCTTTTCCGCTTAAATTTGAATCGATCTCGTCTAAGATCAAAATTCCCTCGCCGTTATTTGTAAGCTCCAAGCTTGCCGCGATGAAAGCAAGGCGTAGGCGATTCGTCTCGCCTGAGCTTAAATTTTTAAATTCCGTCTTGCACAAGCTGACGCTAATTTCGTCCGTGCCGCACTCACTAAGAACCGCGGGCTTAAAACTAAGCTCCACTCCGTCCATATAAAGCTGCTTTAGATAGGAATTTATCAGATCCTCGAGCCGTTTTTTAGCGCCCTTGCGAGCCTCGCTAATTTTTTCGGCAAGGATAGTGGTGCTTTCGCTAAGGCGTTTAAATTCCGCTTGTAGCTTGGTTTTTTCAAAGCTTAACTGCTCGTAATGCTCAAGCTCTTTCTTGCGCGCTTCAAGCGTAGCTAAAGCCTCTTCTACGCTTCCGTAGCGCCTATTTAGCGCGCTAAGAGCTTCGATGCGATCTAAAATTTTCTCTATGTCGATGTTTTCGAGCTCGTCTAAATTTAAACTTTCTTGCTTTAGCCGCAGTTCGTTCATTGCATCCTCGAAAAACGCACTATCCAGTCCGCTAAGACTTAGCGCTTCGATGACGCTGCGTTCCAGCTCAAAAACGCCCTGCGCCCTAGCCCAAAGTTCCTCGATCTTATCTTTTTTACTAAGCTTTTTTTTGATCTGCAAAAGCTCCTCGTATTCGCCGATCTTAGGCGATACGCGCTCGATTTTTTCAATCTCGAAGCGAGCAAATTCCTTTAACTCCTCGATTTTGCGCTCTTGATCCAAAATTTCATCCAGCTGCTTTTTTGTGCGGCTAAATTCCACAAAAGCGCTTTGAAGCTCCGATAGGCTTTGCGCGTGCGCCGCATCTTTTTTCGCGGCGATAAAATCAAGTAATTTTAGCAAGCTGTCGCTACTCATTTCGCCGGCGTTTTTAGCGCCTAAAAATTTCACGTATTCGCCGGCGATCGTACTCAGATTTTTTTTCGAAACCGATTGAGAATTTATAAAGTATCGCAAGCTACGCTCTTTTAAGACGCGAAAAATATTTGGCGTATCGTTTATCAAGCCGAAATTTTCCATATCAAATTTATGTTCTACGTCCGCTTCTATGAGCTCTGCCTCGCATTCTTTAAGCCCAAACACCGCTAAAATAGCGCCTATTAATACCGATTTACCCGCGCCACTGATGCCTGTAAATACGCTAAGTCCCGGGCCAAAACTAAGCTCGCTCTCGCAAAAACCTAGATTATTTTTAATATAAATTCTTTCTAGCATCCGCCGTGCCCCCATCTGAGTTTGGCTTTTAAAACGTCGAAATAATCGTAGCTCCTGCGCTTTATCAAATTTGCCTTGGCGTGTGAAATTTTAGCGCTCATGCTGCTAAATTCCGTCATATCAAAAACGTCTTGTCCGTCGATGACGACGCTAACTTCGGAGTTTCCGGCGTTTTTGAAGCTTACGAGATATTCTTTGGGAAGGATCAAAGGCCGCTGCGTCAGGCTGTGCGAGCAGATCGGCGTGACGCAAAACACGTCGCACAGCGGATAGACGATCGGGCCGTTTGCGCTCATATTATACGCGGTCGAGCCCACGGCGGAGCTTACGATAACGCCGTCGCCGTAGTAGGTGTTGAAATATTTTCTGTTTAAAAAGGCGTCGATCTTCGCCATCGAAGAGATATGGCTGCGGGTGATTACGACGTCGTTAAATGCACTCTTGCGGACGATCTTGCCGCTGCCGTTTTCCAGTATAACTTCAAGCAAAAACGGGCGCTCGATCTCGTATTCGCCGCGTAAAAATTCCTTTAAAAATTTTGCAAATTCGCTCGGCTGCACGTCCGTTAAAAAGCCTAAAGTGCCTGCATTGATACCCAAAATAAAGGCGTTTTTATCGCTTAATAGCCTCGCAAGCCCGATGAGCGTGCCGTCGCCGCCGAGACTGATTAAAAAATTGGTCTTTTTTAAAATTTCTGCAAGCGTATGTGGCTTAAGGCCGAAAAATTCTGCTCCGTCCTCTTCAAGCAAAAGCTCAATACCTTGCGCTTTTAAAATTTCGCAAATTTGCTCCACGACGGGGCGAATCTCTTCTGATTTTTTGGCTATTAGCCCCGCGAATTTAAGGTTTTGATGAATTTTGTTTTCCATAGTTTTATTTTATAAAAAATTAGCTTTGTAAAAGCAAAATTTAACTATACTTGTGTTTTACAAATAAATTTAAAGGAGTAAAATTGCGAAGTCATTATTGCGCCGATTTGAGTAAAAACGATATCGGCAAAAGTGTAACCGTGTGCGGCTGGGTAAATTCTTACCGCGACCACGGTGGCGTGATTTTTATAGATTTGCGCGACCGAAGCGGGCTTTTACAGCTAGTCTGTGATCCCAAAGATAGCCATTCGGCATACGAGGTAGCAAATACCGTGCGAAACGAATTCGTCCTAAAAGCCGTCGGCAAGATCCGCGCTCGCGGCGAAGGGCTGGAAAATCCAAATTTAAAAACGGGCGACATTGAGGTCGTAGTAGAAAGCTTAGAGATCGAAAATCCAAGCAAGCCGCTTCCTTTCGTAATCGGCGATAAAAGCGTCAACGAAGAAACGAAGCTGAAATACCGTTTTTTGGATCTGCGCGCCGATGGAAGCTTCGATAAATTTAAGATGCGCTCCAAGGCTGCGATCGCCGCGCGAAACGCGCTCGATAGGCTCGGTTTTGTAGAGGTCGAAACGCCGATCTTAACGCGCGCGACGCCTGAGGGCGCTAGGGACTATCTAGTACCTAGCCGCGTCTATCCGGGCAGCTTTTACGCGCTTCCGCAAAGTCCGCAGCTTTTCAAGCAGCTTTTGATGTGCTCGGGCTTTGATAAATACTTCCAGATCGCGCGCTGCTTCCGCGATGAGGACCTGCGCGCCGACCGCCAGCCGGAATTTACGCAGATCGATATCGAGATGAGCTTCAATACCCAATACGACGTAATGAGCGTAGCCGAGGAGGTTTTAAAAGACATTTTCAAATCCTGCGGTCGCGAGATCGTCACTCCTTTTAGACATATGGAGTACAAAGACGCGATGGAGCTTTACGGCAGCGACAAACCCGATCTGCGCTACGATATGCCTTTCATCGACGTAGCCGATATTTTTGAAAAATCGAGCAACGAAATTTTTTCAAATTTAGCCAAAGACCGCAAGGCTAACCGTGTAAAAGCTCTTAAAGTCGAGGGCGGCGATCTGAAATTTAGCAAGCGCCAGATGCAAGGCTTTGAGGAATACGTGAAAAAATTCGGCGCGCAGGGACTTGCGTTTATCCAAGTAAAAGAGGATGGTCTAAAGGGGCCGCTGGTAAAATTCTTTGAAAAAAGCGAGCTGGACGAGCTCATCAAGCGCTGCGAGCTAAAGGTCGGCGACGTCGTATTTTTCGGCGCAGGCAAAAAGAAAATCGTGCTTGATTATATGGGTAGATTTAGAATTTTCCTCGCAAACGAGCTTGGTCTCATAGATCCGAACAGGCTTGAGTTTTTGTGGGTCGTAAATTTCCCTATGTTTGAGCAAAACGACGACGGCAGCTACTCTGCGATGCACCATCCTTTTACGATGCCGAACAATCCCGACGAGCCAGATTTGGAGGATATTACCTCGATTGCCTACGACGTCGTGCTAAACGGCATTGAGCTTGGTGGCGGCAGCATCAGGATCCATAAGGCGGACATTCAAGAAAAGGTCTTTAGGCTGCTTAAAATCGAGCCTGCGGAGCAGAGGGAGAAATTCGGCTTCCTGCTCGATGCGCTAAGCTTCGGCGCGCCTCCGCACGGAGGTATCGCGATCGGCTTTGACAGACTGATGATGCTCGTTACCGGCTCAAGCAGTATTCGCGAGGTTATCGCGTTTCCTAAAACGCAGCGCGCGCAGTGTCCGCTCACCAAAGCCCCTAGCGTCGTTACAGACGAGCAGCTTCGCGAGCTAGGTCTTAGGCTTCATAAGAAGGAGCAAAAATGAAAAGCCTTTTTCTAATCATCGGCGCTCCTGGCAGCGGCAAAACGACCGATGCGAGTATGATCGCTCAGATGAATCAAAGCATCGAGCACTACTCCACGGGCGATCTGCTACGCGCCGAGGTAGCAAGCGGCAGCGCTTTAGGCAGGCAGATAGACGGTTTCATTTCTAAAGGCAATCTCGTGCCGCTTGATATTGTCGTAAATGCTATCGTTAGCGCAATTAAGAGCTCGCCTAAAGACTTCATCATCATCGACGGCTATCCAAGAAGCGTCGAGCAGATGAATAAGCTAGACGAGGTACTGCGAGGCGACGATGATGTAAATCTTAGCGCAGTCATCGAGGTATGCGTTAGCGAGGAGGTCGCCAAGGAGCGCGTTTTAGGACGCGCTCGCGGAGCGGACGATAACGAGGAGGTCTTTAAAAACCGCATGGCGGTATTTTCAGAGCCGATCGAGGATATCCGTAAATTTTACGGCGACGCGGGCGTATTTTACAGCGTAAACGGCGAGCGCACGGTCGAGGAGATCGTAGCGGACATAAACGCTATAATCGCCGCGCAGATCGAAAAATTAGGCTAGCACGCTTGGATGGCGGCTTAAATTTAAAGCGCACCCAGCTTCTTTTTCGTATTGCAAGCGGCGCAGATCGTGGATCGCACTTAAATTTAATGCGCCTCTGAAGCGAGCGCGCCTTTAAATTTATAGCTTGCCGTTGCGCGAGATAATTAAAAATTTAAGCGTAAATTTAAGCAGCTCGCCGTGTAAATTTAAATGCACGCGTCAAATGCGAGCGGATTTTAAATTTAATGAAATTTCGGATCTGTTTGCAAATGCAGAGATTAAAATTTAAGGATAGATATGGTTAGAAAATTTTTACTTAGTATGGCTTTGTGTGCGGCTGCATTCGGCGCGGGCGGGTTCGTGCCAAGCGGCTCCGCGGCGCAAAATCAGCCGTCAAGCGTCAAAGAAGCGCTTAAATTAAGAGATGATTCTTCTGTCGTAATCGACGGCAAGATAAAATCTCAACTCAAACACGAGCATTATAGATTTGTGGATCAAAACGGCGATAGCATCGAGGTTGAGATCGACGATGACGTTTGGCGCGGCGTGAGCGTGGATGAAAATACGCTCGTGCGAATCACTGGCGAGATCGACAAGGATTTTACTAAAACGACAATAGACGTGAAAAATATCAAAATTTTAAATTCTAAATAAAGGAAAACTATGGATCTTTCAAAGATAAAAGTGGGCTCAAACCCCGATAAAATCAACGCAGTAATCGAGATCCCTTACGGCTCGAATATCAAATACGAGATCGACAAAGCAAGCGGTGCGCTTTGCGTCGATCGCGTGCTATACGGCGCGATGTTTTATCCCGCAAACTACGGCTTTGTGCCCAACACCCTAGCCGACGACGGCGATCCTGCGGATGTTTTGGTGCTAAACGAATACCCGCTTGCCGCAGGCAGCGTGATCCCGTGCCGCCTAATCGGCGTTTTGATGATGGAGGACGAAAGCGGCATGGACGAGAAGCTACTTGCCGTGCCGGTTAGCAAGATCGATCCGCGATATGAAGGTATCAAAGGGGTCTCCGATCTGCCTAAAGCGACGCTGGATAAAATTAAAAATTTCTTCGAAACCTACAAGCTTTTAGAGCCAAATAAATGGGTCAAAGTAAAGGATTTCGCAAGCGCCGCGGAGGCCGAGAAAATCCTAGACAAAGCGATTAAGGCTTATAAATAATACATTTTTGCGTACTCGGCGCGAAAATTTAATCAAAATTTGACCGACCCGTTCGGTCAAATTTATCGTTAAATTTTAATTCTACAAATTTTCAAAATCTTATAATATTTTAAATTCCGTGCAATTTTAACTGGAGCCCGCGCTTGGTTTTTATCACTCGTTTTTCGGCGGCTAAGTAGTCTGGATTATTTAAATAAAATTTTTTAAAACTACATTGCGCGAAATAGTGCTACGGGGATCGGAGCTCTACAAACTAATGGCAGAAAAATTCCGTGGGCCAAAAGGTTTCATAGAGATCGCAGTTAAAATTTCAAAATTCGCTATCTTAATTTTGAAAGAGACCGCGGGCGTCATTGCAAAATTACAGAGCTGACATCATAGCAGACAGGAGCCTTTGGGCTGCCGCGCTACGTAAAATTTTAAAATTTAAAAACACCACAAAATCAGACGATACCATGTAATTGGTAAGCCTCAGATAGCGGTAAAATTTCTTTACCGAAAGCGTAGCGGCATCTGTGTGGTTACGTGCTTTGTAAAATTCTATAAATTTTTCGCTAGATCGTCGCAGAATAAAATTTGACCCACTCTTTTTATATAAACTTTTGCCGATCTAGAAAGCAGTCGGGAGATTTGATAAACAATACCCTTGTTGATACGCTTAAAAAGGAGTTGCGGTTTTACCGAGCCGTTTAAAAATTTTAAAGATTAAAATTTGGACTAGATATTAAATTTAGTCCAAATTTTATTGAAATTTACAGGGTAAGCTCGAAGGTCAGTTTGAAATTTCGCCCCGGAGCGTAGAAGCGGTTGATTCCCAGGCTATCTGATTTGCGGACCATATTCGTAGTGCCGAAAGACCTTACCGATCTAGCCGATTCCCAGGTTAGATATTTTTCGTCGGTTATGTTGTAGCAGCCGAATCTGAAGGTTAAATTTTTAGTTGGCTTGGTGTATGCCACTAGGTCTAGCACTTTGTAGCTGGTGCTTAACCAGTGCGCTCTGTAATCGGTCACCTGGCGCCCGTTTATAGGATCTCCGCTTTGCCTCTCGTTTTTCCAAAACATATTGTAGGTATCTTCGGGCTTTTTAGCCGATACGGTCGTAAGGTATATATCAACTCCGAATTTGTCATTTTTCTCGGCATAGCCCACGTTATATACCGAAGTTTTTGGCTGTATCGCATTCATCGGCACTAAACCGTCATCATCGGTTAAAATTTTTCCCTTTTGTTTCGTAAATTTATATCCTACATAAAATCCGCCCAGACTATCGGAGATATCGCTTAGGTTAAATTTAGAGCTTATCTCTATGCCGTTTACCTTGGCTCTTTGTCTGTTTACGTTTTGATACATATCGAAATCAAGCGCGCTATTTGCGTTTGTATTTACTCTTTTTGTGCCTTGGTATTCCAGATCCAAGAAGTCTTGATAGTCCGTCTTAAATCTACTAAGCGTGATAAAACTCTGACTTTCGCTATGAAATGTAACGGCCACCTCTTTGGTTTTGGCTATTTCAGGTCTTAGATCCACATTCGGCTTTATCGTAAAATCGGGATGCTTAAACGCAAGATATAGCTCGTCCGTAGTAGGGGCTCTAAAGGCTTTTGAATACTTCGTTTGAATTCTTACGAACTCAAGTGGGTTAAAATTTAAACCCACGGCGTAGGAGTTGTTTTTATACTCCTTCGGCTTTGACATGTACTCTATATTTCGCTCAGCATTCGTTGCATTCAGCGCATCGACTTCGGCTTGCTTTGCTAGGTATGCGTTCCTGGCTGCCACATAATCCGACCAATTTGGATAGTCGCTCCACTTAGGCTCTGGAAGTGGATTTTTCGCAAGCGGTATAAATAGCCCCTCAACCATACCGTCAGGGATCTTTGGAGTCTTGCCCGGAACATAGCCCGGCTTATATCTTACTCTATCGTATCTATAGGCTAGATTGAAATCAAAAAAGTCATTTACTATAACGTCGTCCGCTACGTGAAAGACTCCGTTTTTGCTTTCGACCGGTATTAAAAATGATGTTTCAGGCTCAGTTTTAGGGCATTTCAGTGCATTGAATGCATCTGCACCTTGGCAGTCACCTGGAGCGGTATCTGCCCACCATTGAGGATTCGTAGCGTCAAAACCCGCCCTATTTACCATAGATTTATCGGTTTTTATATATTTTAGTCCATATGAAAGGCTATTTTCCACACTCAAAAGATTAAAATCTTTGCTAAAATCCAGATCAAACTGCTTAGTATCGGTATTTAGATCCCTCTCTTTCCAGTCTCTTTCAAGATAGCCCTGTGAGTTTGGTAAAAGCATATTAAATTCATTAGAATCTTGTTTGACTATGCCATTAGTATAACTAGGTTTAATTACCTTATATCTCTTTCCGTTTAAGGTCTCTTCGTGTATATCAAATTCATAATTCTTTCCATTTGAACCCGTAAAATTATAGGTTGGACTATTCAGAGGCAGACTCATTTTTTCTATTGGATCAGAATTGAAGGGAATTCTATAAAGCGTTAACGGACCGTTACAGTTAAATTCTTCGCAGTTTAATTTCATATTACTTATATTTGGAATGGCATAACCCGATAAATACGTTTTTCCATTTGAATCAATTAATCTCGTCATTCCTCCCGGACCGCCTCTATCTATGTTAAATTCGTTTCCGTTTGAGTCTACTATATTATTGTTGCCATCTCTTTTTATTATAGGGTTTGCTATTTCTGCGCAATTATCGCCTCTGCAATACTCCTCCGTTCTGGCTCTTTGTTTGATTCTTTGATTAGAGAATGAAAATTTTACGCTATCCCAAAGCGGCGTTTCGGTAAAATTTTCGTAAGCGATACCTCTATTTTCTCTCTTACTAAGATCGTCCGTGTATCTCTCTCCGAGCTTGCTTTCGAAAAAATCGGGATTAGTAATCGATCTTGGATAGAGCGTATATGAGTAGTCGTTGCCTTTCGATCTATTTTTAGAATCATCATTCATGAGGGTAATTCTATTTTCATCATTTGGCTGAAAGGATATTTTAACTAAGGTGCTCTCTTTTTTGATGGTATAAGGATCGGTTTGCTCCCTCTCCCTTCCTCTGACGCTATCGTCGTAAGTGCCGTATCCGTAGTTTCTAAGCTCGTGAGAATTTCTATCGGTTCTGATTACTAAAAAATCAAACCAATTAACTTTCGCAGCAAGAGTATGAGATCTCATTTTTTCCTTATCTCTGCTGGAAATGCCCGCTTTAAAGCCGTAAAACCAATTTTTATCGATTAAATAATCCCGTGCATCCTTGGTCTCGAACATAACGGAGCCTCCAAGTGCGCCAGAACCCGCTTTTATCGAGTCTGCGCCCTTGGTGATAGTCGCTTGTTTGACGTTTTCCATCTCGACGCCGTTTCTCGTGTTGTTAAAATTCCCGTATCCTTCAAAGATCTCTTTAAAGCCTTGCGAGCTTAAAGTCTCTGCTTGATGAAGTCCGTCTATCGTGATGGCGACGCGGTTTTCGTCCACTCCGCGGATTGAGTAACCGCTAGAGCCCATCCTGCCAGATTCTACGACGCTAACCCCCGTTTCATATTTTACGAGGTCTCTAGTGTCGGAGACTTGCTGCTTTTCTAGCGTTTTGGCGCTCTTTTTTGTTTCGCCGACTTTTTTGGTAAGCGGGTCGCTTTCTACGTTTCCCGTAACATTGATCTGCCCTAAATTTTGGGAGTTGCCTTCGCTATCATCCTGTGCAGCTAAAGTGGCCGCGCATAAACAAAGCGCTCCCACCGCTGCAATGGAAAACCTAAATAAGCTCATTTTGATCCTTTTATAATACTATTTCTCATAGGCGTTATTAAAAAGAGCAGTATATTAGTGAAAAATTCTTTAAATTTAAATTAGAAAGAAT
>NZ_CAKZTI010000006.1 GCF_937921625.1 uncultured Campylobacter sp. | reverse complement strand
GCACGGCTAAAATTTTAAAAGCTTACGGCGGCAAGTTAAATTTGGCGCCGATAAACAACACCGAGGCGATCGCGGTGCACGGCGATAAATTTGAAATTTTAGGGCGGTAAACTACAGCGTAAAAGTAAAATTTAGTAATTAAACGCTTCGTAAAATTTACGCTTATATTTTCGCATAGGGCTGCGAAGTGAAATTTTAACTTAGGTGTGCGAGTCGCTAACGAATAAATTTAATCAAAGGATCAAAATGAAAATACTACTTATTAACGGTGGGGCGCCTTTTAACGGCAAAGGCGGCAAGCTAAGCAAGACGCTGCACGAGCTAGCCAAAAAAACGCTACAAGCCCTAGGGCACGAAACGCGCGAAACTACGATATTTGAGGGCTACGATATAGAGGGCGAGGTGGAAAAATTTTTATGGATGGATGCCGTGATCTGGCAGATGCCCGCGTGGTGGATGGGCGAGCCTTGGCTAGTCAAAAAGTACGTGGACGAGGTGTTTATGGGTGGCATAGGCAAGATAGTGGCAAACGACGGGCGGCACAGCGCAAGCCCAAACGACGGCTACGGCACGGGCGGACTGATAAAGGGCAAATCGCACATGCTAAGCGTTACTTGGAATGCGCCGCTTCAGGCGTTTGATAAGCCGGGTGATTTTTTCGAGGGCGTGGGCGTGGACGGCGTTTATTTGCATTTCCATAAAGCCAACGAGTTTTTAGGTACGAAAAGGCTGCCTACGTTTATGTGTAACGACGTCGTTAAGAATCCCGACGTAGAGCGTTTTACGAAGGATTACGAAGCGCATTTAAAAAGGATTTTCGGCTAAATTTAAGCAGACTTTAGCGCAAATTTATAAGCTAGACAGTAGAAATTTTACCCTGCCCTTTGTGCCGTTAAATTTGATCTAAATTTAAACTCATGCCACGCCGGAGCGTAGAATTTCGCTGTGAATTTTAGGCGGTACGCCAAACATCCTTGCGTATTCGCGGCTAAACTGCGATGCGCTCTCGTATCCTACGTCAAAGGCGGCCTGCGCTACGCCGATATTTTTGGTCGCGAGCAGATTTTTTGCCTCTTCAAGGCGGATCTTTTTTTGAAAAGCTATGGGGCTTAGCGAGGTTACGATTTTGAAGTTATGATAGAACGACGACTCGCTCATATCGCATTCGCGCGCGACGTCTTTCATGCTTAACTTTTGTGAAAATTCGTTTTTTATCTTTGCGACGGCATGCAAAATTTTATTAGAAACGCTGCCTTGCATAGCAAATTTATTTAAAAAGTAGCCGCTTTTATCGCTTGTTACAAGTGTATAAAGGATCTCTTTTTTGGCAAGATCCGATAGAAATTTGATCTTCTCTTTCGGCTTTTCTAGCAACCAAACAAACCTCAAAACAGGCTCTAGTATCTCCTCCGTAAGATCGCCGAAAAATACCCCCTTTTGGCTCTTTTGCATGTTATCTTCTTTTATCTCGACGTTTTTTAGCACTTCATAAATTTCATCCATGCTAAAATTAAGGGTAAGCGAGATATATGGCCTCTCTTTTGAGGCGTCGGTTAGGCTCACTCTTAGAGGCATATAGGTCGATGTGAGCAGATACCTTTACTCGTTGTATCCGCTCATCTCATCGCCAAAACCCACCGACTTTGCCCCCTGCAAGATAATGCACAAAGATGGATTGTAGATCACATTGATAAAATCATGCGTCTTTTCGCTAATGTAAAAATCAAGCGAGTCGATGTCGCTTTGAACAAGGCCGTTTACGCCGTATCTATTTAGTAAAAACTCTTTTGTCTGCTCTTTTAGTAAATTTAGCTCGCTCATCTTGCTCTCCGCCTCAAATTTTATGAAATTATACCCCTTTTTAGAAATTTTACAGGATTAGGCATGAAATTTGGAGGATCGTTCTAACGCAAAATTTAAAATCCTGCTAGAATGCACATTACAAAATAGCTTGTAAAGCTAAATCAAAACCAAAAGGACAAAGATGTATCTTAAGAAATTTGCGGCGACGCTTGTAGCGTCAAGTTTTGTTTTAGGAGGCAATGCAATGGCTAACACAAACGTGGCAAAATCACCGCTAGAAGCGGTATCGATGGTAAGCGAGTGGGACAAAGTTTTCGCTAAAAGCGATAAGGTAGATCACAAGAAAGTTAAATTTAAAAATCGCTACGGCGTGGAGATCGTCGGCGATCTTTATACGCCTAAAAATTTGCATGGTAAAGCTGCTGCGATCGCAGTTAGCGGACCTTTTGGCGCGGTTAAAGAGCAATCAAGCGGCCTTTACGCCCAAACTTTAGCCGAGCGCGGCTTTATCACGCTTGCCTTTGATCCAAGCTACACCGGAGAGAGCGGCGGCGAGCCAAGAAATTTAGCAAGTCCGGAGATAAACACTGACGATTTTAGTGCCGCAGTGGATTTTTTAGGCACCCAGAGCAATATAGATCGAGGTAGAATCGGCATTTTAGGCGTATGCGGCTGGGGCGGTTTTGCTCTAAACGCAGCTCTTGCAGACCCTCGCATAAAGGCGGTTGCGACCAGCACGATGTATGATATGACGCGAGTAATGGCAAAAGGCTACAACGATAGCGTGGGCGCTGATGAGAGATATGAAACTAAAAAGAAGCTAGCCGAGCAACGCTGGGTCGATGCTAAAAATGGCAAACCGGCATATACTGGTGCAAAAACGTTGATCCAAAAAAGATATATGCAAGCACGCCGCAGTTTATCGCTGAGTATGCAGACTATTACCGCACGCCGCGCGGATATCACAAACGCTCTGTGAACTCAAACAGCGGTGAGAGCGGCTGGATCGTCACAAACCCTATCTCGTTTATAAATATGCCGATCCTTGCCTACGCAAGCGAGATGAGAACTCCGACTCTTATCGTAGCCGGCGAAAAGGCGCACTCAAGATACTTTAGCGAGGACGCTTTTAAATCGCTTGGCAACAAAAATAAAGAGCTAGTTATCGTCACTGGCGCCGTGCACACAGATCTATATGACAATAAAAACAACAAGATCCCATACGATAAATTTGAGGAATTTTTCAAAGCAAATTTGAAATAAACAAGCACCCCTGCGCTTTGCAGGGGTAAATTCGAGAGATAAGGAAGGTAAAAATGAGAAAAATTTTAGCCGTCTTTATGCTTTTTGCAGGGCTAAATTTAGTGGCTGGGGAGAAAATGCAAAATTTGAAGATAGTTCTAAAAAGCTCTAACGGCGAAGTCACTGCTGTCTTAGACGACACGATCGCTGCAAGGAGCTTTGCCGCACAGCTACCGCTAACGTTAAATTTAAGCGACTACGGCGGACACGAAAAGGTCGCCAAGCTGCCAAAACCGCTTGACGTAAGCGGCGAGCCGAAAGGACGCGATGGCAAAAAGGGCGAGATCTCGTACTTTGCTCCGTGGAATAACTTCGTCATCTACTACGGCTATCAGCCCTACTACGAGGGCATCGTACGTCTAGGCGTGATAGATGGCGATGTGAGCTTGGTCGCAAAAGACGCAGATATCAGGATAGAGCCAGCAAAATAAATCCGCCGTAGTCGCAAAAGCGGCTCGCAAATTTTCAAATATGGTGGCAAAATTTAGCCCAAATTTAGGGCTAATTTTTCACACGCTTCTTAATTTTCCCCGGCTAATTTTTTCTCTATAAATTTTAAAATTTTATCCGCGCTTACGCTCTGCCGCTTTAGGCCTGCGCGAGTGATGAACTCGACGCTTCCCTCCACTAGGGCTTTTCCTGCGAGCACCGCGTATGGAAATCCCATCAGCTCGAAGTCGTTCATCTTCACGCCGAAGCGCTCCGCGCGATCGTCGAGCAGCACGCGAACTCCGCGCGCACGGCACTGCTCGTATAGTTTCTCGGCAAATTCTACCGCAGCCGCGTCTTTGTGATTTGAAATGATGATCTCAAGCTCGAAAGGTGCGAGCTCACGCGGCCACACGCAGCCTCGCTCATCGTGGCTGCTTTCGATCGCCACGGCGATAAGGCGGCTTGCGCCGATGCCGTAGCAGCCCATAAAAAACGCACGAGCCTTACCGTTTGCGTCCAAAAATCGCGCCCCCATCGGCTCGGAATATCGCGTGCCGAGCTGAAAGATATGACCCACCTCGATGCCTTTCGTGATGCTAAGTTCGCCGCCGCAGCACGGACACGCATCGCCTGCGCCCACGGCGGCGAGATCCGCAAAGCGCGATTCATTAAAATTTATCACGCTAGCGCCCACGTAGTGGTAATCCGGCTCGTTCGCGCCCGCGATCATCTCGCGCGCTCCTTTTAGCTCGGCATCGATGTAAAATTTAGCTCCCTCGCCGAGCCCGAAAGGTCCGCAAAAGCCCGCCGTAAAGCCAGCTCGCGCGATCTCCTCCTCACTAGCATCGACTAGCTCTAGCGCGCCGCAGGCATTTTGCGCCTTGGTCTCTTGCAGCTCGTCGCAGCCGCGGATAAAAAACGCTACGATCTCGCTGCGATCCTCATATAGCGCTTTTTTGATTACGGCTTTGATAGTGTAGAATTTATCCACTTTGAAAAATTCCGCCACCGCGTCAATCGTTTTCATCGCGGGGGTTTTAAATTTCATCATACCGTCGGTTTCGGGTGCTGCGGCGTTCGTAGTTTTTGGCGCGCGGCGCGCAGCCTCGATATTTGCGGCATACTCGCAGCGCTTGCACACGATTATATCGTCCTCGCCGTTATCCGCTAGCACCATAAACTCCTTGCTGCCGCTGCCGCCGATCGCGCCGCTGTCCGCATCGACCGCGCGGAAATTTAACCCAAGCCGCGTAAAGATCCGCGAGTACGCCTGCCTCATCACTTCAAACTCGCGCTTCATATCCGCAGCGTCTGCATGGAAGCTATAAGCGTCCTTCATCGTAAACTCGCGTCCGCGCAGAAGCCCGAAGCGAGGGCGCGCCTCGTCGCGGAATTTCGTATTGATCTGATAGATATTTAGCGGCAGCTGCTTGTAGCTCGTGATCTTATCCGCTACCATCAAAACCGCCGCCTCCTCGTTGGTAGGACTTAGCACGAAGTCGTTATCCTTGCGATCTTTGAAGCGCAGCAGCTCCTTGCCGTATTTGGCGTAACGACCGCTTTTTTTCCACGCATCCGCAGACGTCACGACGCTAAAAGAGACCTCCTGCGCGCCCGTAGCGTCCATCTCCTGCCTGATGACGGCGCAGATCCGCTCCAGCACTATCTTTCCTAGCGGCAAAAAATTATAAAGCCCACTGCCCAGCTGCTCGATAAATCCCGCGCGGATCAAAAGGGCGTGGCTAGGTAGTACCGCGTCTCTGGGAGCCTCTTTTAGGCTCGGAGCGAAAAGCTTGCTAAATTTCATTCTGTCTGTCCTTTTTCTCGTTTTCTTGATTTAAAAATTTTTCGTAGTTTTCTTGCAGTTCAAAAATTTCGACCAGCGCGTTTACTGTGCCGTCAGCATCGTCCGCTTCGCCGAGGTTTTTCAAATTTACCGTCGGAGCGTGCAGAAACGCTTTAAAAACCTGATGGATCAGCTTGCGCGCCTCCTCTGCATCGCTGTGCTTTAGATAGCCCTTTTTAAGCGCTTTGGCTAGCTCCAGCTCAGCTACTTGCTTCGCGCTTTGACGCAAGGCTTTGATGATCGGCGTGGATGCCGCCGCTTTGAGCCATTTGAAAAACTCGTTCGTGCATTTTGCCACGATCGAGTAAGCGATCTGCGCCTGCTCCTCGCGAAGCAGCAAATTTTTCTTTACGATCTCCTCCAGATCATCTACGCTGTAAACTTCAATATCCTCGCTCTGGCTAAGCTCCACGTCGCGCGGCACGGCGATATCGAAAAAATATCGCTTAAAGCTTTTGGGCTCAAGCAAGCTATCGGTAATGATCGGCTCTTGCGAGCCCGTAGCGCTGAAAAATAGGCTATTTACGTTCAGATATTTTTTGAGATTATCAAGGCTATCGATTTTAATACGGGATTGTACCTGCGCGGAGGAATTTGCGCAGGCGGTGGAATTTTTATCGTCCTTGGGATTTTCGCCCGCGAAATTCGCGACATTTCCGGAATTTAAGCCGTCTGAATTTTTTCCTGTGCCGGGATTTTCATCCGCGCAATTTTTCGCATCCAAGGAATTCTCGCCAAGTAGCGAGGCGGCCAGTCTTTGCGCATTAGTCAAATTTCGATTTAAGATCGTGATATTTGCGCCGCTTGCGAGCAGATGTTTGCACGCTAGCTCGCTCATCTCTCCCGCGCCCACTACCACGGCGTTTACGCCCTGCAAGGAGCCTAACTTTTCCTTTGCCATCGCCACGGCGACGCTTGAGACCGAGATCGGGTTTTTTGAAATTTCAGTCTGGTTGCGGATACGCGCCGCGCATTTTAGCGCTTCATCTATCGCTCTTGCGATCTGCGCGCCCGCGTGGGCGTTTTGTTTGGCAAATTTAAAGGCGTCTTTGAGCTGGCCTACGATCTGCGTCTCGCCCACTACGAGGCTGTCAAGAGAAGCTGCGACGGCAAAAAGATGGTGTATCGCGCCGTAATCCTCGTAAATATCGGCGCGCTCGGCTAGCTCGTCGTAGCTCACGCCGCTTACGCGCGAAAGCGCTAAAAGCACGAATTTGCTAGCCGCTTTGAAGTCGCTTACGGCGGTAAAAATTTCTACGCGGTTGCAGGTGCTTAGCACCAAACACTCCTCTATCGCGGAGTTTGAAGCCAAAAGGCGCAAAATTTCTTTTTTACGCACGTCGTTTGAAAACGACAGCTTCTCGCGCACTGTGATGTCTGTGTTTTTGTGGGTGAAGCTCACGCTCATATACGCCATCAAAACTCCCTATCTATCATATCTCGCACGATTTGCTCCAGCTTGTCGTTTTTAAATTCCGCCACGGCTTCGAGCGCCTTTTGCCCGTAGGCACGAGCTTCGTTTATACAGCGCTCGATAATGTCGTGCTCGCTAAGCTTCGCTTTGATCCATAAAATTTCGCTCTCGCGCAACTGCTTTTTAAAAAACGATTTTAGCTTTTGTCGCTCGGAATCATTTAAATTTTCGTATAAATAGATGTAGGGCAGGGTGGTTTTACCCTCCGCGAAATCGCTCAAGCTCGGCTTACCGAGCGCTTCTGAGCTTTGCGTGACGTCTAAGATGTCGTCGATAATCTGAAAAGCAAGCCCCAAATTTTTGCCGTATTCGCCGAATTTTGCGCTCGCGCTTGAAATTTTATCATGATCTTTCGCAGCGTTTGGAATTTCGCCCTCGTTTTTTGCGCCGTTTATATCTGAAATTTCGCCGCGATTTTCTGCGCCGCCGAATTTTAAAAACGCTCCGCAGCGCGCGACCTCTTCGATCAAAGCGGAGGTTTTTAGATAGATCATTTGCAGATATTTGCTCGCATCGTCGTTAAAATCATTGCTTAAGCTCACGTCCATCAGCTCGCCCACGGCAAGCTTCGTGACGGCGCCCGAAAGCGCGGCGGCGATGCGGCTTTCAAATTTAGAAAGCTCGAAGTATGCCTTGGAATAGAGTATGTCGCCCAACATCACGGCGTTTTTGGAGCCGTAGGTGGCGTTTATCGAGGGCTTGCCGCGGCGCACCGAGCTTTCGTCGATGACGTCGTCGTGCAGCAGGCTTGCGGCTTGGATCAGCTCAATGATCGCGCATAGACGCAGCGATTTTTCATCCTTTTGCGCGATGTTTAGTAGCAGCTTGGAGCGCAGTTTTTTGCCTGAGCTAAGTTTCGCAAACATCTCGTTAGCGGGCTCATATCCGCAGTCTGCGATGAAGCTTTTCATAATTAAATCGATTTGATCTTGCATTATTCGTTATTGCTTAGGATATTTCCGCTCATTTGCAAAAATTTGTCGTTTAGCTCGTCTTGTAGATCCTGCTGCGCGATGAAGCTTTCGATCTCGCGCTCGCTAATGCCGCACGCTTCGCAGAGCCGCTCACAGGCGATTAGGCGGATTAGAGCTTCTTCGATTTCGTTTTGCACCAAAGTAGGGCTTGCAGCGGATAAAATTTCAAAAAATTTCTCTCTTGGGCTGCCTTCAAAAATATCCATTTACCTTCCTTAAAATTTCACGATTATAGCAAATATAAAATTTAATTTAGGTTAGAACGCGGCAAACTATCGAGGTTTTTAAACAAGGGCGATTACGCAGATCTTGTGCCTGCGTGCGGTAAATTTTAAGCTTAAACGCGGGATTTTGGGCTTTGAATCTATAAATTTTAAAATTTTACTTGTTTTCGAGATAGGCAGAGCGAGCGGAATTTAAAAATTTAATCTTGGTAGCGTGGCGGATTAAACGCGAAACTTTGCAGATAGGCGGAATTTTAAATTTTACAGATAAATGGCTTGATTTTTGCGGAAATTTTAAAATTTTGTGGCGCGGGTGAAATTTTGGATTTCACGTGAGTGGATAGAATTCTGCTTTGTTTGAGCGATAAAATTCTTGAATTTCGCGCAGGCGGAGAGGATTTCGGCTTTGCTTGTGCGGTAAAATTTTGATTTCTGAGCGGCGGATAAATTCTATTCTCACAAAATCTAATCGTGAGCATAACAACAGATCAGGCTTTTTAAAATTTTAAAAAGCCGCCGCTTTGCGAGAATTTGAAATTTCATGGACGCAGCAAAATTCCAAAATCGCGTTTGGCATTAAATTTTAAGTCTGGTTTTCGAGGCAAATTTTAAATTAAGCCGCGAGAGGGCGTCTTTAAATTTTAAGATTTCGTCACCTTTTACAGATAAAATTTCGTTTTTCACGCAGATAAAATCGCGCACTACAAAAGCTACTTTTAAAATTTTAAATTCCACTCGCGCAGATGAAATCCTAGTTTCTCGTGCTAGTGGAATTTTTCGCGCAAGGATCATTTTTAAATTTTAATTTCGCTTGCGTTGCACGCGAAGATGGAATTCGCTCCGTTTTAAGAGCCTAAGCGTGATTTTGCCATGCTGCAATACTGCTTTTAATTTAGCTATGCCTCAAAAGCCAGGCTACTTTAAATTCCGCCGATGATTTCGCGCGCTTGCGCGATGCTTAGGGCATTGCGGCTTAGTTCGCTAGGCTCGCCAAACCCCCAGCATACCTGCAAATACTCAAGTTTTGCGCCTCTTAGATCTGCCAAGTTTGCCTGAAAACATCGCGCTGCCGCAGCTTGTGCCTCCTTTGTCGCTTTTGCTTTTGCGGAAATTTTAGCGCCTTTAAAGCTTAGCGTTGCCGCCCCGTCAGCATCTGTGTCGTTAGGGCGGAATTTTTCATCTGCGTTAAGATTTTCGCCGCAAGAGCTTAAGCTTCCGCTGCTAGCGCTGAAATTCTTTCTACTCGTGTCGCGGCTAGCATTTAAGCTCTCGCTGTTATTGCCGCCTTGAAATTCTAAATTTTGTAAAAATTCCGCGCCACGGAGTGCGGCTAACTCATCCTTTTTGCTATCGCCTAAAAAAATCGCGTTTTTGTGCGGCGAGCATGCAATTACGTGTAGCAGCATCGCAGGGTTGGGCTTTGATGGCATCTGCTCGTCTGCGCCTACGACCAGATCAAATAGCCTGCGCACGCCCGTTTTTTCTAAGATCGCGCTTAGGGTGTAGGAAGGTGCATTGGAGGCGACTGTGAGAAAAAATCCTGCTTTTTTGCACGAGTGCAAAAGATCCTCTATACCCTCGTAAAGCACGGCAAAATCGCGGTAATTGCTTACGAATTCTTTCTCGAAAAAAGCAAGCTCTTCGGTGCTCGCTTCGGTTTTGCCGTAAAATTCCAAAAAGGCGTTTTTACTTGGATCGTTGATGGTGTGGACGATGAAATTCTTTTGCAGTGGCGCTAGGCCGTAGAGCTCGCGGCGAGTGTTATTGACGCTGATTTCGATCGCGCGCGAGGAGTCGAGTAGCGTGCCATCCATATCAAAAATTACGGTTTTCATCTAGTAATCCTTTAAAAAATCGATTTTATGCTTGTCTTTTTTGTAACTCTTATTATTTTTGAGCTTTTGCAAAGCGTTTGCTTCATGCTGTAGCGCCGATCTAAACGCAGCATCGCTGATCTGTCCTGCCTCGCTAGCATCAAGGACGTTTTTGGCAAAGTTCTCAAGCGCTTTGGTGTAGGGGCTATCGAGATTCGTAGCGGCCGCTTTAGATAAAATTTCGTAGTTTTTAGCTATTCGCTTCGCAAAAAGCTCTGCGTCGAAATCCTCGCGCTTTAGCAGTGCTACGGCGGATTTTACGAAGCGTTCTAGTGCGCGGATATATTTAACGCGCTCATCTTTTTCTTTGATTTGCATAATTTTTCCTTAATTAAAGCGCGCATTATAGCAAAATTCGAAATTTTGGCAAAATTACGCATATTGTAAAACTATATTTTAATAATATTTTTTCTATAAATCCCGTATTATAGGTATTTTAAAACCATATAAAAATACTTGACTTTATTTTAAAATTTCGCTATTATTCGCCAAATTTTTTACAAAGGACAAAAATGCAAAAAGAAACCCTCGCAACTCATTTCGGTTACGACTCCGTCGCCGGCTACGGCACGATGGCAGTTCCCATTTATCAAAGCACAGCGTTTAACTTCGGTTCTAGCAAAAAGGCTGCCGATCGCTTCGCGCTGCGTGATCTAGGACCGATCTATGGGCGTTTGACAAATCCTACTACTGATGTTTTTGAGGCGCGACTTGCGGCGCTGGAAAACGGCAAAGCTGCAATCGCGGTCTCTAGCGGGCAGGCGGCAATATTTTTTGCGGTGGCAAATTTAGCCGCAGCGGGCGAAAATATCATCATCGCCGAGAAAATTTACGGCGGTGCGACTACGCTTTTGGCGCACACGATCAAGCGCTTTGGCATCGAGGCTAGGGTTTTTGACTCCGAAACGGCAGATAATTTGGAAGGTTTAATCGACGATAAGACTAGAGCGATCTTTTTTGAGACACTTTCAAATCCTCAAATTTCAGTTGCAAATACCGCTAAAATCGCTACAATCGCAAATAAGCACGGCGTAGTAACGATTGCTGATAACACGATCCCAAGCCCTGCGCTTTACAATCCGCTTGATGACGGCGCCGATGTCGTAATCCACAGCGCTAGCAAATACATAAGCGGACAAGGTCTTAGTATTGCAGGTGCGATCGTTTCGGGCAAAGGACTAAATTCTAAACTCAAGGGCAATCCGCGTTACGCACATTTCAACGAGCCCGATGAGAGCTACCACGGCTTAGTTTATGCGGATTTAGTAGATAATTTCGACATTTATACGCTTAGAATTCGTTTGTCCCTGCTTCGCGATATTGGTGCGACTCTATCGCCGTTTAACGCGTTTCAGCTCATCCAGGGGCTTGAAACACTGCCGCTTCGCATGCAAAAACACTCGCAAAACGCATTAAAGATAGCAGAATTTTTGCAAAATCATCCGAAGGTAAAGAAGGTTAATTATCCAGGGCTTGCAAGCTCGCCGTTTAATGCCGCGATCAAAGCGAAATTTAAAAACGGCTATGCAAGCAGTCTGATGAGCTTCATCGTAGATAGCGAAGAAACAGCGCTAAAGGCGGTTAGCAAGGTTAAAATTTTCTCCGTCGTAGCAAATATCGGCGATACGAAGTCGATCATCACTCATCCTGCGAGCACGACGCATTCGCAGCTAAATGAGGAGCAGCTAAACCGCGCTGGCGTGCCTGCGAGTCTAATCCGCCTAAGCGTGGGTATAGAGGACGCGAATGATTTGATTTCTGATCTTAGCGAGGCACTGAAATAATGGCACTTTTAAGCACAAAGGGCGTTTATGGGCTGGCTGCAATTTTGCAGATCGCCAAAGCTAGCGAAGTAGCGCCGATAAGTATAAAAGAGATAGCCGAGCGCACGGGAGTTTCTAAGAATTATTTGGAGCAAATTCTAAATACCCTTAGAAACGAAAAGCTAGTGTGTAGCATCAAAGGTAAAAACGGCGGTTATCACCTAGCCAGAGATGCTAGTGAGATAACTTTTGGTGAAATTTTTACCGCTCTTGAAAAGGATCTGCGGATGACTAGCATTCAGATGAGCGATCCTGGACTGCGGGCGTTTTTTGAGAAATTTGACGTCAAGCTGGCAGAGATATTTAACGAGCCTCTAAGCAGCTATGAGGAGATGATGGCGCGAAGCGTCCAGTATTTAAATTTCAGCATTTAAAGGAAAAATATGAAAATAGCAAACGATGTTACGGAGCTCATCGGCAATACTCCGTTAGTTAGAATCAATACGTTTGGCAAAAATGCCCTCATCTTAGCCAAGGCGGAATTTTTAAACCCAAGCCACTCGGTCAAGGATCGCATCGCGTGGCAGATCGTAAAAGACGCGCTAAGCTCGGGCAAAATCGATAAAAATAGCGTTTTGATAGAGCCTACCAGCGGAAACACGGGCGTGGGGCTTGCGATGATCGCAGCAAAGCTCGGTATGAAGCTAATTTTAACGATGCCAAGCTCGATGAGTATCGAGCGCCAAAAGCTCATCGCGGCATTCGGCGCTAAAATCGAGCTGACCGACCCGAAATTTGGAATGAAAGGCGCGGTGGATAGGGCAAATGAGCTGGCTGCGAGCACTCCAAATAGCTTTATCCCGAGCCAGTTTGATAACCCAAGCAATCCAAAGGCGCATTTTCAAAGCACTGGACCTGAAATTTGGGAGCAAAGCGGCGGCAAGGTAGATATTTTGGTCGCGGGATTTGGTACCGGCGGCACGCTCAGCGGCACGGCGAAATTTTTAAAATCTAAAAATCCAAACCTCAAAGCCTACGGCGTGGAGCCTGCTAGCTCACCGCTTCTTACGTGCGGCAGTGCGGGCGGGCATAAAATCCAGGGCATTGGTGCAAATTTTATCCCTGATAATCTTGATAGAAGCGTCATCGACGGCTTTTTGAGCGTCGAGAACGACGATGCGTTTGCAGCAGCTAGACAGCTGGCACAAAAAGAGGGCTTGCTCGTGGGCATCTCAAGCGGTGCGAACGTTTATGCTGCCGCGCAGATCGCCGCCAAGCCCGAAAACAAGGGCAAAGTGATCGTTACGATCCTCTGCGATACCGGCGAGAGGTATCTTTCTACCGAGCTTTTCAAATAGACGGCGGTTTTTGCGCGAGCAGGCCGTTGGCGCGGTAATTTTACGCATTTTACGCTGGCGTGCAGCTTCGCGAGATTAAATTTTACGCAGGCGCCGAAATTGGCACGATGAGTTTTGCGCGATCGCAGGAGTTATTACGACGATTGCGCGATTATATTTTACATTTTTGCGTTACGTAGGCGATAGAGTTACGCGATATTTTCTGCGCCGGCGGGGCGATATTCGCGATGGTTGCGCGACGACTTTACGCAAGCATCGCGATTTTTTTGCTTTGTCGATTTTGCGTTTATTGATTTGTTAATTTATCAGCTCGCCGCCCGTTGCGAGATAAAATTTTGCCCCAAAATAGGGCTAAATTTTAAAATTTCATATTACGCAATCTTACGCGCCGAGCTGATTTCAGGCGCACTATGTATGACGGCGCGACCGCGCAATACGCAGGGCATTAAATTTAAATGCACCAAGTCCGCTAAATCTGCGCGATCTGTTTTCGCCGCAAAATTTTATATCGCCAGCCCGCGCGTGCGGCACAAAATTTTAAAATTCTACTGAAATTTTAAAGCTCGCTTGCATGGCATAAATTTCAAGCCCGCGGCATGTATAAATTTCAAAACCTCGCCGTATTAGAACTCAAACCGCCTTTTAAATTTAGCCAAATTTCAAAATTTAATCATAAAAACGCTATCATCGGGGCAAAATTTTTAAGGTTGCAAAATGAGTTTGAGCTTGAAATTTCGCCCCAAAAGCTTAGAGCAGATCGTGGGGCAGGGCAAGATCGTAGCGATTTTTAAAAAATTCGTCGCCGCAGGTAGCATCCCGCACAGTATATTTTTCGGCGCCGCAGGCAGCGGCAAAACGACGATGGCGCGCGTGATCGCAAGCGAGCTGAACTACGATTTTTACGAGCTTGACGCCACGAGCCTGAAGGTCGAAGATATCCGCAAAATTCTATCCTCGCACGCCGGCTCGCTCATCAAGCCGCTCATTTTCATCGACGAGATCCACCGCCTCAGCAAGACGCAGCAGGAGGTGCTACTGATCCCGATGGAGAACTACGCCGCGATCATCATCGGCGCGACGACGGAAAATCCGCAGTTCGTGCTAAGCAGCGGCATCCGCTCGCGCTCGATGATCTTTGAGTTCGAACCGCTTAACTACGAGGATTTGGAGGCGCTTTTGGCGCGAGCTCAGGGCGAGATCGGCTTTGAGATGGACGAGGAGGCGCGAAAATACCTGCTAAACTCCAGCAGCGGCGATGCAAGGAGTATGTTGAACCTGCTAGAATTTGCGCTTTTGGCAGACAGCGCCATTACGTTGGATACGCTTCGCACGCTGCGTGCAAATGCCGTAGCTGCGGGCGTTAGCAGCGACGACGTGCATTACGAGCTAGCAAGCGCGATGATAAAAAGCCTGCGCGGAAGCGACGCCGACGCCGCGCTGTATTATGTCGCAAGGCTGATAGATGCGGGCGAGAGCGCGGATTTCATCGCGCGCAGGATGGTGATCCTAGCTAGCGAGGACATCGGCAACGCCAATCCAAACGCCCTAAATATCGCTACTAGCACGCTAACTGCCGTCAGCAAGATCGGCTACCCCGAGGCGCGCATTATCTTAGGACAATGCGCGGTCTATCTGGCGCACAGCCCCAAGTCAAACGCCGCGTATTTGGGCATCAACGCCGCTTTGAAGTTCGTCCGCTCCGCTGCTCCGCTGCCTACGCCGCGCTATCTCATCAACTCCGACAAGCAGATAGCGGACTACAAATACCCGCACGACTTCGGCGGCTGGGTTGAGCAAGCATATATGAGCGAGGCGGCGAAATTTTACGAAAGCAAGGGGATCGGCTTTGAAAAGACGCTGGATGAGTGGCTGGCGCGATTACGCAAAGAAAAGATCGATATTAAGGAACGAGAATGAACTTCAGCAGCGTCCTAAAACTAATGAAGCAGCGCTATGGCGCGGACGGCGAATATCTGTGGGATGAATATCCTAATTTTGCGGTTTTTCGTCACGGTGGAGGGAAGCGCAAGTGGTTTGCACTTCTGATGCGCGGGCTTGCAAACGAAAAGCTCGGTCGCGCACTTCCTGGCTCAAGCGACGTGATAAATTTAAAAGTTTCGCCCGATTTGGCGGCAATTTTGCGTGACGAAAAAGGAATTTTTGCAGCCTATCATATGAATAAAAAGCACTGGATCAGCGTCTGCCTTGATGCGGTACCGCGCGAACAGATTGAGGATCTAATCGAGCAAAGTAGGGAACTTACGAGGTAGAATTTGCGCCTGGGCTTGGTTATTGAAATTCGGCGCGCGGTTTGGGTGGCGAGCAAAATTTAAAAAGCGAGCCCAGCGCAGGGGAAAATTTAAAAAATCATCATGGCTGCGGGCAAAATTCTACGGATGTGGCAAGATGCGGCGCGGCACAAAATTTCGTAAATTTAGCACAAAAGAGTGAGTCGAAATTTAAAAAGGCAGATAACGGGGCGGCGAAATTTAAAGCGGGCGGAGAGACGGAGCTTAAAACGGACGCGGCGAAGTGCGGTGAGGCGGAATTTAAGAGTGCGGATAGCGCGGCGATAAAATTTAAAGCGAGCCAGGCGAGTAAATTTAAAACGAGCGCGGCGGATAAGGACTTGGATGCGGGCGAGCGGGAGAAATTTGATATTAAAACCGCCCAGGGCGCGCTTAGTAAGATTTTTACGAGATAGAGCATCAAGGCTCGTTTTGGCACGCAACCCCTTTTGCGCTGCTGTTTTTGGTGCGTATCTTTATGCAGGCGCGCGCTACAGCGGGTAAAAACGCGAATAAAAATAATCAAAACACCACAGCGGACATAAACGGAAAAAACGAAAACTGCGAAAACGCAAAAGGCGAAAACGAAGCGGCAGGCATTATCTCGGCTCGGCTCGGCGGATTTTTTGCGTTTATGCTTGAGATTTGCGATGACGCCGATAAGATCTCGCACGCAGCGCCGCTGGCGAGCTTTTCGGATATGCTTGCGGAAAAATACCTGTGGCCGCAGAGCGATGAGGACGACGAGGTGCGCTGGGAGGAGCATTTTTACGACGATGAGCTATTTTACAGCCTTTATTTTTATTCGCGAGCGGTTTTGGACGCGACGGGAGTGGACTTTGCGCAGTTTAAGCCTGGGCCGGGTGGCGTTTAAGGCTACGCCGCCTCGCCCCTTGGCTCTAAATTTAGCGCGACGCGGCGCGCTTTGGCGATGCTTTGTTTAAATTTAGACCTCAAAATTTTAAAATTTCGCCCAAAAGTCGCGGCAGACAGAATTTACAGATCGTCTGTTTAAATTTAAAATTCGCTCGATTTTTGATCGGCGGTATGGTTAAGGCGCGGGCAATGCTTTTAAATTTAGATCGCCGCGAAGCTTCAAACACGCTTGCGGTGCGGCTTTTTATGTGGTTTTAAAAAGATGCCAATTCGGCGCAATTTTTTCTATCATTATAAACTCGCTAGGGCTTATTTGCGGCAGGTCTGCCTCATCTTGCACCCGCAAAAAGCCCACAGAGTTACCTGCCGATGAGCAATTTTTGCATTGTTACCGTATAAATTCCAGAATTTATACGTTACTTCGCCGCTTTCAGATCTATCTAGCATCTTGCCACATAAATCTTAGAAATTTCATATCGACGTAAAATTCTACATCGTCACGTAAGCTAGCGGCGTTACATAAAATTTATATTCAAAAGCCTATCTCTAACCTCGATATCCTCCAGGTTTAGATCGAGTTCATCTCTTAAATATTTTTCCAAATTTTTTCGTTCAAAATCGCTTAACATCGCAAGCGGGATACCGACGAATACCCCATTTTCGCTGTCTAAAAATATCAAGACATATAAATTTATGCTTTTTATCCTACCCCTTAGCCGTAAAACGGCAAAGCATATCAAATCCATCAAATACAATATCCACGAAAAAGCCGTTAAAATAAGCTTTTTAAAGGTCCCAATATTTTTATCATAGCTAAATTCTTCTACCGCAAAATCTACGAATTTATAAATCGCTACCTTATCAATACGCGCCATGTCGATAGATTTTTTTGTAACTATCGTTTCTTGATGGTTTGCGGAGGATTTGTTATATTCTATTCTGCCGGGATAGAAGCTTAAAAATTTGTTTTTATTTATACCTAAAAGACCTATTAAGGTTAAAATCCAAACCCCAACCCAGTAATGCCAGTGAATACCCCTAGTGACGAGTTCGAAAACAAGCATGACGATGGACGAAGTAACGCCCAGATCAATATAAATCCTGATCCAATAATCTTTGATTATAAAAAGCGGCATTTGCTCTTTTTGCATTAGGGCTTCTTATAGGCTCGCCATCTCTTCGGCACGCGCAAGAAGCTGCTTTGCACCCTTTTTGATAAAAACGCGCGCAAGCTCCGCGCCTACGCTTTGCCACTTACTTTTTTGCGCGACGATGCTTTGGCGGATGCTCTCGCTGCCGTCGGGCAGGCCCACTATCGCGCTGATGTGGATATCTTCGCCGTCAAGGCGCGCGTTGATACCGATCGGCACCTGGCAACCCCCCTCCAAAACCCTGACGAAATCCCGTTCCACGGTCGTTTCGATGATCGCGCGTTCATCTTTTAAAAATTCTATCGCGCGTAGAATTTGCGACTCGTCCACCGCCTCGATGCCGAGCGCTCCTTGCCCCATCGCAGGGATCATCTGCGAGATTTCAAAGGGCGCTACGTGCTTTACCTCGGCGCGCAAATTTAATCGGTTGATGCCCGCCATCGCCAAGATAATCGCATCGAATTCCCCGTCTTTGAGCTTTCGCAAGCGGGTTTGGACGTTACCGCGCAAGGAGATTATCTCTAAATCGGGGCGCATGCTAAGCAGCTGCATCTTGCGGCGAAGGCTCGTGGTACCGACTTTTGCGCCGCGGGGCAGCTCACCAAATTTAGAGTATTTTTCGCTAATCATCGCATCGCGCACGTCCTCACGCGCGCAGATCGCAGCCAGCACGAGCCCCTGCGGAAACTCCACGGGCACGTCTTTTAGGCTATGTACGGCGATGTGAGCTTCGCCGCGAAGCATGCTCTCCTCAAGCTCCTTCGTAAAAAGCCCCTTGCCGCCGATCTTTGCAAGCGGCGTGTCTAAAATTTTATCGCCTTTGGTTTTCATGCTTTTTAGCTGCGCTTGGATGCCGCGGGCGTTAAGTAGCGATGCGATGTGCTCGCTCTGCCACAGCGCAAGCACGCTGCCGCGCGTAGCTATGATCAAATTTTTCATTTTTCCTCTCCTATGCTTTTTCGAATCTCGATTTCATTCTCTTCGATCACCTCTACGTCGATTACGTCGTCGCTTACGTGGCTGCGTCGCCAAAATTTTCGCTCTCTTTTTTCGGAATTTTCGCTGCTAGCTTTAAATTTAGGCACATCGCTGGTGACGCAGTAAAACGACGCAGTGATTATGCAAACGCCCAAAATATCGCCGAAAATGCCAGGCGCGATGAGAAAAACACCGCCTACGACGAATCCCACGCCGCTTAAAATTTCTTTCGGCGAGATTTTCATTAGATTAAAAAAGCCCATCCACGAGCGGTTTGCTACGACGTATCCGCCTAAAATCGCGCTTATGACGATCTCCACCGCATACGCCGCGAAGCCGTTTGCGCTTACGAAATAATAGGTCGTAAATGCCTCAATTATCAGATATGGAACGATCAAAAGCCTAAACATATTTTTCCTTGAATCATCACTTTAAGCCGCGCCTTTTTAAAGACGCTAAAATTTAATCGCGGATTTTAGCAAATTCCGTCTGAATTTTTAATGTATCGCAAGAGTCCCTCGCAGCCGCGTTTGATATCTGCGTAGCAGCGCTCAAAATCGCGCGTGTAGTAGGGATCGCCGATCTGTAGGCGTTCGGAGTCGGTTAAATTTAAACCGCCGCTCTTTAAATTTAAGGCGGTTTGTTTTAGCGCGCCTTTAAAATTTAGCGCATCGCAGTCTGTAAAATTTTCCCCTGCAAATTCCAAAAGAAATTTTACCTTAGCCATATCCTTGCCGCGAAAAATTCGCCCCAGCGAGCGTATATTTTCATCATCCATGCAAAGTATGAGATCGTAGCGCTCGTAGTCTGCGGGCGTGACCTGCACGGCGCGATGCGCTACGAGCGGCACCTTTTGCTCTTTTAGCACGCGCTGCGTTTCGTAGTAGGGCAGCGAGCCGATCTCGTCGGCGTGCGTCGCCGCAGAATCTACGCTCAAGCGCGCACTTAGGCCGCTTTGATTAATAAAATTTTGCATCACGGACTGCGCCATCGGTGAGCGGCAGATGTTGCCGTGACATACAAAAAGTAGCCTCACGCGCGCCTACTGCGTAATGATGTCGTAGTTTTTGGGGATTGCAGGCTTAAAGATCGCCTCGTTTACCGGCGCGTTTTTGCGGACGTTGCTTAGATTGATGACGACTTTATTATCCATTTTGTCGGTGTAGCTGATCTTACTCGGCAGATCACCCTTTAGCTCGATGAGATATTTCACATCGTCGAAGCTCGCCTCATAAACGCCGTTTTTATTTGGCTTTGCATTCGCTAGGATCGCGGTTAAATTTGGCGTTTCTTTGATATTCGTGATGATAGCTTGCTCGAGTTCGGGCTCGATTACGACGACCTTTGTGAAGCTAAAAAATATATTTTTTATCGTAGGGGTCTTGTAATGCCACACGGCGTTCTCTTTCGTAGCGCTAAAATCGCCGCCGTAGCTGATTTTCGCGTCGTCGCTCTGCACGGTTTGCGAAAAATTTGCGCTCAGCGTATCGAATTCTATCCCGCTTGCGAATGCAAAAATGCAGCTTGCCGCTAAAGAAATAAGAGTTTTTTTCATAAATTTTGCCTTTATTTTTGAAAATTTGCGCGTATTATAGCCGTTTTTCTAGGATTTAATTAAATAGAAACTAAAAATATGTTAATATGCGCGGTTAAAATTTTAAAACTAAGGTTTGAGATGTTTAAAAAGGTCATCCACGGGATTTTTGGTACTAAAAACGATAGGATCGTCAAACAATACGCCAAGCGCGCAGCGCAGATCAGTGCGCTTGAAGAAAACTACGTGGCGATGGACGATGCGGCGCTTAAGGCGGAATTTGAAGCGTTAAGAGCGCAAGTTCGCGCGGGCGAAAAGAGCACGGATGACGTGCTTAACGAAGTATTTGCTATCGTGCGAGAGGCGGGCAAAAGAGTGCTAAATATGCGCCACTTCGACGTTCAGCTAATAGGTGGTTTGGTGCTAAACGACGGCGCGATCGCAGAGATGAAAACAGGCGAAGGAAAGACCCTCGTAGCGACTTTGGCGGTAGTGCTAAATGCGATGGAGGGCAAAGGCGTGCACGTCGTTACCGTAAACGACTACCTGGCCAAGCGCGACGCCGAGCAGATGGGTGAGCTATATGAATTTTTAGGGCTTAGTACCGGTGTGATCGTAGGCGGAGAATACGACGATGCCAAGCGCAAGGCTGCATACGCGTGCGACATCACTTATGGCACAAACAACGAGTTTGGCTTTGACTACCTGCGCGATAATATGAAATTTAGCGCGGATGAAAAGGTGCAGCGCGGGCATCATTTCGTAATCGTCGACGAGGTCGATAGTATTTTGATCGACGAAGCTAGGACGCCGCTAATCATCTCAGGTCCTACGAACCGCACTCTAGATGGTTACATCAAGGCAAACGAAGTAGCTCGCCAAATGATCCGCGGCGAGGCGCCAGCCGATCCGAAAGGCAAGGCGACGGGCGATTTTACCGTAGATGAGAAAAACCGCGCCGTTTTGATTACAGAGGCAGGAATCTCAAAAGCCGAGAAGCTTTTTGGCGTGGATAACCTCTACAGCCTTGAAAATGCCGTGCTTAGCCACTACCTTGATCAAGCACTTAAGGCGAATTATCTATTTGAAAAGGACGTACACTACGTCGTGCGCGACGGGCAGGTCATAATCGTGGATGAATTTACGGGTCGTCTTAGCGAGGGGCGCAGATTTAGCGAAGGGCTCCATCAGGCGCTTGAGGCAAAAGAGGGTGTGCAGATCCAAGAGGAGAGCCAAACTCTTGCCGACATTACCTTTCAAAACTACTTCCGTCTTTACGAAAAACTCGCCGGTATGACGGGTACGGCACAGACGGAAGCAACGGAATTTTCTCAAATTTACAAACTCGAAGTGGTCTCTATCCCTACGAATGTGCCGGTCATCAGAAAGGATCAAAACGATCTTATCTACAAAACCGAGCGCGAGAAATTTGATGCCGTCATAAATGAGATCAAGCGGTTAAATTCCAAAGGTCAGCCCGTGCTAGTGGGTACGGCGTCGATTGAAAAGAGCGAGAAGCTGCACGAGCTTTTGGTCAAAGAAAACATCGCGCACTCCGTGCTAAACGCCAAAAATCACGAGCGTGAAGCGCAGATCATCAAAGACGCGGGCGTAAAGGGTGCCGTAACGATCGCTACGAATATGGCGGGACGTGGCGTGGATATCCGCATAGACGATGAAGTGCGCGCTTTGGGCGGGCTGTATATTTTAGGTACCGAGCGCCACGAAAGCCGCCGCATCGATAATCAGCTCCGCGGACGAAGCGGGCGACAGGGCGATCCGGGCGAGAGTAGGTTTTTCTTAAGCTTGGAGGATAATCTGCTTAGAATTTTTGGTAGCGACAAGATTAAAAATATCATGGATCGCTTAGGTTTGAAAGATGGCGAGCATATCGAATCAGGCATGGTTTCGCGCGCAGTAGAGAACGCGCAGAAAAAGGTCGAGAGCTTGCATTTTGAAGCGCGTAAAAATATCCTAGAATACGACGACGTCGCAAACGAGCAGCGCAAGACGATCTATAAATATCGCAACGAGCTTTTGGATCCCGACTACGATCTGAAAGATAAAATCATCCAAAACCGCGAGGAGTACATCTCTAGCGTGCTTGAGGAGCTTGAAATTTTCGACGGCGCAAATATCAAAGAGGTCGATAAATTCCCGATCGTCGCCAAAATCGCTCAAGAAACGGGCGAGGTACTCGAAAACAGCGAGCTTGAGAAGGTCGATGATTTCAAAGAGCTGAAAGAAAAGATCATCGGCGCGCTTGCTGTTTCGTATGAAAACAAGATGGCGCCGATCGATCCGCAGCAGCGCAAAAGTATCGAAAAGATGCTTTATTTGCAGATCGTCGATCGCGACTGGCGGGAGCATCTGTATCAAATGGATATCCTAAAGGCAGGCATCGGACTTCGCGGCTACAACCACAAAGACCCGCTTACGGAGTATAAAAAGGAGAGCTACAATCTCTTTATGGAGCTTGTAATGCGCCTCAAATCCGATAGCATCCGCTTGCTGCATTCGATCCAGTTCAAATCTAGGGAGGAGATCGAAGCCGAGCAGCGTGCGATGCAGGAGCGCATGGAGAGCTCAAGCGCCAAAGAACTCGCCGCTGCAAGCACGAATGAAGCACAGCTAAAGGGCCCCGATGAGTTCGGCGACAAAAAGCCTAAGCGAAACGATCCTTGCCCTTGCGGCAGCGGCAAAAAATACAAAGACTGCCACGGCAAGGGCGGTCCGAAAAAGGGCGGCTTTGCGAGGTAGGCGCGGCGATCGATCGTAAGTACGCACGATCGATGATCTTGATTGCGAGCATTGCGTAATTGGTGCTTTTCGACCTTACTTTTGTATTTGGCGGATCGGTCGCAGGCGAAACGTCATAAAATTTTAAAGGGAAATTTGATCGCGAGGCGGCGCGGACAGAAATTTTAAAAGAGCTTGATCGCTAGGCGACGCGGACTGCGCGCAAAGCTGCGCGATGGGGCGGAACTTTGGTTTTGAAATTTTAAAATTTCAAAGCGCACTTGGTGCCTTTGGCTACTTGTTTTCGCAGCGCCGTTGCGGTGTGCCGTGCGGCAAAACGTAAGCCAATCAGCGCGTGATACTTAAATTTAGTGCATGGCTAGGATACTGCGTGCATTTGAAATTTTAAATTTATGCGATTGCGGGCGAGCTTGCAAGCAGACTCCGCCTTTAAATTTTTAAGAATTTCAAAATTCTAAAAGATTTGAAATTTCTAAAATTTTAAAATTTTGAGGCGTTTGAAATTTTAAAATTTAGAATTCGGGTTTAAAATTTCGAGGTTTTGGCAAGACGATATGTTTGATTTGCCGTATCGGATATCTTGGGGGCGAATTTCATTGCGTATAAGAGATTGCGGCGCGATTTTAAATTTTCAAAACTCGCTGAGGTTTAAACCGGCTACCAATCAAGCAAAGTGCAAGAAGCAATAGAGTAGAATTCTATCCCGTTGGGAGTTAAAGCTCATCTTCCACTATCTTTAAATTTAACTTCAATTTTGTCCCGTTGGGATTTGAAATATTTTAAGAGTGTTTAAAATTATAGTTCACACCTAGGTAAAATTCTATTTATTTAAAACTTAGTATTCCAGGGGGTGAAATCTGTTTTTGGAATTTTAAAATTCCTAAATACTTAAAATTTCACATAGAATTTAGCGCTAAATTTTATGTGAAATTTTACAAGGACGGCTTTTTGGTAAAGTATTTATTATTCAAATATCTCAGATTCGACCGCTCTCAGCCCTTCATTACGCTTTCGGCGCTGCTTGCGTTCTTGGGCGTGGGCGTGGGGCTTACGGTGCTGATCGTCGCGATGGCGATAATGAACGGCTTCGATAAGGAATTCGAGCGCAAGCTCTTTACGATGAACTACCCGATCACGATCCACAGCCACTTTCGCGGCGGCATTTCAAAAGACGACGTGGAGGGACTGCGGGTGGACTTCCCTGATCTGATCTTTAGTCCTTACATCAGCTCGCAAGTCATCGCCAAAAGCGGCGAGAAGCTCGAGGGCGGACTGATTTTCGGCGTAAATTTAAACGACGAAAAGCGCATCAACTCCGTCGTCGCAGCAGGCGCCAAAGACGCCAATCTAACGGACTACGGCATCATGATAGGGCGCGGGATCAAGGACGAGTTTATGCTGGATGAGGGCAGTAAGATCACGATGATCTTTACGAAAAGCGATCCGGGCGGCTTTGCGCTGATCCCTAAGATGAAACGCTTTGACGTGCGCGCGGATTTCAGCTCGGGGCTGATCGCCTACGACAAGGCGTATTCTTACGCGGACGCAAGCGATCTAGCCAAAATTTTAGGCTACGACGAGGGGACTTTCGACGGCGTGCATGTTTTTTCAAACGATCCGTTTAAGGATCTGGAGCGCATCAAAAAAAGTCTTCCTAGCGGCGCTAGCGCCGTGGGCTGGTGGCAGCAAAACGGCAATTTTTTCAGCGCCCTTGCGCTTGAAAAGCGCGCGCTTTTCATCGTGCTGATGCTAATAATCCTGGTTGCGAGCCTAAATATCGTAAGTTCGCTTCTGATGACCGTGATGAACCGTCGCCAAGAGATCGCGCTTTTACTTAGTCTGGGAGCCAGCAAAAAGGAGGTCAAAAGGACCTTTTTCGCGCTCGGAGCCACGATCGGCGGCGGCGGCATCATATTCGGGCTGATTTTGGGCTTGTTCGGCGTGTGGCTGCTCGGAAGCTTCGACATCGTAAATCTACCCGCCGACGTTTACGGAAGCTCAAAGTTGCCAATGGAGCTCTCGCTAGGCGATTTGGCGATGATTTTAATCGGCGCGGTGCTTATCGTGGCGCTTTCGTCGTGGTACCCGGCCAAAAAAGCCACGCAGATCGACGTGCTGCAAACACTGCGCAACGAGTAAATTTAAGCGCGGCGCTTTAAAAATTCGGCGAAATTTTAAAATTCCAAAGCGGCGTGGTTGTATTTAGCAGTGTATTAGCGCGCTATTTCGGCGAGCGGGACAGAGGCTGCGCGATCTTGCACGTCGCGAGTTTGCGCTGTATTAAATGTCGCACAAATACTATTAGCGCCCTTAGAGCTACGCTCTTTGCGCGAGATCGCAACCCGCGCAAAGCCTAAATTTGATAAATTTGGTCGTTTAAATTTATTCAAAATTTTAAATTTCAAAGGGGATAAAATTTTTATGAGCGCTTTTCTAAATTTTGTAAAATTTTACAATCAGCCAAGGATGAAATCATAAAAATTTTGAAAGGATTTATGGTGAAAAAGATCGTTTTATTGCTGTGCGTGACGCTGTTTCTGTGCGGCTGCTCTATGAGCGGACCGCAAGATGCCCCAGAGCCAGAGCAAAATAAGGCACCCGGCTACCATTATACAGGCTACTATTACGCATAATGCGTATATTGCGCAGCGGGCGTCGATACGAGGCGTTTAATGGCGAGCAAATGGAAACATCGTAGTTCTCGCTCAAACAAGGCTTCATTCCGCAATACAAGCCTTAGCAGCGTCTCAGCCTGAACGTAACCGCCCAAAGTGTCTATCCGTATATGATGATGAAAATTTAGGCTGGTTTAAATAGGCTTAAATTTAGGACGAAATTCTTTTTAAAATTCTTTCAAATTCCCATAAAATCCGCGAAATAAATCTAAATTTTATAAATTTTAGGGTAACATTCCCTATTTCTCAAAAAGGCTTTAAATGACTTTAATCGACGGCAAAAGCATAAGCGCGAAGGTAAAAGATGAGATCAAATCGGCCGCTTCGGATCTTGCTGCAAAGGGCGTAGAGCCCGCGCTGGCGGTGATTTTGGTGGGCGAGGATGCGGCGAGTAAGACCTATGTCGCGAGCAAGGAAAAAGCCTGTGCCGCCTGCAGAATCCGCTCCGTAGCGCACCGCTTGAGCTCCGACGTGAGCGAGGCGGCGCTTTTAGAACTGATAAAAAATTTAAACGAGGACGAAAGCATCGACGGCATCTTGGTGCAGCTGCCGCTTCCGAAGCACATTGATACGAATAAAATTTTAGAAAAAATAAGCCCACAAAAGGACGTGGATGGATTTAGCGCGATAAACGTAGGCAAGCTTACTAGCGGGCTTGCGGACGGTTTTGTGCCTTGCACTCCGCTTGGCGTGATGCGCCTGCTTGAGGAATACGGCGTGCAGATCGCGGGCAAAAACGCCGTCGTGCTGGGCCGCAGCAATATCGTCGGAAAGCCGATGGCGAGCCTGCTGCTAAATGCCGACGCTACCGTCACTATCGCTCATAGTAAGACGAAAAATTTAAAGCGGCTTTGCGCAGATGCCGATATTTTGGTCGCGGCGATCGGTAGGGCGCATTTTGTGAGCACAGATATGGTAAAAGAGGGTGCGGTGGTAATCGACGTGGGGATCAATCGCGGCGAGGATGGCAAGCTAAGAGGCGACGTCGATTTTGACGCCGTCGCGCCAAAATGCTCGTTTATTACGCCCGTACCCGGAGGCGTGGGACCGATGACGATTGCGATGCTTTTGAGCAACACGATAAAATCGGCGAAAAATCGCTTAAGACAAAGAGCCTAAATGAAAATACTAAGTAAAATTTACAAATTTTTATCGAGTTGGACGGGGACGGTCATCGTCGTTTTATTCGTCATTCTTTTTGTTGCGCAAGCCTTCGTGATCCCTAGCGGATCGATGCGCACTACGCTTTTGGAGGGTGATTTTTTATTCGTTAAAAAATTTAGCTACGGCATCCCGACTCCACATATTCCCTTTGTAGAGTGGCAGGTAGCTCCGGACAGCGACGGCGACGGGCATATCATCCGTGGCGAGGGTCCGAAGCGCGGCGACATCGTGGTTTTTCGCTACCCGCTTAATGAAAAAATGCACTTTGTAAAGCGAAATTTTGCCGTAGGCGGCGACGAGGTGATATTTGATCTGAATAATTTCTACCTTCGTCCGCATGAAGGCGACGAGTTCATTGCCGCAAACTATGATGCTCGCGACATTGTGATTTTGGGTGGCGAAAAATATGTCAAAGAGCCGTATAAATTTAAGGGCATTCACTACGACCCTAATGCTAGAAACTCGATGCTAACAAATGTCAAAATTGCACTTGAGAAGGGTGAATTTTCTATGAAGCCCATTAGTCTAAGCGAAATTCCTCACAGCTTCGAAGCTGCGGGGATAAGCTTCAATGCCTTTTACATCAAAGTGCCACAGGATGAGTATTTTATGATAGGCGATAATCGAAATAATTCCGCCGATAGCCGCTTCTGGGGTCCGGTACCTTATCGTCTGATCGTCGGCAAGCCATGGTTTACCTATTTTAGTATTGACGCCGATCGCAAGATCCGCTGGGAGCGAATCGGGCGTTTCGTCGATACCTTGCAAAACGATGAGAGCCTAATCTATGAGCAAAAATAAGGAGCGGTAATGCAAATAAATAAAATTTTCATAGCGAGCGATCATGCGGGCTTTCGTGCCAAAGAACAAGCTAAAAAAGCGCTTGCCGCTTTAGGTTACGAAGCGGTCGACCTTGGCACTCATAGTGCCGAAGCGAGCGTGGACTATCCCGATTTTGCGGACACGTTGGCGGATAAAATTTTAGCCGAGTGCGAAGCCTGCGCGCGGAGCGAAAATTTTAAAGAAAACGACGGCATAAATTCCGCTGCAGCCACGGAAAATTCCGAAGCGGGCGGCAGCGAAAATTCCAGCGCGAGTATAAACGGTAGCGGGAATTTTAGCACTACCGCGCAGCACGGCGAGAAAGATAAAAATTTTAACGCCGTCAAGAGCGGCGACGGCAAGAATTTTGATGCGGACGCAAATACGACTGCCTGCGCAAGCATAGCTGCCGCAAACGCGAGCAAAGATAAAATTTTAAATTCCACCGACTACGGCATTTACGGCGTTTTGATTTGCGGTACGGGCATCGGTATCAGCATCGCCGCAAATCGCCACGCTCACATCCGCTGCGCGTTGTGTCATGACGCAACGAGCGCTAGACTAGCTAGAGAGCACAACGACGCCAACGTTCTAGCCTTCGGCGAGCGATTAATGGGCGCGCTGGTGATTGAAGATATGATTAAGGCATTTTTTAGTACCGATTTTGCGGGCGGTAGGCACATTAAGCGCGTCGCAAAGCTAGGCGCTTGCGGTAGTGCGAATTGCATGCTTGGATTTGACGGGGAGAATTTCATGCAGAATTCCGCTCAAAATTTTGCAGAACAAAACTGTGGCGCTAATTTAAATGGGCGGAATTCTAAATTAAGCTTCGTAGGCGAAATCCCTTCTTGCAAAAATCCCATCGGCATGGATTCTGCGTCAAATTTTGCACGGAGCTTTAACGATAAAAATTCCTTTTTTACCGGCGAGAATTCCTTGATAGGCTTTTGCGGTGCACGTCATATAGATTTAAATTCTACGTACGCAAAGATAATCTTTGATGGGAAAAATCCATTAGATAAAAATTCCACTAGCGCAAATTCTACGTTAAATTTTACGCGCGAGAGCGTTTGTGAGAAAAATTTCGCTCAAAAAGCTAGCCGCAAAGATTTTGTCGGTTTGAACCCAGCAATTATAAATTTCAAGGCTACAAATTTCATTTACATGAGCGTTAAGCCAGAAAATATAAATTGCGCTAGCGCAGGTTTAAAAGATGCGAATTTTGCTATTACGAGCGTAAATTTAAAGGAAGGAAATCTTTCTAGCATAGATTTTAAAAGCTTAAATTCTGCCTATTTTAGCGCAACCTCCGCTACTATGCGCTTTGCAAATCCAAATGAAGGAGGCGAGCAATGAGCGTAGCATTAGGCGTTTTAGCGCTATTTTTTGCAGCGCTACTTATTCTATCGATCCGAAAAAATTCTAAAATTTATGCTTTGCTTCGCAAGAGCGAAGAAAGAATTTCAAAGCTTAAAAGCGATAATGAAAAGCTCAAAACTGCCCTTCGCTTCGGCATTGAGGCCCTGCAAAATGAGGAGAGCGAAAACTGTAGCTTAAAAATCCAAAACGCAAGATTGAAAAGAGGTAAGCTATGAAAAATCTAAGCAGCGAGCAAAAAAGCTATTTATTTCGCTCGATCCGCACCGTGCGCGACTTCCCAAAGCCCGGTATTTTGTTTTACGATATCACGACGCTCGTAGGCGATCGCGAGGCGTTTAATTTCCTGCTTGATCATCTAGCCGAGCGCTACGCTGATTACGGACTTGATTACATAGTAGGCATAGAAAGTCGCGGATTTATTTTTGCAGCGGCACTTGCTGCGAGGTTGAGGGTTGCTTTTGTGCCAATTAGAAAGCCAAAGAAGCTTCCTTATATCACGATTTCGCAAAAATACAGCCTTGAATACGGCTTCGATCAGGTCGAGATGCATGTGGATGCATTCTCCGGCGTGCAAGATGCCAAGGTGTTGCTAATCGACGATCTTATCGCCACCGGAGGCACCGCACGAGCGGCATTAGATCTCATCGCGCAGACGCAGGCTAAGTGCGTTGAAGCCTGCTTTTTGCTAAATTTGCGCGAGTTAAACGATCTAGGCGAGTTTTCGCGACGCACAAATGTTTATTGCGTTTTAGAGGCGTGATTTTGGAAGAGCTACTTAAAAATTTATTACAAGAATACCACCAATACGCCTATATCGTGCTTTTTGTTTGGTGTATTTTAGAAGGCGAAATCGCACTGATTTTGGGCGGTATCATGGCGCACGAGGGGCACATAAATTTGCCGCTAGGTATCTTTGTCGCGGGCCTTGGGGCATTTTGCGGCGATCAGTTTTATTTTTATATCGGTCGCTACAATAAAAAATATATCAGTAAAAAGCTCGCGGCACAGCGCCGAAAATTTGCGATCGCGCACCTGCTTTTGCAACGCTACGGCTGGCCGATAATTTTAATGCAGCGCTATATGTATGGCTTCCGCGTCATCATCCCGATGAGTATAGGTATCACTCGCTACAGCGCAAAGAAATTTGCGATTATCAATCTTTTTAGCGCTTGGTGCTGGTCGGGTGCGACGATGGTTTTGGCGTGGTATTTCGGCGAGGAGATCTGGAGCGGGCTGCGGCTAATCGAGCAACACTGGTATTTTGCGATACCTATCATAGGCGGAATTTTATATCTATTTTTTAGGTTATTTAAACGTATGGAAAATCACTTTATGAACTCACGAAAGGAACGAGATGAAAGTAAAACTGCTAGATCGTAAAATTAACGAGATAGAGGCGGATTTTGAAGTTATTTTGGTCGTAGATAAAAATTTAAACCACGAATTTATTAAAGATGCGGATAAGTTTGCGCTTTTTAATTACAAAGGCGAGGGCAATCTTCTTCTTGCCGAGAGCGGGCGGCTGTACATCGGCGTCAAGGCGCTAGAATATGACCGCGTCCGCACAGCACTTGCGAGCGCATACAATGCGCTTAAGGGCTACGCGATCAAAAATTTCAAAATCGCCTTTTACAAATGCGGATGCGACCGCAGAAGTACGATGGCGATGGTCGAGGGCGTGCTTTTGGGCGGTTATGAGTTTAACAAATACAAAAGCGATAAAAAAAACTCCAGCTTGAATGAAATTTTAATCTCTACGCAGGAGTACGGCGGCGGTAGCCCCGACGTGCAAAAGATGAACTACGGCGTGCAGCAGGGCATCGTGATGGCAAACGCCGCAAATTTCGCGCGCGACGGCGTCAATGAGATCCCTGAAATTTACACGCCCGAAAAGATGGCGAGCGAGGCTGAAATTTTAGCCTCGAACTACGACGACGTGAGCGTTAAAATTTACGACGAGGACTTTTTGCGCGAGCAGAATATGAATGCGTTTTTGGCGGTCAATCGCTCTAGCGCTCATCCGCCGCGCCTAATTCATCTGATCTATAAGCCGCAGCGCTGCCTAAAGCGCATCGTTTTCGTGGGCAAAGGGCTTACTTACGACAGCGGCGGGCTAAGTCTGAAGCCTGCCGATTATATGCTTACGATGAAAAGCGATAAAAGCGGCGCACTTGCTGCGATGGGTATCATCAAGGGCGCTGCCGAGCTTGAGCTACCGTTTGAGATACACGCGGTTATCGGCGCTACTGAAAATATGATCGGCGGCGATTCGTATAAACCCGACGACGTGCTGCTTAGCCGCAGCGGCGTAAGTATCGAGGTGCGAAACACCGACGCGGAGGGGCGGCTCGTGCTTGCCGACTGCCTAAGCTACGCGCAGGATCTTGCCCCCGATCTGCTAATCGATATGGCGACGCTAACCGGTGCTTGCGTCGTGGGCTTGGGCGAATACACTAGCGGCATAATGGGAAATAGCGAGGAGCTAAAGCATAAATTTAAAGATCTTAGCGGATCAAGCGGCGAGCTATTTAGCATTTTGGAATTTAACGATTATCTGCGCGAGCTAATCAAAAGCAGTATCGCGGACGTCTCCAACTGCGCTTCCAGCAGATACGGCGGCGCGATAACCGCGGGACTATTTTTGGATAAATTTATCAAAGACGAGTATAAAGACAAGTGGCTGCACCTTGATATCGCAGGGCCTGCGTATCTGGAAAAGGCGTGGGGCTATTACGCAGCGGGCGCGACGGGCGCGGGCGTGAGAGCAAACTTATATTTTTTGCAGGCTCTAGCCAAAGAGCTGAAGGACGCGTAGATGGGGCTGTCAGTAGGGATCGTAGGGCTTCCGAACGTCGGTAAATCCACCACCTTTAACGCGCTTAGCGGCGCGCAAAACGCGCAGGCGCAAAACTATCCATTTTGCACGATCGAGCCCAATAAAGCGGTCGTGCCCGTACCCGATGCCAGATTAGGGAAGCTGGCGGAGATCGTTAAGCCCGGTCGCATCGTGCATTCGACTATTGAGTTTGTAGATATCGCGGGTCTCGTGCGCGGAGCTAGCAAGGGCGAGGGGCTGGGGAATAAATTTCTTTCAAATATCCGCGAGTGCGAGATCATCCTTCATATCGTGCGCTGCTTCGAAAGCGGCGACATAACCCACGTCGAAGGCTGCGTCGATCCTATCCGCGACATCGAGATCATCGAAACCGAGCTGATTTTAGCGGACATCGAGCAGCTTGGCCGCAAGATCGAGCGTCTCAGCAAGGAAGCCAAAGCAAACCAAAAGGGCGCTAAAGAGGCGCTAGCCGTGGCAAACGAGCTTTTAGCGCATCTAAACGACGGTAAGCCCGCTTCAAATTTCGCGCTCAAAGAGGATGAAAGCTACATCGCTTTAAATCGCGAGCTGCGCCTGCTTAGCGCCAAAGATGTAATCTACGGCGCAAATGTGGACGAAGACGGCATCGCGCAGGATAACGAATATGTCGCGCGCGTAAGAGAATACGCGAGTGCTCGCGGCGCCGAAGTGATCAAGCTCTGCGCCAAGATCGAAGAGGAGCTCATAGGGCTAAGCGACGAGGAGACGCACGAGATGCTGCAAAGCCTGGGCGCGCAGCAAAGCGGGCTGGAGCTCATAATCAAGCGCTCCTTTGCGAAGCTCAGCCTCATCAGCTACTTTACCGCAGGCGAGATGGAGGTGCGCGCGTGGACGATCACGAAGGGCTGGAAGGCTCCGAAGGCCGCGAGCGTGATCCACAACGACTTTGAGCGCGGGTTTATCAGAGCCGAGGTGATCGGATTTGATGATTTTATCGCGTGCGGCGGCGAGAGTAGGGCGAAAGAAGCGGGCAAAATGCGCCTTGAGGGCAAGGACTACGTCGTGCAAGACGGCGATGTGATGCATTTTAGATTTAACGTTTAAATTCATTTTAGGTGCATTGAAATTCGGACTGCGCTAGCTTTAAAATTTTGTAAATTTTAGCTCAAACGCGAACTGAACGAAATTTTGATTTTGTGCGTAGCAGCTTTTGGCTGAAATTTGAATCACTAGAACAAAACGAGACTTGTGCGCTAAAACATCGTTAAAATTTCGAGGTCAAATTTAATCGGCTTTGCTTGCGTTAAAATTTTACGCAAGCAAAAAGTTGCACTGCGCTGGATTTGCGCTTAAAACTGCCTGGTAAAATACGTCTAAGAAAAATACTTCCAAAATCGCGCTAAAATTTATATACGACGAAAATTGCGCGTAAATTTAAAGGGTAAAATTTTACTAAGATCTCAAAGCTGTATCTGCGCGCGATAGAATTTGAGTTCTATATTTAAATTTTCGGCTTGTAATTTAATATCTGGCGATTTTTAAATTTTATGATCTTAAATTTAAACATGTTTGTTTAGTATGCGGTGCAAACCGCGCTCGTAAAGCTAACCGTATTAAATTTGCCGCCGATAAGCGCGGCGGAATTTAGTGAAAATTTCAAAATCAAGCTCGCGATTAGTCCATCTTGCCGCACAAAATTCGGAGTCGCGGAATTTTGCCGCGTAGAATTCCGTCGCGCCGTAGAGCTTTGCGGGAAGGATGAGCGGGTTTTTCTAGCGCCGAGCAAACAAAGCGCCTAGTAAGCGGCGCTAAATTTAACTTAATTTTGGAGGATTATGCGAAATAAGCAGCCCTGTATCGAAGGCAGGATAGAAAACTTGCACGTCCGCATCCTTAGGCAGGAGATCGAGACGCTCGTGCTTTTTGAGATAGGCGGCGTTCGCTTTCGTATGCGTTGCAGGTCGTTCTCGTTTAAGCAGGGCGATTTGGTGCGCGTAAAATACTGCAAGCAAGGATATCTAGGCAGCCTCGTCGCCTTGGAAGTCGAGCGCCGGAGAACGCCTTTGGAATATGCCCGCGATTTTGCGTTGAGCTCGTTGGATGCCGCGAAGCGCACGCTATCTTTAGCTTGGGATATTTTGATTACGTTCGGTCTGATTTTTTTCGTCACGACGGTATTTTACGCGATCTATTTTACGTCCGCAAAAGACGTATTCCCAAACCTAGGCGATTTTTTCTACACTTGCGCGGGGCTCGCGCTCGTTGCGATGATAATTCTGGCATACGTTTATGCAATCGTCCGCGCTATTGAAAGGCGCGCACCTCGTTTGACACGGATATTTTTGACATGCACCTACTTTGCTATATTCCTTATGCTTTTTACTGCCGTTTTTATCATCGCGCTTGCGGTATTGCTTTATATTTGCGATATTTTGGGCTTTGGGGATTATTTCTTTTCTTGTTTAGTGCTCGCATTCGTGTGTTCGTATCTGGTTTGCTCTACCTACATGCAAAAACTCTCATCATGGCGCAAGCGTCATAAAAAATAGCGCTACTCCGCCGCATAAATACACAGCGTGGAATTTCATAATTACGTCGCTTTAAATTTTACATAGCAGAATTCTGCACTGCGCTATAAATTTTATGCGCCTAGAAATTTTGAAATTTCGTTTCGCACAAATACGGCAAGCGGCAAAATTCCGCTACGCAAAAAAACCATACCGCTGCAAATTTTACATTTTTAAAATTCCCGTGCTCCTAAGCCTTTGATCGCTCGCCGTTTATTTTAAAGCCGGCGGAAGCTCAAACAAACTAAAGCTCGTTTGAGCCGGGAATTTCGGATAAATTTAAATTTACACACTAGAGTCTAAGCAATCGACCCAATAAGCGACGATTTAAAACGTTATCTCCCAGTTAAATCTAAAATTTCTGCGCGGCGCGTAAAATCTGCCGATACCAGCACCTGTCGCTTGATCGATCATATTGACCGTTCCGAAAGCCCTGATCGAGCGCGCGCTATCCCAAGTGATATATTTGGCGTTGGTTAGATTGTAAACGCCTAGGCCGAAGTTGAAATTTTTTTGCGGCTTCGCATAGGCGATAACATCCACTACCGTATAATTGCTGCTTCGCCAACCTTTGGTATTATCGGTTACGGGCTCTCCGTTTACTATGGAAGCATCGATATGCCCCCAGGTTGGATCATCTCTTTCGATTTGGCTCTTCCAATACATATTGTAGGTATCTTTGCGCTTCTTGGCTCCTACGTCGGTGATGAAAAGATCAATACCATATTTGTCGCCGGGCGTGGAATAGCCGATATTATAGACGGAAGTAGGCGGTTGGATCGCATTCATCGGCACCTCTTCGCCCCTGCTACATCCGGAGTTTGAATCATTGGCGTTTGAGCCGTTGCTGGCGCACGACATTCTGCCCTTTTGTCTGCTGTATTTATATCCCAGCCTAAATCCCTCCAGGCTCTCCGATACATCGCCGAGCTCCAGATGGGTATTTATCTCAAATCCATGTACTTTGGCGCTATCTCGGTTTACGTTTTGATAAAACGGATACGGTATCTGTTGATCTACGACTTGTAAATTTCCCAAAAATTCAAGATCGATAAAATTTTTATAATCCGTCTTAAAAACATCAAAAGTTATGCGGCTTCTCTCGCTATAAAAGGTAAGAGCGATCTCTTTCGTCCTTGCGATTTCTGGTTCTAAAAATATATTAGGACGGATAGAAAAGTCCGGATGCTTAAAAGTCATATACGCTTCGTCTGATGTCGGAGCGCGGAAACCCTTAGAACTTTTTAGCTGTATTCTCATCCAATCCAGTGGGTCTAAATTTAGACCTAGTTTATATGAGCCGCTTTTGTATTCCTTCTCTCTTAGCAGGAATTTTAAATTTTGCTGATAATTTTCCTCTCCATAAGGAGTGTAGTAACCATGTATTCCGTCATAGGGGTTGTAAGGATACGGCACCCACAAACCGGTTATGATGCCTCTGGGCACTTCGGGATAGCCGGTATATTTCGGTTTATGTTTTACCTTGTCGTAGCGATAGCCAAGATCAAAGCCTACATATTTAGTTATTTGAATTTCATCCCCGATATAGCTTGCCGTAGTCGTAGTTTGTACCGGGATCAGATAGGTGTTAACCGCCGTAGTATTGCTTCTTAGATTGCCATTCATATGCCAATCTGGATTTGGCACATTATTTACATTACCGAAAAATATACTATCCCACCATTGTGAATCGCCTGCATAAAACCCGTCTTTGTTCGTCATCGATTTATCGGTCTTATCTAAAAGTCCGCCGTATGATATGGAATTATCGATGATGTTAAATAGGCTAAGCTCTTTCTCAAAATCCAAATTTAATTGTTGCGTTTCGGTATCCAGCGTCCTATCGGTATATTGTATGGAATTATAGCCGTCCTTTCCTGGAGTTAAAAAAGATAATTTATGGTATTTTGTTCCATCATCTGCATCGCTAGAATCTCTTTTTATGGTTCCGTAAGTTCTTCCGTCGGCAAGGGTATGTTTTTCGATCTCTCTTTCTACGAGCTCATAATTATAATTATAAGTATCTCCGTCGAATGTTTCTTTTAATACTTTAAATTTTTTATTGCAATCTATTTTAGAGCAATCCACATAAGTTGAATGATAAACTTCTCCCCACAGGTCAAGTGCGGATCCAAGATGTGCTTTATAATCGTCGTTAAGCCTAAGTACATTACCCGAACCATCTCTTACGATATAAGCTTCCTCTGCTACATCCCCAGGATCGACGCTTATAGGTCTATTATTTTTATCTACTAGATTATGTGTGCCGGAGCTCGAGTCTAAATGCATTCCCGATGGATTTTGTGTTTGCTGGCAGGCGCTTCCTTGGCAGCCTTCTTTATTTATCGCACGGTTTTTAATACTCTGCTTTGAGTATGAAATTTTAACGTGATCCCAAAATGGCGTCTCGCTAAAATTTTCATAGCCGAGCTGTACATTTCTTCTGGTAGAGCTATCGTGGTTTGTCCTATTTCCATATCGTTCTGGAGCATCTGGACGGCTACCCATTCTTAACGTATAAGAAAGATCCTCGCCGTCAGAATTTTGCTTCGAGTCATCTATCGCGACCGAAAATCTATTCTCATCGCCCGGCTGAAACCCTACCTTTACGAGCGTGCTTTTTTTGGTTATGGTGTATGGGTCCGCCTTTTCGCGAGTTTTACCTATGTGAAGTTTATCCTCTTTACTATCATATATGTCGTAGAAATAGTTTTTTCTTTCATGTCCGTGTCTATCGGTATTTATAACCAAAAGATCAAACCAGCCGTATCTAGCCGCACCGGTAAAGAAGTGGAAATTTTGACTATCGACGCTTTGATAGCCCTGCTTAAAGCCGAAATGGTAATTCTTTTCTGTCAAGAAATCCCTAGCGTCTTTGGTTTCAAACATAACCGATCCGCCGAGTGCACCGCTTCCTGCTTTTATAGAGTCGGCTCCTTTGGTGATATTGGCCGTTTTGACATTTTCCATCTCTACGCCGTTTCTTGTGTTGTTAAAATTTCCATACCCCTCAAAGAGGTCTTTAAAGCCTTGCGAGCTTAAAGTTTCCGCTTGACGAAGCCCGTCCACCGTGATAGCCACACGGTTTTCGTCCACGCCGCGAACGGCATATCCGCTAGCGCCGAATCTACCCGTTTCGACCGCCGTGATACCCGTTTGGTATCGCACCAAGTCTCTGCTATCAGTGATCTGCTGCTTCTTGATAGTCTGCGCGGTAGTTTTAGTTTCGCCGACCTTTTGCTCGGCTACGCTTTGCGAATCGACATTGCCCGTTACCTGGATGGTTCCTAATTCTTGCGAATTTGCCTGGTCTTCCGCGTAAAGCGAGCCATAAAAGAGCAGCGAGGCATAGAGAGAGAGAGAGAGAGAATCTTCTAAACATTCATATTTCCTTACTTAATGATTATAGAATTGATTATTAACGCGGCGAATAATAATACAAAGATTTTTAATGTTTAATTAAATTGCAGTTTAAATTCAAGTATAAATTTTAAATGGCTAAAATTTTGATTTTTAAGAAGTAAAAAATTTTGAATAGTCAAGAAATGCGTAATAGGCGTATTTTAAGCTTTAATATAGCCTAAATTTTGCAAAGCGTTTTTGAAACGGCTAGCAAAAATACTGAAAATTATAAAAGGGCGAATGATAATAAAGCGCATTTTATAATATGTAACGCGCTTTTTTAATTATGATATTTTTGCCGGTAATTTTAAAATTTTATACCCAATCGCTGCATTGTAAATTTATCATTTTATAGATTGTCGCCTCTCGGGATTTGTTAGCAGATTTATTTATCGGTGCCGGAATAGGGCATAAATTTTTGCCGGGTAGAATTTCACGCTGCGCTATAAATTTTATGCGCCGCGAAATTTTGAAATTTTGTTTTCCACAAATACGGCGAGCGGTAAAATTCTATCTTGCAAATAAATCATATCGCTATGCTGCGGGCATTGATAATTTACTCGTTTATTCCGCCAAATTAACTCATGCCGCCATAAATTTTATGTTTTAAAATTTCACGCCGAATCTTTCGCGGCTAAAAAATACCCCGCAGAGCCGCTGTACCCTCTACATGTCTGTACGGCAAGAAATAATGCACGAAGTTTGTGCAAGCGCCCCCAGACACGCATATTTCGGCGCTCAGTCTGTGTCTGACATGCGTAGAATCAAGACCCGGTATCTCTAATATGCCGCTTTTGTAACCGCTGTAGCCCATTTCTAGCGGCACCTCTAGCTCATCCTTTTCAAACACGATGCGCCCGCTTTGCACTTGCTCGAGTTTGATATTTTTCAGCACGATTCCAGGCGCGCTCACGTGGTCAAATTTTATACTTAGTTCATATGGGGCGCCGGTGGAATTATCGTCCGAGAAGTCGGGCTTCGGCTCGCGATCATCGCGCCATAATCGTCCGCCGATAGCGGTAGCTCTTAAGCTAGCGCTGATGCTAAAATCCTTAAGATCCAGCGAAGCGCTGCTAAAATCGCGGATGAGCGTCCAGGCCACGACGGTGCGGCCGAAAAATTTATCCGCGATAATATAGCTACCCAAAAGCGAGCTTATGACCACCCAAAATAGAAATATAAATTTAAAAACCTTGCGTAAAACGAACTTTAACGTCTTCATCATTATCCTTTCAATCTAAAGCTTAAGCGGAATTCCGCCTGCAATCCGCGTATAAAAATTCCGCGCGGGATTTCGCTTATGAAATTTCGCGCTTTTTGGTCTGCGGCGGAATTTTAAGACAGAATTCTGTGGCGAAATTTTGCTGCGAAATTATAAAACAAATTCCGCCCATGAAATTTTACCTAGAACCACGCCAGTAAAATTCCATAAACGAAATTCGAAGATGAAATTTTATGGGCGAAATTACATAGCTAAAATTTCACGGCAGAGCCCAGAAATTCTTTCCCGCGGCAAAATTCCACGCCTTAAAATTTCAAGAAAGTATAAAATTTCTTATCTGATCGCAGATCGCTTCTTCGGATTGTGCGGCGTCGATTTTTAGGGTCTCAACGCCACACGCCCTGCATGCCCGCGCCATCAGCTCCTGCACGCGCATTAGGTATTTTAGCCCGCGAGCCTCGATTATATCGCTACTAGCGCGCGTTTTAAGCCGTTTTTTGACGAGCTGTTCGTCCGCCGAAAATAGCACGATTTTATCTGCAAATTTGCCCCCCAGCGCAAATTTATTAAGCGCGATGAGTTCGTTAAGATCCGCGTTTTCGTCGTTTGCCAGCGCATAGGCAAGCCCCGAGATGAAGCCGCGATCGCTTAGCACGAGCCTGTCCGCGCTGCCCTTTATCACGCGCTCGTAGTGCTCGGCGCGGTCTGCGAGAAACAAAAGCAGCTCGGCGCGCTTTGAAATTTCGCCGCAGGCCTCGCGCAGATTTACGTTGCCGCGCGGCCACTTAAAATCCTCTCCCAAAACGAGGCTTCGCACCGCCTCGCCGAGCTTCGTACCGCCCGGCTCCTTGGTCACGATCGCCTGCGGGAAAGTCGCCGCCAGTCGCGCTATCTGCGTGCTTTTGCCCACGCCGTCGATACCTTCGAATATTACATACATTTTTCGCCTTTAAATTTGTGCGCTATTTTACAAATTTATAGCTAAATAGCGGCTTTTTTAAATAGCCGGACGCTAAATTTCGCCTCCAAATCGGGCTTCTGCGCGAGCTTGTGCAAGCCGATTTTGATCTTTCGGCGTAAAATTTTATCGGGCGCTTCGTTGCTCGGCTCCTGCTTTTTGCAGCACGGCTCGCGGTTAAATTTTAGCGCTCGGACGGATGAGCCGCATAACAGTGAGCGAGTAAATTTGCGCTTAAGGGGCGCGTACCGAGCGGAGAAGGGCGTTAGACGGGACATGGCGCGCGTCATGCGAGGTGGAAACGGAGCGGGGTATGCGCCCGGCAGAACAACGGGCGCTAGATAAACGAAAGGCGGCGCGTCGGTGAAGAAGGCGGTGCGAGGTATCGTATGTTTTTTAGTAAAAACAGATAGCGCGTCTGGAAGGCATCGAGCGCCGTATAAAGCATGGCATATTGTCCGATAACGCAATAGATGCGGCGACGGGCGGACGCCGCGTGCGATGACAAAATATAAAATCGTGGCGCCGATAAAATTTTTAGCCGCCGCAGATCATGAAATTTTGCCGCAATGAGCGAAGGCGCAAAGCTCGTCCTGTGCGCCGAAAGATGAAATTTTAAATTTTATCCTTTTACGCTAGCTTGGGATTTATCGCTATGAAATTTTTCTGCAGATTGCCAAGATCGCAATCGGTAGCCGTGATCGTAAAATCCTCCGTCATATCGAGCGCAAATTCGCCAAGATCTGCTTTAAGCTGCTTCACGCACCCCCAAATAAGCTTTTTAGCCTGCGCATATTTATCGTTTAGTTGCGTTTCCTGATTGAAAAGATCGAAAATTTTCGTCGTTTCGTAGTCTGCTTCGACCTCGGCTCGAAACTCGTAATCAGGAACGAGCCAAAGAAGCCAGCCATCCTTTCGTGCAAGCCACTGTGCGCGCTGTGCTTGCGATCCGAATCCGATAATTGGCGGCAAACTCCTATTGTCGCAAGCTAAATTTATGCAGTAGAGCTTGCAGTCTGACGCATGCTTTTTGATCGTCTCTTTAATCGCGGGCAGTAGTCTTTGCGCGGCGAGCTCATAGAGCTTTTTATAGCTCATATCCTTATCAGGCTTTTGATAGCGCACATAACCATTTTCGGTTATTAAGCTTAGCTCGCCCATTGCGTCAAATTCATAGTTTGTTACGTTATTCCTTCTGCCTGCGCGAGAGTGCTCTACATACTTCCGTCTTTGTGCGAGTTTGCCGCCTTCGTAAGTAAAATTTTCTATCCCATAGGCGTTATTGTCAAAGGCCGAGTAGATGGACTTTAGCTCGCCATTTTCATAGATAAATCTTTTTATATTGAAGCATCCTACGCATCTTTTATTGTAGCAACCGAAATGATATTTTAAAACTTCGTCCCGCCCCCAAAAATAAAGGCTTTCAAAGAAATGTTTTTTGCCGTCATGTTGTCTTTCAAAAACGACGCGGTCTTGCGCGTCAAAGCCGTATTCGTAGGCGTTTACGATCTTTTTCGGTTTAGCTTTTAAAATTTTGCCCTTTGAGAAGCGGTTATATTCGAAATAAAAGATTTAAAGTTTGTTTGACTATAGTTCACCGCTCGTCTTTGAGAAGCGGTTATATTCGAAATAAAAGGGCTCTAAATTGATATAGCTACCCGACGCCCAGCGCCTGCTTATGGCCTGCGCTTCGGCTATTTTATTTAAGGCTTTGTATTCATCTCTCACGCTTTTTAAAAACGTTCGCAGTCTTTCTATCTCATCCATTGCTTCGTTCATTTTATCTCCCATGCAGCTTCAAATTTTAAATTTAGCCGCGCCTGCGGGCTAAATTTCAGTCGCTTGCAAGCTCATTTTTTTAAAAATTTTAAAATTTCGCTTGGCACCAGGTGCGAAACATCGCCGCCGTGGCTTAAAACGGAGCGGACGATCGAGCTTGAGATGAAGGCGTTTTTGAGCGTCGGCATCAAATACACGCTCTCAAATTCCTCCCATAGCGAGGCGTTTGCATAGCCGATCTGCAGCTCGTACTCAAAGTCGCTAACCGCGCGAAGCCCGCGGATTACGAAGCGCACACCGCAAGATTTAGCAAAATCCACGAGCAGATTATCAAAGCTTTGCACACTTATGCCGCGAAGCCCGCGCGTCGCGGCTCGCGCCATCTCTAGTCTGGATTTTAGGCTGAAGTAGGGCTTTTTGCTCTCGTTTAGCGCGACTGCGACGATGACTTCATCAAAAAGCCCCAGCGCGCGCTTGATGACGTCCAAATGGCCGTTCGTGATAGGATCGAAAGTGCCCGGATAGATACATTTTCTTGAGTTTTGCATTATTGCCACCTTTTAAATAGCTCGTTTTGCACGCCCAGCGCGTCGCACCACTTGCCGATTATGAAATTTTTTAAATTTTGCACGCCGCAGTAGCCTGCGATCACGGGCGGAGCGATGATGACGCCGAGTGCGGCTAGCTCACTCATCTGACGCAGGCTGATCGCAGAAAGCGGCATCTCACGTACGCCAAGAACCAGCCGCTTGTGCTCTTTTAACGCGACTGCAGCGGCGCGGGTGCTTAAGCTGTCGCAAAGCCCGCCGTAAATTTTAGCCAAAGAGCCAATAGAACAGGGCGCAAAGATTGTGGCGTCAATGCCGAATGAGCCCGAAGCGGGCGGCGCGCCCAGATCGTCGTCGGGATAGAATTTTACGCTCCTAAATTCCGCGGATTTTAAAGCCTCGCCCGCGTCTATGCCGCTTTCGGCGCGCAGGACGCGCCGCGCGCCCTGCGTAAGCACGGCGTGGATTTCATGCGGCGAGCTGGCAAGAAATTTAAGCAGATCAAGTCCGATCTCGCAGAAACTGGCGCCGCTTACGCAAACTAAAATTTTCATTTCAAGGCTTTCATATCGAAATTTTGTGCTTCAAAAACGAGTGGAACGGAAGGAATTTTAAAATTTGAAGTTAAGATGGAGCGGGAAACGAGAGTCGAACTCGCGACATCAACCATGGCAAGGTTGCGCTCTACCACTGAGCTATTCCCGCATGCGGTAAAAATAAAGCGCGATTGTAGCCTATAAATTTTCATTTGTCAATAATTTCTCGCTTAAATTTCATAAATTTTTACGATTTCTCCAGCGCGAACTTTGTCGCATTCGGGATCAGCCAAGAAAAAATGCGATGCCGCAGCCAGCGGTCTGATGCGCCCAGAAGGCGACGGCATAGGCGTAAAAACTCCGCCTTCATATGCGCCTACGGTTAAATTTACTCTGCCGCTTTTTAGCTTCAGATCGCTTGCGAGCTTGGCATAGATCGCCGCTTCTGCGCTAAAAGCCTCGCTTGCGCCGCTAAGCTTAAATAGGATCGGCAGTATGACTGCGCGCGTAAGCACGAAAGCAGCCATTGGATTGCCTGCCATTGCAAAGACGAATTTGCCGTCTTTTGCGAAGCACTTGCTGGGGCGGCCGGGCTTGATATCAATGTGATCGAAAACCTGCAAAAATCCAAGTTCACTCATAGCGCTTTGCATAAAATCCGCCTCCCCGGCACTTGCTCCCCCACTGGTAATTAGCACGTCAAATTTACGCGTAGCAGCGTCTAGCGCCTCGCACACCTCGCTAAAGTCATCCTTTAAAATCCCTAAATACTCGTTTTCAAAGCCGTATTTTTGCAGCAATGCAGCAATACCACTAGAGTTGGCGTTATAAATTTCGCGCTCGCTTGCGCTCTGCCACGGCTCTTTTAGCTCGTTTCCGCTGGAAAATAGGGCGATTTTAGGACGCGCGTAAACGCTTACTTCGTAAATTCCTTGCGCGGCAAGAAGCATGATTTTGGCAGGGTTTAAAATTTCGCCACGGCGCAATAAAAGCTCGCCCGCGCGCACCTCCTCGCCTTTTTTACGAAAGCCGTCGTGGGCATGAACGGAAGCAGGGATTTTTAGAGTTCCACCTTGCACGTCTACATCCTCTAGCCTCGCGACAGAGTCCGCGCCCGCAGGCATTGGCGCGCCAGTCATTATCTTTTGCGCCTGCGCAGCCTTGATTTCATAAAATTTTTCGTCTCCTGCAAAAATCGTAGGCTCTACGATCTTTAGCTCTTCGTCTTTGAAGCCCGCCGCGTAGGCATAGCCGTCAAGCGCCGAATTATCGAAGCAGGGCAGGTTTTTAATCGCAGAAATATCGCTAGAAAGGATGCGGTCTAGAGCGCTGGGAAGAGGTACCTTTTCACTCCGCCCGCTTGATGTGATTCTAGCCGTAGCCAAATCTATAGCCTCATTTATTCCTATCATTTTAAGTCCTTTTTATCATTTTTTACATTTAAAATTCGCACAGTTAATACTTCGCGTGGCCTTAAATTTTATGTTGCGCCGAAGCTTGCAAAGCAAAATTTTACCCAAATAAATACGCGAAATTTTACGGGCTCAATTGCCTTATTTTAATGCGAGCATTGCTTAAAATTTCAGAACGTATCACTAGTAAAATTCCGTGAGCTTGCCGTAGGAATTCCGCCCGCATGCGCTTAAAGAATTCCTCCAAGGCTCGTTCATCAAATCTTACCAAAGCTTGCTACTTAAATTCTTAAGGGACTCATCCTTGAAATTCTACCAAGATTCGCTTTTAAAATTCCGCCACATTTAGTTTTAGCGGTTTTAAATGCATTGCTGCTGATAGAATTTACGTGGCTCTTACGTAGCGTGGCATTTTAAAATGCGTTTCGCGTAAAATTCCGCATCACTTGCTTGCGCAAGATTTTATTCCGAAGTCTTCATTCCTCCAGCCTCTGTATGCCCGCGCCAAGCGCACCAAGCTTAGCTTCCAGCCTCTCATATCCACGATCTAGATGGTAAATTCTATGTATTTTGCTCTCGCCGCGCGCCGCAAGGGCGGCTAAAACGAGAGCCGAACTAGCGCGCAGATCGGTCGCCATAACGTCCGCGCCGTTTAGCTTGCCGCCGCTGATCGTCGCGATGTGTCCGTTTAAACGGATATCCGCGCCCATTCTCGAGAGTTCGCTAACGTGCATGAAGCGGTTTTCAAAAAGCCTCTCGTCGATAGTGCTGACGCCCGTGGCTACACACGCCAGTGCCATAAACTGCGCCTGCATATCGGTAGGAAAGCCCGGATATTCGCTCGTGATGATCTCTACGGGTTTGATCTTTGAGGCGGGCAGGATCGTTATCTCGTCGCTGCCGCTTGAAATTTCGAATTTAAAGCCCATATCTTCAAATTTTGCAAGCACGGCGCCAAGATGAGCCGCGCAAGCGTGCGTGATCGTGATGCGGGAGCCCGTGATTGCGCCTGCGCACAGATAGGTGCCCGCCTCGATGCGATCGGGAATGATCGAAATTTCATCCAAGCTTAAAAGCTCGCCGCCGCTTCCTTTGATGAGGATTTCGTTTGTGCCGATGCCCTCTATGTCGATGCCTGCGCTTTTTAATGCGTTGCAAACGGCGATTACTTCGGGCTCTTTCGCCGCGTTTATGATATGCGTGGTACCGCTTGCTAAAGCCGCCGCCATTACGATATTTTCGGTGCCGGTGACGGTAATTTTGTCAAAATTTATAGTCGCGCCCTTAAGCCCCTTTTTTGCGGTGCAAACGACGTAACCTTGCTCGATCTTAACCTCCGCGCCCATCTTTTCAAGCGCGCTAAGGTGTAGATCGATCGGTCTTGCGCCGATCGCGCAGCCCCCCGGAAGGCTTACCTCGCAGTGTCTAAACCGCGCTAAAAGCGGCCCCAGCACCAAGATCGAAGCGCGCATTTTACGCACTATATCGTAGATCGCCTTAGTCGAGTTTATCTCGCGCGGATCGATTTTAGCGGTGTTGGAGTCAAGGAACTCGCACTTTGCGCCTAAATTTGAAAGTAGCTGAATTAGCGTGTGGATATCGGAAACTGCGGGTAAATTTTTAATTACGACTTCGTTTTTTGAAAAGATAGATAGAGCTATGAGCGGCAGTGCTGCGTTTTTTGCGCCGCTTATTTTGACGCTGCCGCTTAGTTTTTTGCCTCCGTTAATTCGTAGATAATGCATGATTTCTCCGTGTAAAATTTAAATAATTATACAGAATTTAGCTTTAAAGTTACCATTTTGTTACCGCCAGGCGCTAAAATTACGCCTAAATTTAACCGTTACATAATTTTATAAGGATTTTTTATATGAAACAACTAATTATCTGCGCTTTGGGTGCGTTTTTGCTGGTCGGTTGCTCCTCAAAGGTCCCGTCTGCCGGCAGCCAGCAAGCGTATGTCTTAAACGATCATGAAGAAGGAATAACTTCGGTGCCGGGAAGCGAGTTTAACCGCCCGCTAATCGCATCTGTAGACGATTACACTGGCACTCGCGCAGGAGGAGACTGCAGCGGATTTATTACCGTGCTAAATGATAAATACGATGATCTATTTTTTAACTCAAAAGATCTGCCGAAATACTTCACAAACGGACGCAAATCCCAAGCAATATATAATTATTACAGCCGTAGAAATTTACTCAGCAATACGCCGCGAGTGGGGGATTTGGTGTTTTTTCAAAACACTTTGCACTCTAACAAAGGCAAGGTCAATAACGAGATCAGCCATATCGGTATCGTGCGCGAGATCTATGCCGACGGTCGCGTGAAATTTGTCCACAATACTCGCGGTAGAAATCAAGCGGACTTCGTAAATTTAAATAAGAAAAACGTCCATGTAGCGGGGCAAAAGATGGAAAATAGCTACATCGTGCGCTGTGGCAAAGACCGCATAAGCTGCCTAGCGTCGAACCGCTTCGCAGGATACGGACGGGTGAATAACTAGAATTTTGAAAATTCTTTCGCCCGTATTTTTTGAAAAATTTCTTATAACTTTTGGAATTTATTAGATTTTATGAAATTTCGTTAGACCTTTTAAAAATTCGCGGCGGTTTAAAAATTCGCGAAGGTTTGATTTATGCTCTAAAATTCCAAGCAAAATTTTGCAGATAATTTAGCTTGGAATTTTAGCTATGACTTGCTTTGTAGAATTTATTAAATTCCTAAAATTCTAATCAAATTTTAGAATTTTATGGTTTTTAAACTCCTGCAGTAAAAACTTATGAATAAAAACTCATTTTGATGCTATCGCGGTAAATTAAATTAGCATTTTTAACGCGTAATTATATATAACAAGCATTTAATAAAATATTACTCTAAAAATTTATTTTGAAATTAATTTGAACTTAAATTT
>NZ_CAKZTI010000005.1 GCF_937921625.1 uncultured Campylobacter sp. | reverse complement strand
CCCCGCTACGGCGAAATTTTAAGCTTAGAGCTTTGAATTTATCCTTAAATTTAGGGTGCGCGAGCTATAAATTTAAGGCGCAGGCTAAATTTAGCTCGCAAGCTTGCGGTATTTTACGCCGCCGTGGACACAGCGCGTAGAATTTCAGATCCTCGCTCGGCATAAAATTTCAAACTGCGGCTAAATTTTAAAATTTAGCGATACTGCCTCGCCAAAACGGCGCAGAATTTTAAAATTTAAAGCTTTGCATTCCGCAGCTGTTTTGGCAGCGTGAAAACGGTGCAAAATTTAAAATTTATAGACAGCGGAAAAATTGCACTAAAGCAAAGCAAGCGACACAAGCGAATGAAATTTTAAATTACAGCTCTATGAAATTTCACAGTGGCGCGCCGCAAGCAGGCTATCGCAAAATCAGGTTTTAGCGCGCGCTTAGCTCGTGCACCAGATCCACCAGATATTTGGCGTTTTGCACGCTTACGTCGGGCAAAATTCCATGCCCTAGATTAAAGATATGCGCGGCACCCTTCATCGCCGTTAAAATCTCGCGCACGCCCGATTCTATCGCGCCGCGGTCGTATAGCCGCATCGGCTCCAGGTTGCCTTGAAGCGCAAATTTGCCCCCGAGCTGCTCGCGCGCAAGCCCCATAGGAGTGCTCCAATCCACGCCCCATACGTCAAAGCTCGCTTCACCTCGCTGCTCCGCGATACCACTCAGCCGCGACATCTGCGCGCCCGTGCCTTTGGCAAAGACGATGAGCGGGATATGCGGGAATTTCGCCTTTAAAAATTCCGTGATTTCTAGGATGTATCGCCAGCCAAACTCCTCGTATGCGCTCGGCTCCAGCGCGCCCGCCCAGCTATCAAAAATCTGCACCGCATTGACGCCCGAGTCGATTTGGCGCGCCAGATAAAGCTTCGTCGCCTCCGTAACGAGGCGCAAAATTTCATGCAAAAGCTGCGGATTTTCGTAGAGCATCCTTTTGCAAACGGCGTAATTTTTGCTGCTGCCGCCCTCGATCATATAAGTAGCGATCGTCCACGGCGCGCCGCAAAAGCCGATGAGCGCTTTATCCGCGGCAAGGCGCGAGCGAGTAAGCGAGATCGTATCATAAACGTATCCGAGCTCTGCCGCGGCCTTTTGCGGATCAAGGCGCGCTAGATCGCCCTGAGAGCGGATCGGATCGCTAAAGCGCGGCCCCTCGCCCGCTTCGAAGCGCAGATCCATCCCCATCTGCATCGGCACGACCAAGATATCGCTAAAAAGTATCGCCGCATCGACGCCCAAAATCTCCACGGGTTGGATCGTCACCTCGCTAGCGGCGCGATAGTCGCGACACAGGCTCAAAAAATCGCCCGCCCTCTCGCGCACCGCCATGTATTGCGGCAGGTAGCGCCCCGCCTGGCGCATCATCCAAATAGGCGTGTATGGGGTCTCTTTGCCGAAGCATGCGTCGATGAAAACCATTTTTATCCTTTAAATTTACTCAAAATATACAAAGCCAAACAAACCGCGAAGATAGCCCCTGCGAGCAAAAGCATATCCAAAGGGGTAGTAAAATCGGTGTGCAAAATTCGCTTGAAAAAATCCACTACGAGCACCATTATGATGACGCTGCCGAGTTTATGCTTTAGCTCATCCAGCGAGGCGATCTTTAAAACTTGCAAATTTAGATCCACAAACTCGTCAATAAACAGCTCATAAATTCCAAATACGAAGATTAGCAACACGATGGCGACCAGATACAGATCGATCGCCGTTATTATTTCGCTTAAAATGCCAATATAAAGCGCTCGCTCGCTCTGCGGCGCTAGAAAACAATCCACGATTTTATAAAGCGCCGAGCCGATTTCGTAGCTTGCCATCACAAATATCGTCGCACTAGCCGCAACACAAAAAATAACAGGCAGAAGCGTTAGAGACTTGCTACAAAGCAAAAATTTTTCAAATATAGCTTTCATTTCTTCCTTAAATTTTAATTCGGGATTAGCTGCTCCGCAAACGAATGTATAAATTTAAAAGCCGCTCTATGCCGAAGTGTTCGTTTAAATTTACGCTCGTTTGCAATCGCGTAAATTTACCCCATTTAATCGCGTCCGTTTGAGTCTTTAAAATTTTGCGCCAGGTTAAAGGCGCAAAATTTCAGCTCGCGGTCTTAAATTTTAATTAGACCAATTTGCAAATTTTATTCGCCAGTCTTCGGCGCCGAAATCATGCGCGCGACTGTATCCGCGCACAAAGGCTCGGCAGCCTTGCTAAATTTATCCTACTTGTCTTGCTGCATATCGATCCAGCGAAGCGCGATGCGCACGGCGTTCGTAGCCGCTCCGACGCGGATCTGATCGGCGCTGCACCAAAGATGCAGAATTTTATCGTCGAAATTGTCCCTGCGGAGCCTGCCGACGTAGGTTTCGTTCGTGTCGCTCGAAAGCAGCGGCATCGGATATTCGTTTTTGCTCGGATCGTCTACAAGCACGATGCTAGGCGCGTTTCTTAAAATTTCACGCACGCGGCTAATCTCGAAATCCTTTTTAAATTTTATCGTGATCGCCTCGCTGTGGCTGCGAAGTACCGGCACGCGCACGCAGGTAGCCGAAACGGCGAAGTTTTTATGCAAAATTTTTTGCGTTTCGTTCACCATCTTCATCTCTTCTTTGGTGTAGTCATTATCCAAAAAGACGTCGATGTGTGGGATGACATTCATCGCGATCTGATGCGGGAAAACCTTCGGCTCGCACTCATCAAGCTTAAAAGCGAAAAACTGCTGCAACTGCCCTACAAGCTCGCTCATACCCTCTTTACCTGCGCCACTCGTCGCTTGGTAGGTGCTTACATCCACGCGCTCGATATCAAACGCGTCATCAAGCGGCTTAAGAATTTGAACCATCTGGATGGTAGAGCAGTTCGGATTAGCAATGATGCCTGTCTCTTCCCATAGCTTTATATCCTGAGGATTACACTCGGGCACTACGAGCGGGACATTTTCTTGCATGCGAAAGTGGCTAGTGTTGTCGATCACCACTGCGCCGCTTGCCGCAGCAAAAGGCACATAATGCGCCGAAATGGAGCCGCCCGCGCTAAAAAATGCGATGTCGATCTCGTTTTCGTCGAAGGTGCTGTCGGTAAGCTCCCTCACGACGTATTCCTTGCCGCGGAATTCCACCTTCTCGCCCGCGCTCTTTGCGCTTGCAAGCGGCAGTATGTCCTTCACGGGGAAGTTCATCTCGTCTAAGACGCGCAAAATCTCCTCGCCTACGGCGCCGGTAGCGCCTACGATGGCGATATTGTAACTACTCATCCTCTCCTCCTTTTAAAATTTCATCGCTAGGGCCCTCGCTCTGCGAATCTTTACTATCTAAATTTGAATTTAATAAATTTTCATCCTGCGCAAGCTCGTCCGCTTCGCCCTCGTCGCCCTCCTCTGCCTTCGGGCAGGTCGCAATGCTCACTACGTCGTCGCCCTCGACATTTACGACGATGACGCCGCTGGTGTTGCGGCCCGCTTTGCGGATGCTTTGCATATCCACGCGGATCATCTTGCCGCTCGTAGTAAGCGCCATAAGATCCATCTCCTCATCGACCATCACGACACCGATGAGCTCGCCCGTGCGGTTGGTGAGCTTCATGCAGATGACGCCCTTGCCGCCGCGGTTTGTGAGGCGATACTCGCTCGCAGTCGTGCGCTTGCCGATACCCTTTTGGCTCACGCTTAAAATTTCTTGCATGTCGCTTAAAATGAACGCGGCGCCGATGACCTCGTCGCCTTTTTCTTTAAATTTAATCCCCTTTACGCCGCGAGCGATGCGCCCCATCTGGCGAATTTTATTTAGATTAAATTTAAGGCACATTCCCTTTTTCGTAGCGATGAAGAGCATATTTTCGTTAGCGCTTTGCGGCTCGCCCTCTTGCGTGCCCTCGTCTTGAGAAATTTCATCTAAAATTTCATTTTCGCTTCCCTCTAAAATATCCTGCTCGGTCTGCTCTAAAACTTCCTCAGCCTCGCCGCCGTCCAGATCGTCGCCGCTTAAGGTGCCTCCTTTGTAGTTTTGCATCTCCTCGGCGCTGTTTGGAGCGATGAGCGCAGTCACCAGAGTATCGTCCTCATCCAGGCTGATAGCGCGGATACCGAGCGAGCGGATGTTTTTAAACTCGCTTAAATTCGTGCGTTTCACGATGCCGTTGCGAGTGAAAAATACGAGCGACTTGCTCGGATCAAAATCGGTCGTAGGGATGATCGCCATGATTTTTTCGTCCGCGCCGAGCTGGATTAAATTTACTACCGCCTTGCCCTTTGCGGTGCGCGAGCCCTCTGGGATTTTATAGACCTTAAGCCAGTAAAGCTGCCCGCGGTCGGTGATAAACATAAGCGTGTCGTGGGTGTTGGACGTAAAAAAGCTCTCGATGAAGTCATCGTCGTACGTCGTGACCGCCACGCGCCCCTTGCCGCCGCGCTTTTGCTTCTCGTAAGTCTTACTAGGCACGCGCTTAATGTAGCCGCGGTGAGTGATCGTAACGACCATATTTTCATTCGCGATTAAATCTTCGATGTCGATATCTTCGTAGTCATCGACGATTTCGGTGATGCGCGGGCATCTGAATTTATCCTTGATCTCCAAAAGCTCATCTTTGATGATCCCCTCAATCAGCTCCTCGCTCTTTAAGATCGCATCAAGCCGCTTTATCTCGGCTAAAATTTCTTTTAGCTCCTCCTCGATCTTTTCGCGCTCAAGTCCGGTGAGGCGGCTTAGCCTCATATCCAAGATCGCACCCGATTGCGCCTCGCTGAGGCCGAATCTGCTCATTAAATTTTCGCGCGCTACGTTGGTGTCGGCGGAATTTCTAATCACGTCGATCACTTCGTCGATGTTATCTAGCGCGATCTTTAAGCCCTCCAGGATGTGCGCTCTAGCGCGCGCTTTTTGAAGCTCAAAAATCGTGCGGCGGATGATGACGGTTTTTCTGTGGTTCAAAAACAGTTTCAAAAGCTCTATCAGCGTAAAAATCTTCGGCTCCTTGCCGTCGATTGCGAGCATTATCACGCCGAAAGTCGCCTCCATCGTGGTTTGCTTAAATAGATTATTCAGCACGATCTCACTCATCGCGTCGCGCTTAAGCTCGATTACTACGCGAATTCCGTCGCGATCGCTCTCGTCGCGCACTTCGGAGATGCCTTCGATCTGCTTTTCTTTTACGAGATCTGCGATCTGCTCGATCAGGCGCGCTTTATTGGTCTGATACGGCAGCTCGTCAATTACGATGACGTCTTTACTAGCCTTTTTTTCGATATGGGTTTTAGCGCGAATTTTAACGCGCCCTCTGCCCGTTTTATACGCCTCGATAATCCCCTTTTTGCCGTAGATGATGCCGCCGGTCGGAAAATCAGGGCCCTTGATCTCGCCCATGATCTCCTCTAGGCTTGCGTTTTTATTCTCAAGCAGTATCAAAAGACCGCCCACGAGCTCATCTAGGCTGTGCGGTGGGATATTCGTCGCCATTCCTACGGCGATTCCGCTCGAGCCGTTAAGCAGTAAATTCGGCACGCGCGCAGGCAGGACGTCGGGCTCGTTCAGGCTCTCGTCGTAGTTCGGCACGAAATCGACCGTCTCTTTATCCAGGTCTTTTAGCAGCTCTTCGGCTAGCGGCGTCATACGCGCTTCGGTATACCTCATCGCCGCCGCGCCGTCGCCGTCGATCGATCCGAAGTTACCTTGACCGTCGACGGAAGGGATTCTCATCGAAAAGCTCTGCGCCATTCGCACGAGCGCATCATAAACGGCGGTATCGCCGTGCGGATGGTATTTACCGATGACGTCGCCTACGATACGGGCGGATTTTTTGTATGGCTGGCGAGAGCCCACGCCAAGATCGTTCATCGCGTATAAAATTCGCCTATGCACCGGCTTTAGGCCGTCTCTGGCGTCCGGCAGCGCACGACCGATGATAACGCTCATCGAGTAATCAAGATAGCTCGTCTTGATCGATTCTTCGACGTCGATATCGATGATCTCCTGATTTTCAAACATATTTGATTGCATAAATATCCTTTTAAATTTTAAAGCGCGATTATAGCGAATTATTCTTTTGCATTAGCTAAAACCAAGCCGCACACGGGCATAAAGCCGCCATCGATCAAGCTCTCGCGTGCTTGCAGCATGCTAAGACCCGAGGTGATGATGTCGTCTACTAGGATCACGGGGAATTTCGGCGGGGTTAAAATTTTAAAATTTCGCTTGTGTTTTAGGCGAAATTCCAAACTCTGCCCCGTGTATTTGACGCGGTTTTGCGCGCGCAGGCAGTGAAATTTTGGCTCAATCAGTTCGCTTTTTAGCGCGCGAGCTAGGATCGCCGTGTGCGAATAGCCGCTGCGAGCGTCATCATCCAGCGGCACGGCGTTAAATTTAAAAATCCCGTCCGTTTTAAACGTTTCGTAATTTTGCGGATTTGCAGAAATTTCGCGCTGCAGATGAAGCGGGAATTTCGCTAGGCTTAAAGAGGCTATGCGCGCAAGCACTGCAGCGCCGTATTCGTGATGTTTAGAAAGTATAAGCTCTCGAATTTCGGAGTAGCCGTAGTAGTAAAATACGCTAAAGCCCTCCACCTGCCGCATACTTAGACGGCATTCGGCTAAATTTGCGGCGCAGGCGGCGCAGATCGTGCGCAGGCTAAACGCGCCGCAATTTACGCAGCGCATCTAAAGCGTAGAGATGATTTGATCGGCAGATTTTTTGACGATGTCGCCAAGCAAGCTTTGCACGAAAGGATTAAGCGATCTAGCCGTGCGAAGCGCCGTAAATTGGCTCTGATCCTGCGAAACGCGCTTGGTCGTAGTTTTGTTGCCCTGCACGATAGAGATCGCGACCTCGCCTCTTGCGCTCATATTTTCCTTCGAGTAGCCGTTGATCGCCGCCGAGATGCTTCTAATGTTTACGGTTACGATATTCGGGCTTGCCGGATCGATCTTTACGCCGCGAGCCTCAAGCTCCGCGCGTAAAGCTTTGTCGAACCACGCCGAGAGATTGTTTTTTAAAAGTACCTCATCGACCAGCTTGCCGTTATTATCGTTGATGACGGCGATTACCATCTGATTTTCGCGCTGATCGTTGATCGCGTTGATATTTACCGACTTGCCGCTTACGGTCTGATCGGCCTTAGAAAGATACGGATTTAAGCTGATGACGCTGCTGGTTTGCGAGCAAGCGACAAAAAATAGCGCAAATACGCCGATTAAAAATTTTTTCATTTTTATCCTTTTTCTGAAATTCGGGCGCATTGTAGCACTAAATTTAAAATTTATAGATTTTTTTGTATCATTGCGAGATCAAAGGAGAAATTTTGCAAGCACTCGCTTTAAAATACAGACCCAAAAGCTTCGATCAGCTCATCGGTCAAGACGCCGTCGCCAAAAGCCTCGCGCACGCGCTGGATTCGGGCAGGCTGAGCCACGCATATCTTTTCAGCGGACTTCGCGGCAGCGGCAAAACCTCGACGGCTAGGATTTTTGCCAAAGCGCTTTTATGCGACAAAGGCCCCACCGGCAAGCCGTGCGAGCTCTGCGATAACTGCGTAATGGCAAACGAGGGGCGCCACATCGACATCATCGAGATGGACGCCGCCAGCCACCGCAAGATCGACGATATTCGCGAGCTCATCGAGCAGACGAAGTATCATCCCGCAAGCGCGCGCTTTAAAATTTTCATCATCGACGAGGTGCATATGCTCACCAAAGAGGCCTCCAACGCGCTTTTAAAGACGCTTGAGGAGCCGCCTAGCTACGTAAAATTTATCCTTGCGACCACCGATCCGCTCAAGCTTCCCGTCACCGTGCTATCGCGCACGCAGCACTTTCGCTTTAAGCCGATCGCCAAAAGCGCCGTCGTAGCGCATCTAGAGCAAATTTTAAAAACCGAAAATATCGCTTACGAAGAGGGCGCGCTTGAAATTTTAGCGCGTAGCGGCTCAGGCTCGCTACGAGACACGCTCACGCTCCTCGATCAGGCGATTATCTTTAGCCGCGAAGGCATCACGCAGCGCGCGATCGCCGATATGTTAGGCTTGCTCGATCCCGCTAAAATCGGCGAAATTTTAGACGTCGTGCTGCGCCAGGACCGCGCGGGCGCGATCGAGATCATCAAAGAGGTCGAAAACTACAACGCCGAGACGATAATCGACGAGATGATCGCAAATTTAAAGGATAAATTCCTGCGCCGCGACGCGAAATTTAGCCTGCTGATGTATGAGCGGTTTTTCCGCATTTTAGCGGGCGCTAAGAGCATGCTCGCCATCAGCCCGGACAACACCTACGCAATTTCTATGATGATTTTTATGATGATGGAGGCGGTAAATCTGCGCGAGATCGACGAGCTCATAGAGGTCGGAAGATCCCTGGATCAAGGCGAGGGCTATGCTTCTGCTTCGGCGCCTAATTTAAACGCGCAAAGCTCTGCGCCGAATTTTAGGTCGAATTCCAACCAAAGCGCGAATTTTGCGCCAAATAGCGAGCCGGGCGGCGCTACTTTTGCACCGAGCGAGGCGAATGGCGCGACAAGCGGCGTGCCTAGCTTTACGACAAGCGCAAAACGTCCTGCAAGCTCGGCGCAAAACTCTGTCGCAAGCGCTGCCGCAAAACAAAGCTCTGACGCGAGCGACGAAATAAAACCAAACGCAGGCGGTGCGGCGGCGCAGGCGCAAAATTCTAACTCGTCCGTCAAAACGGGCGCTCAAAATGAAATTTACGAGAATTTTTTAGCCAAAATTTACGACCGCGATTACGATCTGGGCGAGAAATTTAGCAAATGCGTGGAATTTTTAAAATTTGAACGCGGCACGCTGTATCTGCTCTCGCGCGCGCAGGGGCAGGACAGAGAGTACCTGCGCAAGGGCTCACGAGCGATCAATAGCGTGTTAAAATCACTCTTCGGCGAGAGCGCGAAAATCAAAATCGAGCAGGGTGCGCCGCAAAACGGCGATGATCCCGCCCAAAGCGAGCGCGATCGGAATTCCGCAGGTGGCACAACCGCTACACAAAGCAAGAATTATACGCAAGGCGCGACTTCCGAATCCAGCGCCGATACTGCGCGCCCTGCAAATTTGACCTCGCAAAGCCCTGTAAATTCCGCGGCACAAAATTTTACTGAAAGCTCAATCTCTAGCAGCGTGCAAGAAAATCCCGAATCTACGCAAACGGGCGAGCAAGATCATAGGAATTTAACCGGCGTGCAAGAGAGCGAGCAGAGCTGTGCACCGCAAATAAATTCCGCCGCAAATGAGGCGCAAGCCGCAAAATTGCAAACGGATGCGGGAAGAAATTCCGAGCAGCAAAATTCGAAAAATTCTACTACGCAAAATTCTGCGCAGCGAAATTCCGCGACGAATTCCAATTCGCAAAATTCCGCTTCAAATTCTAAGCTGCAAAATTCCGAAATTTCTTCAGGAGATGACGGCGGGGAGAAAGATGATCTGCTAAGATCCACCGATCCGCAAAACTACGCCGCAAAGCCCCGCGATACGAGCAAGAGCGTGCGCGCCGCCAAGGCAGGCCTCGCCGAGCTCGCAAACGGCGCGCAGGACGGCAAGGAAATTTTAATCTCCGAAATGAATAGGCTATTCGGCGAGCCCACCAAAATCACGGAATAACGCTTTCTTCGGATTAAATTTATCTCCGCGCGATTTTTAAAATTTGAGCGCTCAAAAAACGATTCCGAAATTTACGCTACGAAGCAAACCTGCACGATTTTAAAATTGAAGCGGCAAAGGCAGTATCTAAATTTACGCGGCGAATGGAGCTCGCACGATAAATTTTAAAATTTCGCGGCGCACAATCAAGCTCTAAAGAGCGATTTTTTAAATTTGATCGTCAAAGCGAGTTTTAAATTTTCACCAAAGCAAAGCACATTTTAAATTTAACCGCCCAAGAAATATAAAATTTATGCGCCGCGGCAGCCTAAATTTAGCGCGCCGCAAAGTATTCGCGCAGTCTGTCCTGTGCAAGCTCAAATCTAAATTTAAACGCGCGCTCACTATGATTCCAAAGATAAAATTTTGCCTGTCTGTATCGCAAATATAAAATTCCGTGCTAATCGGCGCCCCGCCCTCTGCGATACGGTTTTAGCCACATCTCTGTTTGATGCGTTCCCTCAGACTTTCATAAAACCTTTCAATACGGTTTTAGCCGCATCCGCGCAGCTACTGGCACAAAACGCGGGCTACGATGACCCGCGCGCGTATCGGCTACAATCCAAAGCCAAATTTCGCCAGAATAAGACCGCGACAAGCCTAGCCGCCCTGAAATTTTAAAGAATTTATCTCGCAAACGTGCGGCGATCCGCGATGCTCGCTTATGAATTTTACGCGAGCGCGGCGGGCGAATTAGCTAAAATTTAGCGCTTTTGGTGTAGAATTCGAGTAAATTTCAATCCAAAGGTCATCAAAATGCGCGGATATAAAATTTTCTCCGGCACCGCAAATCCCGAATTTGCCAAAAAAATCTCCAAATATCTCTCGCTGCCGCTTAGCGAGTGCGCGATCAAAACCTTCAGCGACGGCGAAATCAGCGTCCAGATCGGCGAGAGCGTGCGCGGCAAGGACGTCTTCGTCATCCAACCGACCTGCGCGCCCGCAAACTCCAATCTGATGGAGCTTCTGATCCTAACCGACGCGCTGAAGCGCTCCAGCGCGAACTCGATCACGGCGGTCGTGCCCTACTTCGGCTACGCTCGCCAAGACCGCAAAGCAGCCCCGCGCGTGCCGATCAGCGCGAAGCTCGTGGCAAATATGATGCAGACGGCGGGGATCGACCGCGTCGTCACGATGGATCTGCACGCGGGGCAGATACAGGGCTTTTTCGACGTGCCGGTCGATAACCTCTACGGCTCGCTGATATTTTTGGACTACCTAAAAGAGAAAAATTTAAAAAATCCGATCATCGCTAGCCCCGACGTTGGCGGCGTCGCGCGCGCCAGAAGCTTCGCTAAAAAGCTCTCGCTCGATCTGGTGATCGTCGATAAGCGCCGCGAGGAGGCGAACAAAAGCGAGGTGATGAACATCATCGGCGACGTCGCGGGCAAGGACGTGATCCTAATCGACGATATGATCGATACCGCGGGAACCATCGTCAAGGCTGCGGGCGCGTTTAAGGAACAGGGCGCGAAGAGCGTCAGTGCGTTTTGCACGCACGCCGTGCTAAGCGGCCCGGCATATGAGCGCATCGAAAGCGGCGCGCTGGACGGCCTAGTCGTGACCGACACGATCCCGCTAAAGCAGGAAAGCGACCGCATCAAGGTAATCAGCGTCGCTCCGCTCTTCGGCGAGGTCATCAGGCGCGTATATCACGACGAGAGCGTAAATAGCTTATTCAAATAAAATTTTAAAATTTAAAATGCGGCGTCGTTTGTTTTATACAGCTGCAGGAATGCGAACAATAGGCATCTTATAATAAAAGATCTCGGCTCAACCGCAAGTCAAGCGCTTACGCCCGCGAGCTCTAAATTTATAGCGTTTTAGCTCGCTGCGATTTAACTATTGTCGATTTAACTGCGGCGCAAAATTTAGCTTCTATGCGGCAAATTTAACTCTGCGCGGTATTTACTCCGCGCGGCGGAAAATTTAACTCTATTTCATACTTTTATTTGCTATTCAATATATAATGTATTTACTCCGCGCGGCGGAAAAATTTAACTGCAATCGCAGAGCAAATTTACCGCACCAACCGCTGCAAGTCGCATTTTAATCCGCCATATTAACTCCGCTAGACTGCGTTTTAAATTTGCCGTAAAATTTTCTGCATATTTGATGAGACCGCGTAGCGCCGCTACGCTTTAAATTTATGATAATTTGCCGCGCATTCGCCATCTGTCTTGTGTGGCCGAGCTTCTGCAAAACTCGCATCCTCTAAATCGTGCAAAACTACGTTTTAAATTTCGCCGCGAAATCCGCAGCACGCGCCGGCAAGAATGCACCCGCCGATCGCGTTTAATTTTAGCGCCGAAATTCTTTATATTTTAGAGTATTGTAAGGACTTAAATGCCGTTTTCCCAAGTGTTCGCCGCTTCATTGGCGACGGGCTATCGATATATCGGTAGCCCTCAAGCAATTCGCTTCTTTAAATTTTACCACTCAAGCTCGCAGCGATTTTTTAAAATCCCGCGATTTAAAAGCCAGCAAGGCGTCAAAATCATTTATAATTTAGTCAAATGCGGCATCGGGCACGTGCGTTGCGCCCAAGCTGGCCGCTAAAATTTCTTTATAATCTCCATCAAATGCTTGACAAGAGCCGTAATTGCGGTATTTTCATAGCTATCATCCGTATTTTGCAACGCTATGGTTTTCATATTGCCGAAAAATCCCGGATCGTAATGCTCGATGTCATTTTGCACGTAGCTTCTTAAAATTTGGCCGTTTCTTACTAGTTTAACCTCATAAATAAACTCTATGCCACCGATTCTATCGCTAGGAAACGGAGTAGCTTCGCCCGTAAAGCCCCTGTGGTGCTTTATTGTAATTTTAAGCTCGTCGATAGAGTTTTGATCCAGCAGGTTCGCCTCTTTTAGCGCCGCTAAAAGCTGCTCATTGTACTTTTTCTCGACTGCTTCCGGCGATTGATAGACAAATTTTTTCGGATTATGGTTTTGGATGTGGTAGTAGGTAATGCCCTTGAATTTATACGCGCTTGCGATCGGCACTTTCGGCTGAGACTGCCCGCAACCGGCAAAGAATAGCGCCGCAAGAAGCAAAGCAAAAATTTTTTTCATTTTTTCTCCTTTAAAATTTTGTGCGATTATACAAAAATGGGGTTTAGCTCGGGCTAAATTTACGATCTTTCGGTACCGCTTCGCGTCGAATTTTTTATAAATTTGAGCGAAAGCGCAAAAAATTTAAGCGCAGTTAGACGGCTAAATTTCAAATCCTTTAAATTTGAAACCCGCTTAAATTTCAAAGCCTCTTCAAATTTAAAATTTAATCCGAATTTGATCTGAAATTTTATAAAATTACGCCGTTTTAAACGGGCTTTAAAAGCGCGCGCAAGCTGTTTTGAAAGCCTGAAATAAAGGAAGCTGATGCCTACTTTTACTACCAAAGACTACAAAGCCGCCCTTCGCAGCCGCGGCGCACGAACCACGAGTGCAGGCGGATTTAGCGTCAAAAACGACAATTCTTTCATCGTGATATTCTCCGTTACGATGATGGCTTTTATATTTTTTTACGGCGTTTTAACCGGGCTTGATTTAGATAAGCTCCTTTTCGCAGAAAGCCGTGGAGGAGGGCGTTACAGCAATGGGCTATTGGGACTTATAATCGCCGGTATAGCTTGGTATAAAGGAAGTGACGGCGATGGGCTGTATAAATTTAACGACTATGCGATCACCTTCGTCTCGGGCGCGCATAATAGAGAGATCCTGCTCTCTAATATCGACTACATTAAGCTTACGCCCGGCTTTTTACGCACCTGCACGAGCTACACGGCGCTTAAGCACTCCCGCTACGTAAAAAACGAGCAACTCTTTAAATTTGGGATCGGATTGATAATCGTGCTATGGCTAGTGGGTATCGCCATGAGCAAGCAGCTAACTATGGCATATGAGATGCTGGCGGCGGGCATCGTGATCTTTTTCTTTGCCAAGGCGCTCTCATCTTGGAAACTAAACGGCGACTTTCACGATATCTTGCTGCGCGACACCGTACTGATCCGCGGTAAGGATCTAAACGACCGCGTGCTGTGGTTTGCGATCACGCCCGGCCGCAACGACCGCCGCAGGCTGCGCGCCTATTTCAAAGAGCATCTTGATTTCGACATCGACGGCGGCTAATTTTGGCTTAAAATTTAAAGGCTCAGGTATAGACCCGGTAGCAGAATTTTACGACGCAAAATTTTAAGACAGAATTCCACGCGGCAGAATTCCGCGATACAAATTCTACCAAGCAAAATTCCGAGGCGCAAAATTCTATGATATAAATTTACAGGGCAAAATTTTACGGCGTAAATTTCAAAGCCCTGGAATGCACGGCGCGAGATTTGCGGCTCTATACGGCAAACTCCACCTCGCTTAGCCGCCCCAAATTATCAAACGAAAAGAGCGCATCATTTTTAAAATTTGCTACGATCTTGCCCGCCGCTTCGCTAAATTTCGTGCCGTTTCTCATCAAAAGCGCCCCCGATAAAACGGCGTGATTTGACTTAAATGCACCTGTGTAATCGCGCGCCAAAGATATGAGCTTGCTTGCGCCCATACCGCCTCTGATCGTGCCATCGGAGCTCACACACTCATCTGCCGCAAACGCCACAAACACCGCTCCGCCTGCGTGCGGACAGCGGTAGTAGATTGCAGGTTCCTGCGATAGCCCGCACGCAATCGCGCTTAGAGCATGCCCGTTTATCTCCGCACTTAGTGCAAGCTTGGGCGTGCTAAGCTTCTCTAGCCCGTGCTGCAAGCCAAAATCGCGCACATCTCGCGCAAAGGCAAGTGGCCACTCATCGAGGCGTTTTATGTTCTCGTACCCCCACAGCCACGTGCGGTTGTCGCTTGCTTCGCTACCGATACACCAAATGGCGCGCGGCGCATTATCGCAGAAACTGATCTCGCCGCGCTTTAGATCCACAGAGCGACGCCTGCCCTTTACAATCAGCTTCGAGCCCATCTCTTGCACCCTTGCGCCGCAGCCTAAACATGCCGAAAACAGATCAATAAAGCTGCTCTTATCCGCGCCTAAGCGATCTAAAAATTTCATTTTTACTCCTTTGATCTCGCGCCGATAAATTTAACACTTCTGTGGAATTTATCGGCGCGCCCTCTTATACGCCGCTTTGTTATAAAACACTCGTGCTATGAAAATTTCACGCGGCGCGACAAAGGGGCAAAATTTAATCAAATTTTATAAAGCCGCGATGGATAAAATTTCATAGCAGGGCGCCGTCGGGATAAAATTTTGTAGCCGAGCTGCGGACGCGACTGCAATGGTCGACGGACGGCTAAATTTAAACTGCCCGAGCGATCGTTAAATTTGAAAGGCGAAATTTTAGCCTAACGGCAAGCAGCAGAATTCTACGACCGAGCAGCGAGCGCTAGAGCTTAAAGCGGTACAAAACCGGCGCGCGCAACAGCGAATGTATCAGCTCAGGCGGCAAGCGATAGTTAAAGCCGTACAGTCATAAAATTTAGATCGCCTCTTAAGATAGTAAAATTTAAAGACGAAATTTAATACCGAACGACGAGCCGCTAAATTTAAACCGCCCGAGCGATCGTTAAAGTTTAAAAGCAAATTTTACGACCGCGCGACAAAAGATGAAAAAAGATGAAATTTAGATTACCCGTGCGATAAATTTAATCGATCTTTAGCACGCTCAAAAACGCCTCGCTCGGCAAATTTACCCTGCCGATCGCTTTCATGCGCTTCTTGCCCTCTTTTTGTTTTTCGAGCAGCTTGCGCTTGCGCGTGATGTCGCCGCCGTAGCACTTGGCGGTCACGTTTTTGCCCATGGCGCGGATGTTTTCGCGAGCGATGATCTTGTTGCCGATGCTCGCTTGGATCGCGACCTCAAAAAGCTGCCGCGGCACGATCTCCTTCATCGCTTTGACGAGATCGCGCCCCTTGGATTCGGCCTTTGAGGCGGGCACGATGATCGAGAGCGCATCGACCGCTTCGCCCGCGACGCGGATGTCGAGCTTGACTAGATCGCCACGCCTATAATCGATCGGCTCGTAATCAAAGCTCGCATATCCCTTGGTGCAGGATTTAAGCTTGTCGTAAAAGTCCATTATGATCTCGTTTGTCGGCACGTCGTATTCGAGCAGGACGCGCTCGGGCGTGATGTAGTCCATCTTGGTTTGTATGCCGCGGCGCAAATTTAAAAGGCTGATGAGATTGCCCAAAAACTCGCTCGGAGTGATGATGGTCGCCCTGACGTAGGGCTCCTCGATGCGCTCGATAAAATTTGGCGCTGGAAGCTCACTGGGGCTATGTATTCGCACGCACGAGCCGTCCGTGAGATACACGGCGTAGGTCACCGTAGGCGCCGTGGCGATGAGATCGAGATCGAACTCGCGCTCAAGCCGCTCCTTCACGACCTCCATATGCAGTAGCCCCAAAAACCCGACGCGAAAGCCGAACCCTAGCGCGAGCGACGTTTCGGGCTCGTAGCTAAGCGAGCTGTCGTTTAGGCTGAGCTTGTCCAAAGCGTCGCGTAGATCTTCAAATTTATCGGTCTGCACGGGATAGATGCCCGCAAACACGAAGGGCTTGGCCTTCTCAAAGCCACCCACGGGCGCGACGGCGCGATTTTTAAAAAGCGTGATCGTATCGCCCACCTGCACGTCGGCGACGTTTTTTAACCCCATCACGACGATGCCCACTTCGCCGCTGCTAAGCTCGCGGGTTTTAGCGGGCGCGAGCGGGTTGGGATACATCAGATCAAGCACCTCGTGGCGGTTCTCGCTACCCATGATATAGACCTCGTCGCCCTTTTTCAGTACGCCGTCGTATAGCCTCGCAAGCGCGAGCGCGCCTAGGTAGTTATCGAACCAGCTGTCGTAGATGAGCGCCTTAAGCGGCGCGGCGTCGTCCGTTTTGGGCGCGGGAATGCGAGTGATTATCGCTTCTAAAAGCTCCTTGATGCCCACACCCGTCTTGGCGCTGACCTCGATCGCGCTGCTGCAATCAAGCCCAATGACGTGCTCGATCTCATCTTTTACGCGCTGCGGATCGGCGGCGGGCAGATCGATTTTGTTGAGCACGGGGATGATTTCAAGGTTGTGCTGTAGCGCGATATAGACGTTTGCGATAGTCTGCGCCTGCACGCCTTGGCTCGCGTCCACGACGAGGATCGCCCCCTCGCAGCTAGCCAACGAACGCGAGACCTCGTAGCTAAAATCCACATGGCCAGGGGTGTCGATCAAATTTAAAACGTATTTCTCGCCGCCAAGCTCGTACTCGAGCCGCACGGACTGCGCCTTGATCGTGATGCCGCGCTCCTTTTCGATATCCATCGTATCCATGATCTGGCTGCTCATCTGGCGCGCCTCGACGGCGTTGCACTCGCTGATTAGGCGGTCTGCGAGTGTGGATTTGCCGTGGTCGATATGCGCGATGATGCTGAAATTTCTAATATTTTTTGTTTTCAAATGGTTTTCCCTGGTGAAATTTTAAGCCGCATTGTGCCGAAATTTCATTTAAAAACGGGTAAATGAGCGGACGGAATCGCATACGATAGAATTAGGCAGGTTGGGCGAAACAAAATTTTAAATAAAGAGCGCGAAACGCGGCTTTGAGTGATAGAATTTTGGCGTTATCGCTAGGGCAGCTTTGCCGTGGCAGAATTTACGGCGAGAGCTAGGCGTAGAACTTCTTACAATAGAGCTAGGCAGAATTCTGCCTAGTGAAATTCTGCAGCACCTTACAATGCACGAGGCGGTAGAGCAGCGTACAAGCGAGATTTTGCTCAGTGGAATTCCACAGCTACATTTGACGCATTAAAACGTAAAATTCCGCGCAGTAAAACTCGCGATAAGCTTTACGGCAAATTTTATAAGACCGCGCAGCACAAAGCCCGTGACGCCAAAGATCAAAAATATCGTGCGGTAAAACCCGCTGCGAAATTTCGCCTCGGAATTCTTACTGTAGGGATCGGTCGCAGAATTTACGTCGCCATGGAATGTGGAATTTCAACGGGTAAAATTTACTATCAAGATTACGCGATAAGATTTTGCTCGCCAAGGCTCAAGGGCAGAATTTTACCGATTGAAATTTGATGAAATTTACTCCTATGGAATTTCTAGGCGCAAATACGGGAAGTAGAATTTAAAAATCTTACCACTATGAGGCTAGAATTTAGCCCATAAAAAAAGGCTAGCCCAAAGGCTAGCCTTTGTATCGCGAGTTTGACGCAGAGATTACCAATCGGTCTTTTGGTTGTAGATATCGCGGACATCTCCCGTATCTAGCTTCTTCGTAGAAGTATCACTAGTACTATTATCTGACGTGCTACCACCGGCAAACGATCCTACATCATCTTCCGTACCAGACTTGACTTGACCTTCTCCGCCCCAAACCGTAGGGTTAGCAGCCCTTACGTTTACAATAAGAGGATTAAAATACTGCGGTACGCCCGAGTACTGGCTAGAATAGGCTCCACCCGCTACCGTAAACATAGTTCTCTGATTTCCGGCAGGCGTATGGATAAGCCATGGATTAGTGACGATACGTATAGTAGCTTGACCCGGTACGGTAGCCCTAATATCTACGTCTTCCTTGCCTCTGTCTACTACATTACCCCTGTGAATATTTACGCCAGAAGTCGTAAAGCTGTTATAGGCACTCACAAACTCTGCGCCTATATTATTTAGAGTAGCCCTAGTATTTACTACGAACTTCGTAAAATCGGTCAAGCTAGGATCCTGAGCCGCTAGCACGGTAAATATATTCGAGTTAGGGGCTTCATAAGCAAGTTCTGCGCTAGGAGCAGGCATATTCGCGCACCTATCGGTTCTGCCGCAATAAATCTGCGCATAAACAGGCACGGTTACCCCGGTTCTGGTAGTAGCCTGATAGACTCTGGACCCCAAGCTCTTATCATACGACGTACCGTAGACGAATAGTGCATAAGTACCTATATTGTCACTAAAATCCGTAACGGTCGTACCTGTTGCATAGGTCTTACTATTGGAATTAGCAGCGGCTATATAATCAGCTTTATTTGCAACGCTCATTTTTGCTTTTTTAACTCCCGTCGTATCTTCAACTTTTCTAGTGATAAATGTATCAAAATCCTCCTTTGATATCTTTATATTGTCTTCATTATAATCCTCGGAGTTAGTATCCGAGATAGCATTATATGAGCTATCGAACTTAGACGGCCAAAACTTTCCATAGGTTTTAAGATCGCCCTTCTTCGCATCTCTGACATCAAAGTCACTAGCATAGATAAGCACCGGCGTGCTAGGGGTTTTATGCATTCTATCGAAGTTGAAATATACAGTCGAGTCAGGAGTTTGCCCCTCTCTAAATCCTTGCGCCAAAATTCTAAATTGATCCGACTTCGAGTCATACCTGATTCCCGTACCGCCTTGCGGCCTATTGATAAGTCCACCTCTTAGGGTAGCATCTGAATAGTAATTAAGGGCGATACTAAGAGGTATAGGCATACCGTAGCCCGCATCACCGGCGGAAGCGGCCTCATTCCAGTCTCTTCTTCCACCGGTTATAGTGGTACTTAGAGTTCTTACGTTATATTTATAGCATCTACTATCATATCCCGTAGCGCCTAGACACTCGTTAGAATTGCTAGCAAAAAACTGCGTACCGCCAGGAATATTGTAGATAACATTAGCCCTATCGGGATACGGTACATAATTTGTATCTCCGCCAGTTCTCCTAGCGGTAGCTGTGGAGCAACGTCCGTCGGCATTATTGTTAGCACAATCAAATCCGAAATTTAGCGCAAAATCAAGATCGCTTGAAAATCCGCACACGGCTTGAGGAGTGCCGCCAACATCTTGTTTATACCCGTCATAAAGCGTAGCGATGACATCTTTATAGACCTTGTCGGATAGATATGCTACGGCATTGACCTTAAGCTTGGCTAGCTGACTTATCTGATGCGTCACCGCTAAATTTTGCGTAGAGTTATCACTACCATATATTACTACATTATTCTCAATATCCGGAGCATTGAAATATGTATACGCAGATACCCCGCCCGTGATATTATTATCACCTACGCCGCTTGTTACGCCGTTATCGAGGCTTGTGAGAGATACCCTGATACGATCCGGTCGGTAGCGTAATACGATATTATCATTTATCGCTTTATCTTTGTTAGCAGCAAGCCTCATACCTACGTCGCAGCCTATCATACCTTTAGCATTAGGAGTATTGCTAGATGAATTGATGATACATTTAGCGCTCTTCCACTTCTTAGAGTATGTCTGATCGGAATAAGCATCCGTCCACGAGTTATCATAGATATTTACCAGCACATCGCCGACATTATAGTAATTAAAAATTTTATCGGCATCTTTACCTATGGTTTCGGTATAGATAACGGCATAGCTTTTATCTTTAGCTTCCGGATCTTTTCTAGACTGAGTCATCAGATATGCGCCTTGAACATGACCTTTGCTATCAAATTTCGCAACGCCTCCTGCTTCTACGATATTCCTAGCGTTAAAATTTGCCCATAAGCTTATAGCGTTTTTATCCCATACTCTTCTAAATGCTGCGTCGAATTTCGAGCTTGTGCCATTTAATACGCACGAGACATCATCACTCTTGCCAAAAGAGCCTTTTTTGATAGCTTCCGGATCAATCTCATATTTGCCTGTTTCGGCATTGTATTTAGCACCGGAATATTCCACTGCGGTACCACCATAACAACTATCTTCTTTAACGCCACGTTTTAATGTAGTGGAAGCATTCTTTCTATCTACATAATAGGATTGAGTAGAGACATTAGCCGCGCATTCATTAGATATAAACGGACGCAAGTAGGTTTGAATACCGCGAATCTTGGTTGATATATCTTGAGTATCATCAGAATCCGCGCCATAGCTTTTACGTAGATGATAGCGTTGATTGCCCAAATCCCCGCCAATTTCTGCTGTGTAGTTAGGTACGTAGTTGCCGCTATAGCTTCTGGCCGATATTACATGAGCCAAGATATCTGCATTTTGTGTATAATCACCACCTACGCGCAGATTACTAGGATTAAGTACGCTGGAGCCATCACCCTTTTTAGTTATATCACCGCTAGCGGTAGTGTCTACGATCTTGCTATACTTGCCCGAATTCTTCAGCGCTTCTGTATCTACATTAAAATATGCAGGGCGAAGCACGAAGTTATCGCTACCGCATATGTGGAACGAGCCGTCTTTTGACATTTGAATTCCGAACTCATCTTTAGCAGCCTTTATATTATCTTCAAGCTTCTGCAACTCTGGTTGTATTTTATTCTCCCAAATGTCCTTCTTTTGCTCCGCAGTTAGTTTTGTGTTGCACCAGCTAAAATTCTCACCTGTCTCGCAATATCCATATCGCTTTTTAAGCTCCCATTTCTTGAGCTCCGAATAATAAGCCTTAGGATCGCTGTTATTTAAATCTTTGTTTTTTATATACTGATCTAAATCGGATCCTGAGGCAACTTGATTATCCGGACGATAGCTAAGCATAAATGTAAGACCCTGATACGCATCTCCTATCTCTATATCGTTTAGCTCTAAAATACTTTTTCCTTTAAAATCCACTTCCTTATCGATAGTGTAATCGGTTTTGTCCTTCATCTTAAACGGAATTTTTAAGGAATCGGTTACGGATCGGCATGAGTAAACTGCGCTATTCCCCTTATCGCTATCGGCAACTTTATCCGAGGTAGTAGCGGCATTTCTCGCCCTGACAACGGATAAATACAATTTACCGCTCAAGTCGAATTTCTCAAGCTTTCTAGCCTCACTACCGATATATACGAGCTTGCCGGTATTCGGATCTTTTTTGAAGTAAGGAGAATTTGCGGCTGCGTCGATGTATTCCTCGCATTTACCGGTATCATCCTTATACTTCTTACAAAATTGGCTCTCATAATCCGGTCTAAAGATGAGTTTCGCATCGAAAGGCTTATCGGAGATTTGAGTATATAGCCTATCGTCGTCGTCATTTTTACTAAAATTCTTATTGACTACCTGTAAACCGCTTAAAGGTAGGATATTAACGCTTTTAGAAACCTTTGTCGCGTCGCATAATTCAAGTTCAGAAGCGCTATCCATCTCTATGAAGACTCGCTGACCGCCGCCTATATCCAAGCTCATCTTATAACTTAGTGTCACGGCAGGAGCCTGCAATATGGTTGCACCCGTATTTACGGTAGCATTAAACTCGCCGTATGCCGCTTTACCTGGCTGCATTAATCCGCCTACAAGTACAGGACTACCGCCCGGTGTTGAAGAAGGAGTTAAGTCTCCCGCGCCTTGACCTATATAAAATTTCAATATATTACCGTCAAGCGCAGTAAACTGCCTATCTTTATAAATAGCCTTCGTAACGTTTGGAGTGCCACCTTTTATGACGTCTTTCATAGTCTCGTATGCACCCTTTTGACCATCGCGTAAATAGACTAGTTCATCGGCTGCCGCCGCAGGTATGGTATTTGTAGTGGTAGTGATAGGATCATTTACGACTAGCTCGTTATTTATAGTAGCGCTATCTTTGGTATAGGTAGCGCCGGCTTGACCAAAGTCGATCGATACTACCGCACCTGCTGCATCTTCGCTATCGCCGCCATTCAATCTATTTTCAAATTTCATTCTATAATAGATATTTTCACCCGCAACTACCGGGTTTTTGATCTGCTCAGGAGGTTCATGTAGTTTTTTTACATCCTCTTCGCTTCTTCGGTTACCATCATTATCAAAGAATTTAACCCAGTTAGAGGCGTTATAGACTTCATACTGATAGCACATTTGAGGGACATACAAATCGGCGGAAATAGCAATCATACTTATGAAGTTTTGATCGGCTTGACCTCCGTTGAGATCTTCATACGCCGCACCCAAAGAGATGTTTAGACTAGATTGCGCATTCTTCATCTTTGAACCGATATCGAATTCGTCCAGATCAAATCCACCTAAATAACCAGTGCCGTATGGATAGCTATACTTATAGGTGCCGTTATCATTTATAAGTAAAGCGACAGAGCCGTCGTATATATTAGCGCGATCGTTAGCTAACCGTTGATTAACCACACCGGATCCGTATAGCGAATCCATTTGTGCGGTTCCTTTGTGTTGAACTTTAAAATACTCGTCGGAGGTCATTTGTCTCTCGCCACCAAACCCTAAAAACCCTAGCTTTGCACTTACGGACCCACTTCTAGGTGTATAAAATCCATTGATGGTAGCGTTAATGTTTATAGGCGTATATCCCTTATCCCAAGGGGTGAGGACAAAATAATCGCCGTAAATAGTTACGTTTTTTGGTTTAAAATATTTATTTTTATATTCTACGGCTTCTTTATAAGTCATTTTTTGACCCGTTACGCTATCGTTAGATTGTAAATTATCTAGCAAAGCCCTTCTGGACGGGGCGGTTTTATCATATACTACGATTATTCCCCATCCGCCGTACGGCCCAAGACGAACGCTGTTGAACTCTCCATTGGTAAAATCTGCACCGCTTTGATCCTCACCATCACTCGTTTTTACGTTTCCTACAGTAAATTCAATGCTGTCGGAATAAGGTTCAAAATATGTCTTGACTAGATCGGTAATATCTTTAGTGCAGCCATATTTTAAACGCAAACGTAAGGGCTTGCGAGATTCTGCCAAAAAGTTCCAAGCAGCCGTTCCTTCGCATCTATCTCTATAAACATCTTCTATTATGCTAGCTTTACCTTTCGAGCTTTTCATTTTAAATTTCACCCGTGTATACCCCTTAGCAAAACCGGTCAATTTTTTTCCGTCTTTGCTGTTGTATTCTGCTTTGCTGTCAAAATCAGTCGTGCTGAATATATTTCCCTGCCAATAAAGTCTCGCATAGACTATATCGTCTTTAGTCACGCCCTTAGGAAGCCTCAAAACAGCTTTTGAACTATTCAAATAAAACTGTCCGTCGCCGTCATCTTTAATGTATGTGCCTTTTGCTCCCCACATGTAACCATGGCCTAAAGCAGAAGGCCAGCTTAATTTAATCACCGGCTTTCCAGTCACGGCGTAGTCTCCAAAGACGTATGTGCCCGCACCGCCGAATCTAACTATCGGCTTTTGGTTTAATTCGTCAGACGGAAAGTTTTTTATAGTGGTGAAATTATACAAACCCTCATTTCCGTTCCAAGTCCAACCACTTCTGCCTATCTTTCCGTCCAGCACGCCATCGTCACGATACTCGTTGCTTATTGGGGTAGCAGGATTTATCTTCACGTTCGACCTAACATCATCTGCGAATACTCCCGTCGCGAAACAAAACAACAGCGCCAAAATGGGCGCAAAGCTAAAACTCTTAACTTTCATGATACTACCCTCCGGTCAATAACATAATTTTTGACTATTATTTTACATTTTTTTTGCTTAAATTACAGTGCAATTTGAAAGATTTATAATTAAAATTTAATTTATTTCAAATGGGACGGCAAATAACGACAACGCGATGAAAACTTAACGATGAAAAAATTTCATAAAATATAAAAAATGCGGAAATTTATCAAAAATTTCAGCAAATTTTAAAATTCAAAAGCTCTGTTACTATTTGATGTTGAAATAAATTTTACATCCGCTACGAAAAGCCGGCTCGCTTACGGCGAGTTGAGCGCGATTTTTTGCTCATGCAACTTCACCCACATTCGCTTTACGGCTTCACTGCTCGTAGATAATTCTCGCAACAAGGCTTGTCACAACTAAAAATCGGGCGGTATTACTCTGTAAAAATTCCTAGTGCAGCGAATTAAAGACATCGCAATTTAGACTTTGCAAAAACATGACCAGCTATTTTTCCAAAGTTCATCGGCGCTATGTTATAACAGAGACGATTTTAAAAAAGCACCCGATCCGAATTTCATCAGAACTCGAGCGCTTGAAATTTCAAATACCCGAATATGAAATTTAGCTAAAACAGACCGAATTTACCGTCCTTACGCTTATAAAGCACGCGCATTTTAGCATCCATATCGTTAAAGACCAAGAACTGATCGGTGCTTTCTTTAAGCTTATTTAGCGCCTCGTCGATCTCTAGCGGCTTATATAGATCCAGCTCGGTAGGGACGATCTCATCGACTTCATCATTTAAATTTAGCTTATTGGCACCGACTGCATTATCTACGGCGTTTTGTTTCATTTCGTCGCGATTTTTATGAGAATTTACCTTATCGTGGTATCTGCGAAGCACTTTTGAAGCGCGATCTACGATGAGATCGACGGCGGCATAGAGATCCTTATCTTTCTGGCGCACGACTATGGTGTCTTTATGCGCTAAATTTAAAGAAAAATCCACTACAAAGCCTTTTTTACCCTGTTTTTCGTCGGCTGAGATTACGCAGCGTCCCGAGATAAGATCTAGATTATATTTCTCAAGCGTTTCAAATGCGTTCTCGATATACTCTTTGATGGGCTCCGTCAACTCAAACTGCTTACCTACGATATTTAAATTCATCGTCTCTCCTTTGCATTATGGTTTTTGAATAGTACGCCTATGATATGTGATCTGTGGCCTTCCCATAACCGCTACATTAGATTTTACTACCACATCTACAAGCGCGGCATGACTTAAAATTCTGCCCACACTACCGTTCGCAAGACTTTCTGACGAGCCTTGCCCAAAATTACTATAAGCGACGGTATGATTGCCGGGCGCACCCAGCTGTATATCGAAATATCCGAATGTCACGGTGATATCAAACATCTTTTGAGCCGGATCATTTGACGGATACTCAAGCGTAATCGTATTTAATGTAGGATTAGTCGCAGCAGTAGAGCCCTTTTCCTTAAGCTCGGTAGTTAGATACTCATGCTTTTGCATAGCAAGGACGGCTAACTCCGTAGCGCTCTGAGCTAGCAGTAGCGCCTGCTCCCTGCCTTGGATATTATTGACATCGCGAGCCGTCATAGACGCGATAGATAACGCCGTAATTGCCGTAGTCGCTACAATGATGATAAAAAATATGGCTGCTACCAGAGCAAAGCCTTTTTGCATAGTTTTCATTAGTACACCACCTGTGCTTTACAAACGTTTAGATCCAGCTCTGCGGGATCGAAATTTCTGCCGTCATCTCTCATACATAGTTTAAGCGCAACAGCGCCGTTATCGTCCTTGAACCTAAACAAGCTCACGTCCTCGGCTAGTAACGCGCTGCTAGCAACATTGTATGAGTTCGCATCGTTTGCAACAGTGCTCCATGGACGATAATTATATTTTAAAACCAAATCAAAATTTTTACTTAATACATTACCAGCATTATCTCTCATATATACAATACTATCCCTACCCCCTAAATCTGGAACGATCGCGTAGGCACTATGAGCTATATAATACTGCTCGGAGAATTCCTGTGAGTTATCGTTATTTGGATTGAGCGGATACTGATTTATCCTGATAGTTTCGCCTTCCATATTACCGCTACCCGCAGCACTAGGAGTACCTACGGCGATCAACACGCGATTGCTACCGTTTGCTTGAACCGCTCTATCGTAGCCGAAGCCTATACCTACGCTAGTAGGGGAGGCATCGTTAGTAACGACCCTAAAAATAACGGCAACTTGGGTGTTATTAGACGGAGTATTATACGCGGTAGCCCTTAAGTTCTGAACTATCCTAGCTACTTGCGGAAAATCGCTACCCAAGGAGACCATATTAAATTCAGCTCTCGTATTCCCAATATAGCCAGCATCTTCTATACCTGCTTTCCATTTGTCATCTCGAAGCTGAGACATTGACATGAAACCACTCCAACCTGGAGTTCTCTTATTTATATTTCTCGTCTCTATGCTTTGACCGATCCATTCTAGTATGTCGTATTTCGGATCAGTAAGATCACTAATCGGTACAAACTCATTTGAGCTAAGCTCCCTGCCTATGGTAGAGCTTTTTATTCTATCCTCCAAGCGGTTTGTGATTAGCATCATCGCATTTTGCGTTCTGGCTTCCAGTTGGTTTACTGCGCGCACATGTACGTAGGATTTGTAGATCTTCGTGTATAGATCGGCACCAAACATCGAGATGATACCTAGCACTACGATAACAAACACTAGCTCTATAAGGGTAAAACCTTTTTTCATCTCGCGCTCCTGTCAGTTATATCGTCTAGTAACGGTTGTCTGGACGCCGACGCCGATATTAGATAAAAACGCTTTTAAAACGACTGATTTAGCAGCACCGTCTCTCGCTACAGCATCGTTGAGATCCGTAGCAGCAACCCTAACCATCTTGATATTGGTAACAGCGCCATTGGATGGCTTATCACTAAGAACACCACTTATATCGGTACCGGTAGCATACTGCGCAGCAGTAAAAGGCTCTGCTACATAATCCACATCTATATTAATCCTAGTATTTAGAATGAAGTCACCCTTGCTGCTAGAGCCTACCAGATCACCGACTCTTATATCGGTCGTGAACTGGTCGTAGTCGTCAATATCGTTATAACGACCTCCGCCAACCGAAATTCCATTTCTACCAAATTGCTTTTTTGTAGCCGGAGTTTGGGAGCTGATTCCACGCTGACTAGCTTCCGGCAAAATCCCCGGTCTAACTTCCTTGGTACTATTGCCCGAATCATCTACGCCTGGAGTTACGGTCAAAATTCTATCCATGCAGCTCGCATCGCCTCCGCATGTAGCATCATTAGCATACGCACTATCCCATTGCGCCTTAGACACACGCGACATCAAAGCTTTGGCGTTATATACGAGCTCCTCTTTGATCGCGAGGGCGTTTAGCTCGGTCGTCTGCGCGACGATACGAGGGATCGCCATCGTCGTAATCGCCAAAATCACGATAGTAAAGATCAGCTCAATTAGAGTAAAACCTTTTTTCATCTTACATCCTTTCTTTAAAATTTTGAAATTACGGAAACGCAAACTTACTCTGCGTTATCGGCGCTAATTATACTATTGTTAAACTTAAATTTAGAATTTATCGCGTAAATTTTTTCGGTTTACAAAGATTTTTAAGCCCGAACGCATAAAAATTTTAAAGAAATTCCATTTTTAAATTTGAACGCGGAATTTAAGCTTGCATTTACTCAAAGACTATAAAATTACAAGCTAAATAAATTCCAAGGATTTTTTATGACAAATCTAAGTAAAATTCTATCCGCTCTCCTATTTATCGCGTTTATCGGCGGCTGCAGTGGCAAAGGCGACGACGAGCTTTTTAATCTAAGCCCCGAGGCATGGTATTCTAAAATTTTAGAAGATATAAACAACGCCAGCATGGAGGATGCCGAGAAGCACTATACTAGCTTTTCTAGCGAGCATATCGCTTCGCCTCTGCTTGAGGAGATGACACTCATTATGGCGTGGGCTTTTGTGGAGGATGAAAACTATGAGAAAGCAAACAAATACCTAGACGAGTATATCCGCCTCTACGGCACGACGCAAAAGATCGAATATGCGAGATTTCTAAAGATCAGAGCAAATTTCGACTCCTTTAGCCGCCCGAACCGCAACCAAAAGCTAATGCTAAACAGCATCGACGAAATTCGAAAATTTATAGCTGAATATCCGCAGAGCGAGTATCGTCCGCTACTTGAGACGATGCTAACGAAGCTCAGACTTGCCGAGCATCAGCTAAATATCGACATCAAAGACCTTTACCAGCGTACCGACCGCGAAAGTTCCGCCAAAATCTACGAGCAGCGCATCGAAGAATCCCCATTAAACGGTACCGACGTCATCAAACCTCGCTCGCCTTGGTATCGCGCGATTTTTGAGTAGGAGGAGCGATGCAACTGATACAAAATACAACCTTCCCGAGCGATCTGCCTATCATCGTCGAGGACGAGCTATTTTTATATCCGTTTATGATAGCGCCCCTTTTCATCGGCGACGAGCATAACAAAAAGGCTCTCGATCTAGCCGCCAAGAACGAATCTATGATAATGGTCGTAAGCTCAAAGTCGGAATTTAGCGGCGATAGAAGCTTCGGCGGTATCTATAACGCAGGCGTCGTGGGCTCCGTGATGAGAACCGTACCGCTTCCCGACGGTCGGGTTAAAATTTTATTTCAAGGCGCGCTAAAAGGCAAAATCGTAAAAGAAATTTCGCAAGATCCGCTAATCGCTACCGTCGATATCATCCACGACGAGCGCGGCAATGACCAGAAATTAGACGCGCTGGTAAGCGTACTGAAGGAAAAAACCAAGACGCTTAGCACGCTCACGCATTTTTTCCCGAACGATCTACTAAAAACCATCGACGACGGCACCGACGCCACGCGCGTCTGCGATCTCATTTTAAGCGCACTGCGGTTAAAAAAGCAGGTAGCCTACTCGTTTTTTACCGAGAGCAACTTGCAAAAGCGCCTTTTCAACCTCATCAACTACATCTCCGACGAGATCGAAGCCCAAAGGCTCGAAAAGGAGATCAAAAGCAAAGTTCACTCCAAGATCGACAAGACGAACAAAGAGTATTTTTTAAAAGAGCAGCTCAAACAGATCCAAAAGGAGCTCGGCGGCGATGCCGATCGCGATGTCGAGATCGAGGAGTACCGCAAAAAACTGGAGGCTAAAAAGCCCTATTTGGGCGAGGATGCCTACAAAGAGATCAAAAAGCAGATCGATAAATTTGCCCGTCTCCATCCGGACAGCGCCGATGCGGGGCTAGTGCAGAGCTATCTGGACTGGGTTTTGGAGGTGCCTTTTGAAAAGACCGCCAAACACAAGATGTCCATCGAGGGCGTTACCGCTCAGCTAAATAAAGACCACCACTCGCTAAAAAAGCCCAAGGCGCGCATCGAGGAGTATTTCGCGCTAAAGCAGCTTTTGGAGCTTCGCGGCACAAGCAGCAAGAAGAGTAAAGAGGACGGCAAAAACGGCGGCGCGATCTTGTGCTTCTACGGCCCTCCTGGCGTAGGCAAGACGAGCCTTGCGAACTCTATCGCGACCGCGCTTAAGCGCAAACTTATCCGCATCGCCTTAGGTGGGCTCGAGGACGTAAACGAGCTACGCGGACACCGCCGCACCTACATCGGCGCGATGCCGGGTCGCATCGTGCAAGGTCTCATCGAGGCAAATCAGATGAACCCCGTCATCGTGCTTGATGAGATCGATAAAATTTCAAGCTCATACAAGGGCGATCCGACGGCGGTTCTGCTTGAAATTTTAGACCCAGAGCAAAACTCGAGCTTTAGGGATTATTATCTAAATTTCAATATCGATCTTAGCAAGATTATCTTTATCGCCACGGCAAACGACGTATCTCTCATACCCGCGCCGCTGCGCGATAGGATGGAGTTTATCGAGCTTAGCTCATACACGCCGCAGGAGAAGTTTCAGATCGCCAAAGACTATCTGATCCCTCAGGAGCTGCAACGCCACGGGCTCAAAGCCGCCGACGTAGCGATCAACCCCGCAGCCCTTGCCGAGATCATCGAAGAGTACACGCGCGAAAGCGGCGTGCGAAATTTGCGCCGCCAGATCGCAGCGATCTTCCGCAAGGTCGCGGTTAAAATTTTAAAAGACAAAGAGTTTAAAAAGATCATCGTTACGACGAAAAATTTAAGCGAATTCCTAAATAAGAAGGTTTTCGAGATCGACGAGGTTGAAAAACGCGATCAAATCGGCATAGTAAACGGGCTTGCGTGGACTGCGGTAGGCGGTGACGTGCTCAAGATCGAAGCGGTCAAGATCAAAGGCAAGGGCGCGATGACGATCACGGGCCAGCTCGGCGACGTGATGAAAGAATCCGCGCAAATCGCCTTTAGCGTCGTAAAGGTGCTGATCGACGAGGGCAAGCTCAAAGCCGCTCAAGACATGGGGGCGGGCGCCGCAAAAGCCTCACGCGCGGGCAAAAACTCCGCATTGCGCGCAAATAGCGGCGCATCTAAAAGCCCTGCGGCGACGCGAAATTTAGACGCGGAGGAGAATTCCGAAAGCTCGGAGCAGATTTATAATAAATTCGACCTTCACATCCACGTGCCCGAAGGCGCGACGCCGAAGGACGGACCGAGCGCCGGCATCACGATGAGCACGGCGATTGCGTCGATTTTAAGCGAGCGCGAGGTACGCGCCGATCTAGCGATGACGGGCGAGATCACGCTAAGCGGCAAGGTGCTGCCGATCGGCGGGCTTAAGGAGAAGCTCATCGCCGCGCACAAAGCCAAAATCGCCGAGGTTTTGATCCCGCGCAAAAACTACGAGCGCGACCTGGCGGAGATACCGGACGAGGTCAAAAACGATCTGAAAATAACGCCGGTAGATCGGATCGAAGAGGTGCTGAAGCTGGCGCTAGTCTAAATTTAAAGTGCCGCTTTAAATTTAGCTGCGCGCTGGAGGTTATGAGTCTGCAGGAGTATCTGAGCGGCGGGTGAGGTTAAGAAACTAAAACCGTAAATTCGGATGTCAAATTTAGCCCGCAAATTTGACGTCCGTAAATTCAGCCAAATTTATAGGTTAAATTCGCATTCTAAATTTGGCTGAGCACTACCACAGACTCTGAAATTTTAAAATCCTACCGCATGGCGCGCGGAATTTAAAATTTCTTTAGATTCCCGCTTGTGCCGTTTGCGATCAAAATATAAAGCAAGAAAATGATAAGACTAAAAGTAAGATTAAGATTGGCCGCAAGGAAGCTTGAAATCGCCTTTTTTGTTAGCCTGATCGCTTATGTTTTGGCTGCTTTAAGCCTATTTATCGTGCCCGAAGACATCTTGTCCGCTCACGCAGATTTTAGAGGCTTTACGGAATTTATGGCGGATTTTTATCCTGCGATAAGCGTAGCGCAGACTAAAACCGCCTTTGGCGACGTAGCGTCGTTTCATCTTAGCTATTTGTGCTTTTTTATGCTAGTTTGTTTGCTGTTTGCGGGACTTTACGGCGTGACAAAAGGGGCTACCGGTAGGCTTGAGGAAAATAAAAGCAACGCCCAAGCGCTTTCGCAAGGCATTATTTTATTTGCGCTTATCGTATGTTTTTTGATTTTCGGCGGACTGGATGATTTTTACTCTGGTTATAGCATATGGCACTCTTATCGCCCGACGCGAGAGTTCATAGCACAGATGAGGCTAGAATTATTTTCATACTATGAAATGATCGGCTTTGGCATTGCGAATTTTTGTGTGATGATGTCGGCATATCTTATTGTGCAGATTTGCAGGCAGCTTCGGGCGTTCATTTTGCTTAGGGCTCGCCAAACGGCTGCGTTTTTCGGACGGATTTTCGGATGTCGCTAGCCGACTCGTTAAAGCTTGTTTAAATTTGACCGCACTCGTCAATAAATGAGCCAAAGTTAGCTCAAATTTTACGCGCGAAACGCTTTAATCAAAATTTAGCTTCGCCCCGCCAGCTCTCGCCCAAATTTAACCCCAGCTTAAGCATAAGCTTGTATACTTTGGCTTTAAATTTAAGGCGGCAAATGAGATCACAGAGCGAATTTTTCGGCGTTTTCATCACGCTTCTTGGCGGCGTATTATGGGGATTTAGCAGTGTTTGCGGGCAGTATCTGTTCACGCAAAAGGGCGTTAGCGCCGACTGGCTCGTGCCCTACCGCCTAGGCCTCGCCGGGCTTGCGATGGTAGCGTATTACATCGCTCGCTCGCCGCGCCTAGCCCTCGCTCCGCTAAAAGATCGCGTGCTTTTGCCGCAGCTGCTCATCTACGCGTTTTTTGGGCTTATGATGACACAGTATTCGTACTTTTGCGGTGTCGAGCTCTCAAACGCCGCCGTCGCGACCGTGATCCAGTACTCCGCGCCCGCGCTCATCCTTGCCGTCGTTTGCTTTTTAGAACGACGCGTGCCTAAAAAGGTCGAGCTCATCGCGCTCATTTTCGCGGTGCTGGGCGTCGTGTTGCTCGCCACTCACGGCGATCTTGGCTCGCTCGTTATCAGCGCAGAGGCGCTGGTTTGGTGCCTCATTAGCGCGCTTGGCGTCGTGATCTACAGCCTCATCCCGACTAAGCTAAATCAAAAATACCCCGTCGCGTTAAATTTAGGCTGGGGCATGGTCATCGGCGGCGGCGCGCTTGCGCTTTACACGCGGGTTTGGCAGCTGGGCGGCGTGAGCGACGCAGACGGCTTTGCGGCGCTTGTCGCGGTGGTGATTTTAGGCACGATATGCGCGTTTAGCTTTTACATGACGGGGCTAAAGATAATAGGCGCGAGCAGGGCGAGCATGATAGCGTGCATCGAGCCGGTGAGCGCGGCGGCGTTTGCCTATTTTTGGCTGGGGACGGAGTTCGTATTTCTTGATTTTGCGGGCTTTACGCTCATTATCTCGTGCATATTTTTGCTGGCCAAAGATAGGAAAAAGGCGTAAATTTGGAGGAGAGATGATCTATTTGGCGCAGACCGATACGACGGCGGGATTTTTGAGTAAGGATTTTCGCGAGATAAACGCACTCAAACGCCGAGCGGCGGACAAACCCTGCCTCATAACGACGGCAAAGCTTAGCGAGCTAAAAAATCTCGCTCGTGTGCCCGCTAAATTTAAAAATTTAGTGCGTCGCGCGAGAAAGACAACGTTTTTATACCCAAACGCCAAGGCCGTGCGTATCGTGAAAGAGTGCGCTCACGAGGAATTTCTGCGCAAATTTGACTGGCTTTACTCCAGCAGCGCAAATTTAAATGGACAAAACTTCGACGAAGCCTGGGCGAAAGAGGTGGCAGACGAGATCGTGGATCAAAATTTCAGCCAAAACGCAAGCTCGAAAATTTATAAAATTTCAAAAACTAAAATTTTGCGGATCAGATAGAGCTGCCGATTAAAATTTACACGCGCAAAGAGCGCTCAAAAAAGAGGCGCTAGTTTATAAATTTAAGCGACTTTGTAAATTTAAATGGCTTTATAAATTTACCGAACCGTAAAATTTCGTCACATATAAACCTCGCAAATACCGTCTGGAATTTTAAAAAATCGCGAAAAGATCACGACAGACTCGTCGAAAAATCATATAAAAAGCTGTAAATCCCCCCCCCACTGCCTTCAAGTAATAAAATTCCCGCCGTTCTCGAAGCTGAAAATTTCACTACTGCTAGCTTTGAATGAAATTCTATCGCCATATACTCGATCAAAATTTTAACTCGGGCGAGCTAAGATTATCGCTAGAAATTCTCGCATCCCGAGTGTTCTGGATCAAAATTTTGGAGATCAGGCATTGCCGCCGGTTTTTATCCGAGTCGCTACGCGCCATTTTTTGATCGAAGCTCTACCCATGTTGCCTGCTTTCAATTAAAATTCCGCCGCTTCTGCCGACACCTATTCGATTAAAATTTTATCGCCGCTACTGCAAGTAGTTTGCGATCAAAATTCTATCATCGCCGATCTTATGTCAAAATTCCATTGTTTCCGCCTCATCGCTGCTGCCGCCGATACTACGCCTTTGATCGCCGCTGCCGCAGCAAGCGCCGCAAAGCCGTCCGCATCACTTACGCCCTTTAGCTGCCAAACCTGCGTTTAAAGCGCAATCGCACCGCCCCCATTGCTGCGCCACGACGACAGATCCGCGATAAAATTTCCGCCGTCGCGCAACGTGAGTCAAGCCAAACGCTGCAAATTTTAAAATTTAAACCACCTCTCGCCGTGCGGCACCGATAAATTCCAACCGATAAACTCCGCTAGCTATTCCTTCATTACTGCATAAATCATAAATTTTCATGAATTTAGCGCCGCCATTCTTGCTTTATATTAAAATTTCGCTAAAATTACCGCATTAAATTTGAAGCGCAAACGGCTTAGCTTAAACCGCTTGCGGGCAAATTAAATCCATTCAAGGAGCTTTTATGAGCGGTGTTGCGTTAATCATCTGCTTCGCCATAGCGGTCGTCGTGATGATTTTTTTGATCTCCAAAGCAGGCGTTCACCCGTTTTTGGCGCTAATGCTTATCTCCCTGGCGCTCGCGATCGTCGCGGGCATACCGCTAGCCAAGATCCCCGCGATTATCGGCGACGGATTTAGCGGCACGTTTAAGAGTATCGGTATCGTCATAATCTTCGGCGCGCTCATCGGCACCGTGCTCGAAAAGACGGGCGCGGCGCTCAAACTCGCCGATATGGTCGTAAACGTAGTCGGGCAAAAGCGCCCCGAGCTTGCGATGCTCATAATGGGCTGGATCGTAGGTATCCCCGTATTTTGCGACAGCGGCTTCGTCGTTTTAAACCCGATCCGCGAAGCGATCAGCAAAAAAATCGGCGAAAATCCGGTCGCTCTAGCAGTAGCGCTCTCCGGCGGACTTTATGCCTCACACGTATTCATCCCGCCGACTCCCGGACCGATCGCCGCAGCAGGCGCCGTGGGTCTAGGCGGCAATCTGCTGCTCGTAATCGCAATGGGCGCGGTAGTGTCCTTGCCGGTGCTGATCGCCACATACTTTTTTTCTAAAAAAGTCGCCAAAAGCGTCCATATAAGCGAAGCCGAAGCGAATGAAGTCATCGCCAAAAGCTACGACGATCTGCTTAAACAATACGGCAAATTACCGGGCGGATTTTTAAGCTTAGCCCCTATTTTGGTACCGATCCTATTTATGGCGCTAGGCTCCGTCGCCAAGATCCTAAAAGTAGGCGGATTTGCGGGCGAAATTTCACAATTTTTAGGAAATCCTATCATCGCGCTAGCCTTGGGCGTAGTTTTTGCGGTATTTTTGCTCGCACAAACCGGCAAACTAGGCGAATTTAGCGAGATTACCAACGAATCCTTAAAAATCGTAGGCCCGATCCTCTTTATAACCGCAGCGGGCGGAGTACTAGGCAAGGTCATCACCGACGCCGGCTTTGTAACCTACATCAAGGACAATGCGACTGCGATTAAAGCCGCGGGTATTTTCTTCCCGTTCTTAATCTCGGCCATCTTAAAAACCGCGCAAGGAAGCTCCACCGTGGCGATCATCACTACAGCTTCGATTATGGGCGCATTTAACGCAGACGGCTCGCTGATGCAGGTACTGGGCTTCACCTCCGAAATGTCCGGCGCACTCGTCGTAATGGCGATCGCAGCGGGCGCGATGACAGTTTCGCACGCTAATGACAGCTACTTTTGGGTTGTTACGAATTTTAGTAAGATGAACCCTCAGCAAGGCTACCGCACCCAAACCATGCTAACCCTAATTATGGGCATCACAGGCATGATCAGCGTGTGGGTTTTGTCGCTGTTTTTGATCTAAGCTAGCTTATTCTAGCCGCTACCGCGCTAAATCAGTGCGGAGCGCTACGGGCATCTACCATCGGCTAGCTACATAAAATTCTTTAAATTTACGTAGCTAGCCATACCGCGCAAATGCCCTAGTATTAAAATTTCGTATAGCGGAGTTTTAAATTTACACACAAAGCCTCAAGGAGCGAAATTTTAAAATTCCACGACATGAAATTTTAAAATTTGCCCCCATAAATTTGGCAACGAGATTTTAAAATTCTACTCTTGCTTCAGTCTTGTCATCGTAAATTTAGTCTATGCGCTGTAAAATTCCAAAATTTTAAAATACTAGCTAAAGGAAAAATATGAAAGTTTTGGTCGCGATCGACTCGTTTAAGGGCTCGCTTAGTTCGCTTGAGGCGGGCAACGCCGTAAAATCAGGCATCGAAAAGCTAGGCTGCGAGGTGCTCGTCAAACCTATCGCAGATGGCGGCGAAGGAAGCGTTGAAGCCCTTGCCGACGCACTAAAAGCTAGGTTTATGGACGTCATCGTAGCAAACCCGTTAGGCGAAAAAACGCCCGCGCGTTACGCCTTAAAAGACGAGCTAGGCATCTTAGAAATGGCGTCCGCATCAGGTCTGCCGCTCATCGAAAAATCGCGCCGCAACCCGCTAAAAACGAGCACTTATGGCTTTGGCGAGATGATAGCGCATGCGATCGCACACGGCGCGCGAAAGTTTATCATCGGCATCGGCGGAAGTGCTACGAATGACGCGGGCATGGGTATGCTGCGCGCGCTCGGTTTTAAATTTAAAGATGCGAATGGCGCAGAGCTTGCGGGAGTGGGCGAGGATCTGATTAAACTCGCCACGATAGATTGCACTTCGGTGCTGCCGCATCTTAAAGAATGCGAGTTTCTTATCGCCTGCGACGTGGATAATCCGCTTTTTGGCGAAAACGGCGCGGCATATATTTACGCCCCGCAAAAGGGCGCGGATGCGGCGATGGTAAAGCAACTTGATGCAGGTCTTATCAATTTCGCAAGCGTCGTAAGTAAGCACCTCGGACGCGAGCTTTGGAATAGTCCCGGAGCAGGAGCTGCCGGCGGGCTGGGCTTTGGCTTCGTAAGCTTTCTAAACGCGACGCTTAAGCCAGGCATCGACATCATCACCGAAGAGATCGGACTAGAGCGCGATATGCAAGGCGCCGAGCTCGTCATCACCGGCGAAGGAAGGCTCGATTTTCAAAGCTCAATGGGCAAAACCCCTTGCGGTGTTGCGAAGATCGCCGCTTCCTACGGCGTGCCCGTAATCGCGCTGGCAGGCGGTATCTCGCCCTGTGCCGGCGGCTGTAATGAGCGGGGTATAGGCGCATTTTTTTGCATCCTAAACGAACCTATGAGCCTTGAGCGCGCAATGGAAAAAGAGACCGCGACACAAAATTTAGCCCGCGTCGCCGAACAAGCGATGAGATTGTTCTTGCTCGGACGCGGCGCCAAATAGGGCTTTTGGGCTGAAATTTTAAGGCGCGCCCGCTAGAGCTTACAACGAGCGCGGTATGTATGCGTGGCATGTGCGGTTGCGAAATAAGGCGGCGACGGCTCGCGGCAGACAAGCACGACAAAGTGCGGCAGAAAGCGAGTACAGCGAAGAAGCGAAATTTTATGCAGGATAGATTTGCGTGCTTTAAAGGCACGGCGCGATCTTGACGCAGATGCAGCGCTCGTGCGGCTTACAAGGCACAAAAATATACGCGAAGAAGCAGGCGAGAGCCTACAACGATGGACGTTGGTAAAGCGGTGGCTTGCGGCAAGAGGATAAGGGCTATGACGTGCATGAGCGGCAAGCAAATACTATACGCAGCTTGCGACGGGCGGCAAAATTTCATCCACCATAGACCACGGGTAAGCAGATAAAATTTTACATTAAAGCGGAGCTTTGCCGAAATTCTAGCGCGTTTCAGAAATGGGGGGGGCGGTTAAGGGGCGGCGCGAAATTTTACTTTACTGCGCGCGATACATACGCAAGGCGCGATTTAAAACTCATTTTCCAATCAAGCGGCTCGCGGTCCCTCGCAATGCATTCCGCAAGACATGATTAAAACAGATAGAATTTTAAAATTTGACCGCCGTATTCGCAGCCTATGAGATTTGCAACGTAAATTTAAAAGCAGCGATCCGCTTTATAAACTTCATTTCGAATTTTAGCCCGCGATATGTCCGTCTTGAGGCGAAAAAGACCGCTCAATCGCAAAATCGCGCTTCTACAAAGATGGCGGCGGCGCGAAATTTCGCTAAAATTTCATCTCTTAATTCAGCGCGCGATTTATAAAATTTCGCCCTCGCCACGCCCCGAAATCTGCGGCTTAGGCAGCGCCAGGCTCTTTGCGGTTTTGCTAAAAAGTATCAGATCCTCGGTGCTTTGCACGCTCCACGGCAGCCGCTTTAGAGCGAATTTAAAAATTTCAAAGCAGGAAACGGCGTCGCTAAATGCGCGGTGATGGACGTTTTGCACGCCTAAAAGCTCTTTTAGCGAGCCGAGCCCGTATCTTTGCGCCTCGATCGTGCGGCGCGCGAGCTCGACGGTGCAGAGCCTGCGATTTAAAAGCATCCCGAAGCCGCATTTTTGCAGGCTCGCGTCGATGAAGCCGTAGTCAAATTTGACGTTGTGCGCCACAAAAACGCTATCGCCTAAAAACAGCCTAAACCGCTCCAGCACGCTAGCTAGCGGCGGAGCGCCCACCAGATCCTCCGCGCAGATCCCCGTAAGCTCCGTGATATTTTCGGGCACGACGGGCGCGTAAACGAAGCTCTCGAAGCGACCCAGCTCCTGCGTGCCGCGCGTTTTTATCGCGCCGATTTCGATGATCTGTCCGTTTGAGAGCCCGCCGTTCGTCTCGATATCCACGAAGCAAAAAATTTCATCCGAAATGTCCGTCTCGCGGGTCTTGAGCGTGATTTTGCCGCTATCTAGTTTTATTATCTCTATGCCCAGCGCCCGCCACATCGAGAGGTCTTTGGGCTCGAAAAGCTCGGTAATTTCGGCAATATCGCTTGCTTTAGCAATAAAATCGTAATAATTTATACTCTTTTGAGCCAGTAAATTTATGAGATTTTCGATTCTATGCGTCAAAATTTTACCCCTGTGCTGCGCCTAAATTTTAAGCGCACGGATCGCCTCCGCGTAGTCGTTTGAAGAAAATATGTAATTGCCCGCTACCACGACGTCGGCGCCCGCTTCGTCGATACCTGCGATATTCAGCCCGTTTACGCCGCCATCGACCTCGATGAGGCATTTTGCGCCTTTGCGATCGATCAGCTCGCGCAGCTGCTTAATTTTCTCAAGCGCCGAGGGGATAAATTTCTGCCCGCCAAAGCCCGGATTGACGCTCATTAAAAGCACCATATCCACTTCGCCCAAGATAAACTCCAGCGCGCTAAGCGGAGTGTGCGGATTCAGCACGACCGCGGGCGAGATGCCGCTGCGGCGGATATGATCTATGAGGCGCAGCGGATGGGTCTCCTCCTCGATGTGGAAGCTAAGAAATTTCGGCTTTAGCGGTAAAAAAAGATCGACGAAAAACGGCACGTTTTTAACCATCAGATGGATATCTAAAGGCTTGCTGCTCGCCTTTGCCGCGGCGTTTACTACGAGCGGTCCGATCGTAAGATTGGGTACGAAATGTCCGTCCATCACGTCTACGTGAATGAGATCGGCGCCCGCTTCGCAGACTGCGCGGATTTCCTCCGCAAGCCTTCCGAAATCCGCCGATAAGATGCTGGGTGCTACATACATAAAATTCCTTTAAAATTTTAAGATGCGAAATTTTACTTAGTTTTGTCATAAATTTCGCTAAATTTAAACCGCGGCGAATTTTAAGCATAATTTGAAATTTTTTCGCTATAATCGCCATTTATTTTAATCATCAAGGATTTATTATGGCAAGAAGATGCGCAATCACCGGCAAAGGTGCGATGGTAGGAAACAACGTCAGCCACGCAAATAACAGGACCAAAAAGAAATTCCAGGTCAATCTACGCACCATCCGCGTTCAGCTACAAGACGGCTCAACCAGACGAATCAAAGTCGCCGCCTCAACTCTACGAACTATGAAAAAGCAATCAAAATAACCTCTTAAAGAGGAATTTATGTCTGTTTTGGACAAGATCAAGCGATTCCTCGACTGGTCCGGCTCGACTAAGCCGGACATCAACCTCTACACGGAAATTTACGACCAGCTACGCCCTTTTCGCTTACCACTTATAACCATCGTGCTGATGATGCTAATCGGCACATTAGGCTATGTCTTTATAGCGGGCTTTTCGCTCGTGGATGCCTTTTATCAGGCGGGTATGACCTTTACGACGGTAGGCTTTACCGAAGTAGCGCCGATATCGCCCGCGGGTAGAATTTTTACCGTCTTATTCATCCTCATGGGCTTTGGAACCTTTTCGTTTTGCCTGGGCGTCGTCGTCGAGGTCATAAAAAACGGCAAACTTCAAAATTTACTTAGGGAGCAACGAATGATCAATAACATCGCAAGGCTCAAAAACCACTACATTATCTGTTACAACAACATCTACTGCGCCGAGCTTGCCAAGCAGTTTCGCGAAAATCATCTGCCTTTTGTCGTGATCGACCCTGATCCCGCTCTAGCCAAAATCGCTGAAGAAAACCGCTATCCATATTTCATCGTAGGCGAGCCGCATGTAGAAACTACAATGCTAAAAGCGCATCTGTCATCTGCAAAATCCGTCATCACACTAAGTCCAAATTTAGCCGATAATATCGCAATAATCTCGCTAGTGCGCCTATACGAAAAGGAGCTTGGTCGCATCACCCCCTACTTCATCATGGCAAATAGCGATGATGACAGCGACACCGAGAGGCTAAAAAAACTCGGCGCAAATTCTATCGTCTCACCCTCTAAGCTCGCCGCGCAAAGGCTCTCTGCAATCAGCGTGCGCCCCGATATGGAAAACATTTTGGAGCGGTTTTTGTATAAAAAAGACTCGCTTATCGATATCGAGGAGATTACGGTGCCCGATTTTTCGTGGATCCGCTTTAAGCGTCTAAAAGAAACTCGCTTGCGCGATTTTACAAACGCCGACGTCGTGGGAATCAAAGAGCCCAACAGCCGCTTCATTCCGATGCCGGATGGCGACTACCTCATCGGTACTGGGGTGAAATTTTTAGTCATCGGCACGGCAGAGGGCATCCGCAACACTAAAAAACTCATCCGCAGCAAATACAAGCCACAGGAGATGAGATATGTTTAAAATAACTAAGCTTGAGGGCGGTTTGCAAAATGTCGAGGGCTTTTATTTTGACGGCGTAAATTCGGGTTTTAAAAAACAGGGCAACGATCTAGGATTTATCCGCGCGGACGAGCCCTTTGCCGTAAGCGCGATCTTTACGAGCAATAAATTTCAAGCCGCGCCGATTAGGCATTTCAAAAGAGCGCAAGAGCGCGCGGGCGGGGAGCTTAAAACAAATTTTATCCTCGTAAATTCTAAAAATGCAAACTCGATGACCGGGGAGCAAGGCGTCGCGGACATCGATGAAATTTTTAGCGAGCTTGGCAAAAAGACCGCTCTGATAAACCCCGTTATGAGCTCCACCGGCGTCATCGGATACCGCCTCAAAAAGGAAAAAATTATCGCCGCCGCGCAAAATTTTAATCTCTCGGCACGAAACTCGGACGCCCTAGCCACCGCCATTATGACGACAGATACGATAAAAAAAGAGCTTGCGTATGAAATTTCTTTAGAAAACGGCGAGAAATTTCATATCGCAGCCGTTTGCAAGGGCGCGGGTATGATCAATCCTGCGCTTGCGACCATGCTCTGCTTCATCCTAACCGACGCAAAAATCCCACGCGCGGATATGGACGAGCTGCTACAAAAGGCGGCTGAGCAGAGTTTCAACACCGTAAGCGTCGACGGCGACACCTCCACCAACGATACGATTATGCTCTGCAGCAGCACTAAATGCGCCTATGAAAAGGATGCCTTCGCGTCCGCGCTAAACGCCCTTACGCATGAGCTTGCGCTAATGCTGGTAAAAGACGGCGAGGGCGCAACCAAGCTGGTGCGATTTAAAGTAAGCGGCGCCGCAAATGCTGGGGATGCCCGCAGGGCGGCAAAGGCGCTAAGCAATTCGCCGCTTGTTAAAACGGCGATCTTTGGCGAAGACCCGAATTGGGGTCGCATAGCCTCGACCATAGGCGCCTGCGGTATCGAATGCGACGAAGAAAAGCTGCGTATTAAATACGACGATGTGCTGCTTTATGACGCGCAAAATCGCGAGCTGGACGCCGCGCGCGAAGCTGCAGCTCACGCCGTGATGCAACGAAAAAGCTTTACGATCTGGTGCGATTTAGGGCTCGGGGAGGGCGAGTTTAGCGCGTACGGCTGCGATCTTAGCTACGACTACGTAAAAATCAACGCCGATTATAGATCATAAAGATTCACAGCTTACTCTTTCATAATAAAAATCTCGTCTCGAAAATAGCGAATAGCGGCAGGGTTTTAGAGCTCTGCTCTTAAAATTTTATCATTTAAATTTGCCTGTTTTAAATTTTTAAAAACTAAAATTTCATCTCTTAAAATTTGGAATTTCATGCGTGAAATTCAGTCTAAATTTGATAGCTGAAATTAGGTTTTAAGCGCTTTATTGATATACTTGAATAAATTTTTTAAAGGAGTAGACATGTTTCATGAATACAGAGATTTAATCACTGAGTTAAAAGGCAAAAACGCGCGATTTGATTCGCTTTTTGAGAAGCACGACGAGCTGGATCACAAGATCGCCGACGCACAAGCCGGCAGAGTGCATATGAGCGATCTGGAGATCGATGCGATGAAGAAAGAAAAGCTTCGCATAAAAGATGAGCTAGGCACCCTGTTAGCGCAATATAAAGCCGAAAAGGCAGATAAATAAAGTTGCTTGCGGCGAAATTAAGATGCAGCAGAATGCTAGCAAGGCTAATTTCGCCGCTAAGCTTTAATCCGTGTTTAGAATTTTCTAATCGCAATAAGTTTAGCCGCTTAAATTTGCCTCGCACGATAAATAAAAACAGCGCGCCAAAACGAGTTAAAATTTATACCGCACGCTTTACCATATTGACACCACTAAATAATTTTTACGTATCGGCTACATAACTGTAGATATCTAAATGCAATTAGCACGATAAATATAACTCATCTCGGCTCGTTACCGCCCCTTCTGTTTCCGAAAATATCTCTTGCTGAATGCGTTTTGCGCTACAGAGTAAATTAAAATTTACGCTGCGTCGCCCTGCAGCCTGGCTCTTAAATTTTTACTTTGCAGCGAGCATTTTTAGAAAATTTCAAATCCTGCGTTTTGCTTATTGCGGGCGCAATACCTACTTTAAAATTCCGCATTTCGAAGGAATTTAAAAGCGCTAAAATTTTAAATTCCCGTTCGCGCTAGCCGCGAAATTTCAAATTCGCAGCCTCCAACTAAGCACTAGTTTATGTTAGAGCCTGCTTTAGTCGCTCCACGGAATTTAGCCAAGCTTGCTTATTTTAACCCGCTTCGTTGAGCTTTAAAAATTTAGATTATTTCTTTGATCGTATCGGATAATGCCTGCCGGCACGGAATTCCTAAAGCTAACCTATTTGTTATATGTGCAATTAAAAGCGGCGCTAACGCGGAATTAAATAGTATAAGTGGATCTGTAAAAGGTGTGAAATTTAATCATAGAATTTTAAGCGCCAAGAATTTGCGATAGAATTTCGCCACGCAAATCAAATCCCAAAACTAACCTGGCCTACTCGAAAACCTTCGCTTCTAAGCCATGTAGCCTTTGCAAGCCGATATCGATATATTCGTTAAGCTTCTCATTATTTTCCAGCAATTTGTCGTAATAACTCTTGGCTCTTTCTCTCGCGGTCGCATCAGGCTCGATATACTTTAGCCCACTTTTGAAAAGTCCTTTGGATTCCACAAAATAGATCGAGTGGATCTTCTCGCAGTGCGATAGCCCTGCTTCAGTGTAGTTTAAAATCGATTCGTACGCGATATTGCCTAACAACTCTTGCAGTCTATTTGCGGGATTTTTGAAAAACTCGGCGAACTCCTTATACGGCGTAAAAACCTGATCAAGATTTTTCATCGCATCGCCGTAGATACCCTTTTTCAGGCGAAACATCGTCATTTCTTGAGAACTTACAAACTTCTCTATTGCTTTTATCGTATCGTTTTTATTCACTGAATTTTTCCCTTTTAAAATATGAAACGCTCGGATTATATCGTTTGTTTTATAAAAATCCGTTAAAAATCGGTTAAATTTTGCCCTAGCGTTTTAGCCAAATTTCTTTGGCGCTTTTGATTAAATTTCTCGCCTCAGCCGCCGCACTTCTCGCACAATCCTCGCACGAGCACACTTTTGACATTTTTTTGTGGCAAAGCTGGCATCGAAATCTCCTCCATTTTATGGCAGTTTTCGCAGACAAAATACGCTTTTGCGCCGTCGGTGAGCTCATAAAAGCTTTTATGATTATTTTCGCTGGTAATTATCAAATTTTTCTCTTCCAAAAGCGCTATATTGCGATATATCGTGGTTTTATTCGCACCCGTTTGTTCTACTAGTTCATCATAGCTTACCGGGCATTTTTTCTCGCTTAGGATCTGCACGATATGCACTCTAAGCGCTGTAGGAGCGATATCGTGACTCGCTAAAAAATCTTTGGGATCCATTTTACGCCTTTTTTAAAATTTAAGCGATGATAGCGAAATTTAGATAAATTTATATTAAGTTGCAACTAAGTTGCTTTTGATATACTTCCGCAATTTTTTTTGGAAAGGAATTTTATGAAAAAGCTTGTTTTCACGCTTTTAGCAGCTAGTTGCGTAGCATTCGCCAAACCTACGGTCACCACGACCATACTTCCTACGAAGTATTTTGTTGAACAGATCGCAGGCGATACTCTGCAGGTAAATACGATGGTCGGCAAAGGCGCCGATCCGCACACATACGAGCCTAAGCCTTCGGAGATGAAAATGCTAGAAAATAGCGATCTGTATTTTTCAGTCGGTATAGAATTTGATGAAGTCTGGCTACCAAAGCTTGCCGCATCGTATCCGAAGATGAAGATAATCCGCACCGAAGATGGCATTACCAAAATGGCTATGGCAGAGCATCACCATCACGACGAACACGATCATGACGCACATCATGAGCATGGTGACAAAGATCACGAGGCGCACGAGCACCATCATCGTCACGGCGGTTTAGACCCACATATCTGGCTCGATCCGCAGCTTGTAAAAATTCAAGCTAAAAATATTAAAGACGCGTTAACCAAACAGTATCCTAAGGATGCTAAAATTTATGAAGCAAATTTCGATAAATTTGCCAAAAAGCTTGACGAGCTGGACGCTTACGCAAAGCAAAAATTAGCGGGCGTCAAGGGAAAGAAATTTATGGTTTATCATCCGTCTTGGGGCTATTTCGCGCATCGATACGATTTAGAGCAGATCGCAGTCGAAGTAGAGGGCAAAGAGCCTAAGCCTGCGGATTTAGCCGAGCTAATCGAGGAAGCCAAAGAGGAAAAGATCAAGGTGATTTTCGTCGCACCGCAGTTTTCCAAAAAGGCAGCGCAAACCATCGCCGCACAAACAGGCGCAAAGGTGATGGAGATCGATCAGCTGCCGCTAGATTGGTACGAGACGATGAAAAAGACGATCGACGTTTTCGGAGAAAATTTGTAGTTGATGAAATTTATTAAAATTTTACTTTTATCCGCGATCTTTAGCTCGCGGATATTTGCGTGCGCTCTGTGCGCCCTATACACGCCCACTGCGCACGTTAGCATTACCCCCGTCGCACAAGACGGCAAGATCGTGAGCCTGCATTTTTCGTGGCTTTTCTCTCAAAATTTTACCGATGTCATAATGCAGACCTACGATATAAATTCCAACGGCAAGCTTGAAAATAGCGAGCTTGCCGAGATAACTAAGGCGATGACCGATTACCTAACCCCCAAAAACTATCTTTGCGAGGCGGAATTCTACGATCAAGCGCCAAAAAACGCAAAGCCCGCGCTTAGCAACCTCGTAGGCACGCAGATCAAGGGAAATTTTAAAAACGCAATAAGCCTCGTCAAAAAGGGCAGACTCATGTTTGAGTTTGATCAAAAGGTCGGCTTTGAGCTGCGCAATAACCGCGTTCTTAAAATTTCCATTAACGACGATCAGGGATTTTTCAATTTCAAAATGCTTGACGACAAGCCCATTAATCTGGGCGAGGGCTTTGTAGCGAAGCCTAATTCAAATTTAGCCACCACTTTTATAGAATTTAGCGGCGAAAAACCAAAGATCGCAGATAAAAAACCGCCAATTTCAAGTGCGCCGAACTCCGATTTAGCGCAGGATAGCCTTGCATCTAGCCAGCAGAGCCTTGCGGGCTCAGAGAGCAAACTTGCGCAAGGCGAGCAAACAAAACCTAATGCCAGCTCGGCGCGCAGATCAAACCAAAGATCCGTCGGCGATATCGTTTCGGAGGCTGCAGCAGAGGCGCAAAAAAATATAGCCGCTTCGGATACTATCGCGCAGATTAATAAAGCCGCAAAAAAAGACGCGCAAGCAAAAGGTGGTTCCGCAAATTCTGCGCCGTCTGTAGATAAAGGCGCGGGGCAAAATTTGTCGGCGAGACGAGATAATTCTTTAAATTCCGCGCATTCTACGCAAAATCTAGCGACGCCGCCCGAGGAGAGCTCCTTAAATTTAGCGCAAAATAACGCAGACAAAAACGGCGCCACATCCGACAGCGACGAGATTTCAAGCGAGCAGCACAAAGAGGTCTCGCTGGGATTTGTCGCGCAAAAGACGATGGATTTTATGAAAAGCCTCAAAACGGCATTTCGCGCAAGCAGCGAGCATGCAAGCGCAAGCACGATCCTGTGGGTCCTAGCGCTTTCTTTCATATACGGCTTTTTCCACGCGGCAGGCCCTGGGCACGCGAAGCTGCTAACGGCGAGCTATTTCCTAGCCCATGGCGGCAGCTACGTCAAAGCCTTCGGATTTGCCCTTAAAATCGGGCTTCTACACGTACTAGGAGCGCTCGTTTTAGTAAGCGCGAGCATGTTCGTGCTGCAAAACGTTGCAGGGCTCGTCTCTGCAAACTCCGCCTCGATCACAACGAAAATTTCGGCACTTCTGATCATCGTCATAACGGCGCTCATCATCTACGACAAAGCTCGCCGCGTAAGATCGGGCGCCAGCCACGATGCGGGCTGCTCCTGCGCTGCTTGCGCTTCCGCCGCAAAGACCGCAGATACGGACTCCCGCTTAAAAAATACGGCATTTGCAAACGCCGAGAATTCCGCTGGCGCAGCGTCAAAGAGCTATAAATTTTCTAAATTTAAAACCCCTAGCGGCGAATCCGCGCAGTATTTAGATACTAAAAATTTAGGCGCCGCAGCGGCAGAACCAAATTCGGATTCAAATTTAACCGCAAGCCTAGAAGAAAACTCGTCTAGCCAAAACAAGCAAAAACAGGCTTTAAATTCTGCAAATTTAAAAAACCAAACCTCGTCTCGCTCGCTGCAAAATGGCGCGACTGGCGGCGGCGAGAAAGGTCGCGAGTGGCTTATCGCGCTTGCAGCGGCGCTTGTGCCCTGCCCCGGCACGATCCTGATTTTTGTACTTGCCTTCAGCCTCGGAAGCTTCGCGCTTAGCGTCGCAAGTGCGCTTTTCATCGGTTTTGGAATGAGTGTCGTGATATTTCTAGCCGCGCTTTTCGGCGCGAAGGCAAACGAGCTAAGCTCGAAGCGGCTCGTAAGCTTGAAGCTTTACATAGAATTTGCGGGGCTTTTCGTGATGTTCGGGCTCGGAGTTTTTATGTATTTCATCTCAGACACCCTCAGGATACTGTGATTGCAAGCTTCGGATGCAAATTTTAAAAAGCAGCTCGCGTGAAATATAGGTTTATGCGATGCGTTAAATTTCAATTCGGTGCGGATCTAATTTCAAAACGTAAAATTTTACGCCGCACGGACTGCGTAAATTAAATTTCGATCTCTACTATTTAATTATGCGGCGGAATTCGCTCTTTATGAATTCCGCTAAATTTCGCTACAATACGGCGAAATTTTCTCAAGAATAAATATGTCGCCTTCTTTGCAAGATGCTATTTCGCAGACTTTAATCGAGCAAAAAGCGTGCGCTAGAGCTTTTAATAGATACCGCTACCTCAGTATAGCCGCCTTTTTTGCGGTCCTGTTCGTATTAGCGTATCTGAGCGGCGTTAAAGCAGACACTCCTCTAATAAAAATTGCCGAATTTTCGAGCGTCTTGATCCTTTTTCACTTTTGGATATTTTTTCTGCATTGCGCCGGTCAAAAAACCGAAGCAGAAATTCGCTACTACAAATTTTATAAAGAGATATTCGTCCGCGCCGTAATAAACGATATAGATGCCGGTTTAAAATACGATCCATATACCGGCATGCAAGAGGAGGAATTTCAAAAATTTAGAATTTATAGGAAATCTAGGATCAAAAGCGAGGATCGGATTACGGGCGTGTACTGCGGGATTAAATTTAGCCTCAGCGAGGTACATAGTAATGGTAGGTTTTACATGAAAACGGATAATCCGCTCATAGCGGCGATTATGTTGATCAAAGTATTCTACGATAACTATATGGACTTTGACGGCAACGTACTGATCTGCGAGCTCGAGAAAAAAACCTCGGGTAAAACGATAGTGGTAAGCAGGGAGCTAAACGCCAAGATCTTCGGCGAAAAAGAGATGATGGACGATGTGGATTTTATGCGCGATTTTCGCGTGTTTGCGGATGACAAAGTAGAAGCGCGCTATCTGCTAACGCCCGCGTTTATGGAGCGTCTGCGCGAAATAAATCGCGAAACGAACGGCGAGTTTAGCTTGAGCGCGGTATTTATGGATGAGCGCTTATATCTATTTTTAAACGGTGCGCCCGATCTTTTTGAAACTACGCTTTTTGGTAGGCCTGCTAGCATAGAGCTCGCGCGCGAATACCAAACGCAGATACGCAAAATTTTAAGCCTAATCGAAACGCTTAAACTCACAAATTAGCAGGGCGCATTACGGCTGAAATTTTGTATTGGCTAAATTTAGTCCGGGTGGAATTTTACCGAAGCATAATTTCGACAAAAACGTAAAATTTAATCAGCAGTGCGATCTCTCGGCGGCTGCCAAATTTAAACGGGCGATACGATTAGAGAGATGAAGCGCCTGCCGCAAATAAATTTGAGGCAAAAGCGCCTTGACGTTGTCTTATAAATAAAATTTAACGCTCCGATGCTTCCTGGAAGCGACTCTTGCTTAGCTCTTCATGCCCAAAATAAAATTTTACCGCGTTTCGCATCGCAGCCTCTGGCTTTTAGTACCAAACCCGCATAGCGGCAAAATTTAATCGGCAGCGCTCGCGATTATGAAATTTAAAGCGGCTCTGCAAGGATGAAATTTAAATTTAAAAGCAAGCTTGAGACGAGAGTTAAATTTAGAGCGTGCGGCGCTTACAAAAGCCACACGCTAAAAGGTATCTGCCTGGCTCATACCGCAACGTACCTCAAGCGCCGGCTCTGTACGCACGTCAAGTTCCGCCAAAATCCTCGCCGCGCGTTCCTGCATCGCCTCATCAAACGCCGTCATAGGCTGGATTGTAAATTCAAATTATAAAGAATTAAAACGAGGCGAAATTTAAAATTTCGCCTCCTAAGCGGAAAAGGATTAAAGCGCTGCGTAGCGCACCATTAGGCAAGTTGGTAGAGCCGCTAGTTTATCGAGCGTGCTTTTTTGCACTTCGGAATCGACCAAAATGACCGCCAAAGCGTCCCCCTCCTCGCCTCTGCCTAAGCGGAAGTCCGCGATATTGATGTTCTCGTCGGCTAGGATCGTGCTTACGGATTTGATAACGCCCGGCACGTCGGTGTTTTTGAAGATTATCATCTTGCCCTTCGGCTTAAAATCGGTCTTAAATCCGCCGATATTTACGATACGCTCCTCGCTGCCGTCAAAGACCGTACCCGCGACGTTTGAGATCGCCTCGTCGGTCATGATTTTTACCGCGATCTCGCTTTTATAGACGCTGTTTGCAAGCTCGCCGAAGCTCGTCTCGATCCCCTTTTCATCCGCAAGAAATTTAGCATTGACGTAATTTAGCGAATCGCCCAAAGAATCGTGCAGCGCGCCTACGATTGCAAAAACGAGCATCGATTTTAGATACTGAACCACCTCGCCGCTGCCCTCGATGTGAATCGATTTGATCGGGCCTTTGTTGATCTGCGCCGCAAGATAAGCCATTTTGGAGACTAAATTTATATACGGCTCGATACCGCGCGGCAGATCCTCGAGCTTAAGCGGCAAATTTAAAGCGTTTGGATAGTTTAAGCCGCGCGCGGCGCTGATCGCCTGCTCCGCGGCTTCCCTGGCGATATTGCTTTGAGATTCGAGCGTATTTGCTCCAAGATGCGGAGTCGCGCTTAAATTTTCGATATCCAAAAGCTCGTGATCGGTCGCAGGCTCTTTGTCGAAAACATCGATGCCGAGATACGCGATCTTGCCGCTGCGTAGATTGTTTGCGAGCGCTTTTTCATTATACAGCCCGCCTCTGGCGCAGTTTATTAGGCGCACGCCGTCCTTCATCTTCGCTATTTGCGGCTCATCGATCATATTTATCGTCTCTTGATTTTTCGGCGTATGGATCGTGATGAAGTCGCAAGATAAAATTTCATCGAAATTTTTCGTATATTTTACCCCGAGCTTCGTGGCCTTTTCGGGTTCGATATACGGATCGTAGGCGATGACGTTCATCCCAAACGCGAGCGCGCGCACTCCTACGCGCGAGCCGATGTTTCCAAAGCCGATGATGCCTAGGCTCTTTTTATAAAGCTCGGTGCCGTACCACTTCTCGCGCTTCCAAATTCTATCAATTTTCAGATCGTTGCAGGAATTTACATATTTGCGCGCCGCATTTAGTAGATGGCACATACTCATTTCAACCGCGGCGATGGTGTTTGCGGTCGGTACGTTCATCAAAATAATGCCGCGCTTGGAGCAACCGTCGATGTCGCAGTTGTCGACGCCGACGCCCGCACGCACGATCGCTTTTAGCTTGGTGCCGGCATTTAGAAATTTCTCATCCACCGCCGTAGAGCTTCTGGTAATCGCGACGTCCGCATCGCCTAAAATTCCGTATAGCTCGTTCTTGGGTACGCTCGTGGCGTCGATTACTTTAACGTCCGATTCCTGCTTAAGCATATCAAAACCGATTTTGTGAATTGCGTCGCAGACTATGATAGTTTTCATTAAATTTACCTTTTGAAGTGGATCCGCAAGGCGGGGATGCCTTGCGGGAGGAATTATTTATTTAGTTGATCTTTGATTAGATCCCCTAGGCTTTGCTTCTCGTCGTCGTTGCTATTGATCTCGTTTAGCGCCTCGCGCTCCTTCTGATGAGCCAGCCTACGCACGCTTAGACGAATTCTATTTTTCTTCTCGTCGATGAAGGCGATCGCAGCTTCAATCTCGTCGCCCACTTTTAGGCTATCTACGCTTACATTGCCAAGATCTTCCTTGCGAATAAGCGCGTCGATACCACCTCCGAGCTCGACAAAAATTCCAAACTCTTTAATATCGCGAATCTTGCCTTTTACGACATCGCCTTGATTGTGGCTCTTAGCATAATCGCTAATAGGGCTATCGCCGAGCTCTTTGTGATTTAGAGAAATTTTTTGAGTATCTTTGTCGATCTTGATGATTTTAACTTCGATCTCGTCGCCTACTTTGAATAAATTTTTGCACTTCTCGCCGCGATCCCACGAAGCGTCCTCGTTATGCAAGAGTCCCTCTACGCCATCGATCCTCACAAACGCGCCGAAATTTGTAATCGTAGTAACGCTGCCTTTTAGCACGTCGCCTACTTTATGCTTAGCAACGAACTCGTCAAAAGGCTTAGTAAGTAAATTTTTAAGGCTCACGCGCAGCCTGCGCTCGCTAGGGTTGATCTCTACGACCTCGACGTCAAGCTCCTCGCCCTCGCTGATGAAATCTTTCGGATTTTTGATATTTTTATCCCACGAAATTTCGCTGATATGCAAGAAGCCCTCGATGTCGTTGCCAAGATCGACAAACGCGCCGTAAGGCTCGATATTACTTACTTTTACGCGGATAGTATCACCCACTTCCAGGCTATCTTTGATCTCGTTCCAAGGATCGGGCATCGCCTCTTTGATCGAAAGAGAGAGATGCTTTTTATCGTTATCGTATTTGATAACCTTAACCGGAACCTTATCGCCCTCTTTGTAGAGCGAGCTCGGATTTACCGGGCCTTTGTATGAAATTTCGCTGTAGTGCACGAGCCCGTCCACGCCGCCTACGTCTACAAACATACCGTAGGTGGTGATCTTTTTGACGACGCCTTCGATGATGCCCTCAGTGGCGATTACTTTCTCGATCGCCTCTTTGCTTGCTTTGCGATCCTCATCAAGTAGCTTCTTGCGCGATACGACGATGCTTTGCTCATCTCTATCAACTTTAATGATCTTTACCTTGAAATTTTTACCGACGGCGCCATTTGGGTTTTTAAGCGCGCTTTGCGAGCGAGGCATAAAAAATTCCACATCATCTGCGTTAGCGCAAACGAAACCGCCCTTATTAAATGATAGAATTTTAACGTCATAGACATTCTCTGCGTTTTCATCATAGGAGTCGATGAACGCCTTTACTTTTTCCTTCTTTAGAGCCTTTTTATACGATACGACCGGGCGACCGCCTCTGCTTCCGATAATAGCGACTTTGATGTCATCTCCTACATTAACCTGCGGGTTTCCTTGATCGTCGCTCACCTCGGCGGCATCTAAAATACCCTCCGACTTCCTGCCTACGTCTATGAAAACCTCGCCGTCCTTAAGGGCGATAACCTTACCTGTGACGACCTCGTCGCGAGACTTCCCGGCGTCATACTCCTCTAACAATGTCGCAAAATCTTCCTCTGCGTGGTTTTGAACCTTCTCGTTCACCTCAGCCATATGCTTCCTTTAAATTTATTTGTGCTTTTTTGAAAAGAACTAAAATGCGCGATTCTAGCTAAAATTTGCTTTCGATTTGATAAATTTCTAAGAGTAAATTTGATAAGAGGGCTTATAAATTCTGCGTTAGACTTTCGATCCGAGCTACCACTTTTTTGATGATCCAATCAGGCGTGCTGGCTCCTGCGGAGATGCCGCAGAGGCTTTTGTTTTCAAACCACGAGCGCTCAAGCTCGCTTTCGTTTTCTATAAGGTAGCTGTCTTTGCAAAAATTTTGTGAAATTAAAAAAAGCTGTTTGGTGTTGGAGGAATTTTTCCCGCCTACGATTATCATCACGTCGGCCTTTTGCGACAGGCTTTTTACGGCTTCTTGATTTTCCAGCGTCGCATTGCAAATCGTATTAAAAATTCTCAGCTCCCTCGCGCGCTGCATCAAAAAATCCGCGATTTTGGTAAAGCTTTCTATCTTTTTCGTAGTCTGCGAAACGAGCGCGACGCGCGAGCCGAGCTTGACGTCTTGCAGTTCCTTCGTATCCATGATCACGAATACGCGCGATTTTGCGTAGGATTTCACGCCCTTTACCTCGGGATGATTTTTATCACCGAAGATTACGATATCATAGCCCTCCGCGCTCATCTTTTCTACGATCTGCTGCGGCTTGGTCACAAAGGGGCAGGTAGCGTCGATGAGCTGCTTGTTTTGCGCCTTTAGGTTTTGTAGATCGTCCTTTTGGATGCCGTGGGTGCGGATGATGAGCTTTTGCTCGTCCTTGATCTCGTTAACGCCCTCTAAGGTTTTGACGCCGAAATTTTGTTTTAAACGGTTAATCTCTTCGGCGTTATGTATCAGTTCGCCGATCGTAGCGGCCTCGCCGGCGCTTTCTGCGATCTTGATCGCGCGCTTGACGCCGAAGCAAAAGCCGTAGCTTTTGGCCATCTCAATCTTCAACGCCGGCTCCGATCTGTCTTAAAATCGCGGCGAAATTCGGAAACGACGTCGCGATACAATCGCTATCTTCGATGATCATCCCCGATCTTAAGCCCAAAATCGCAAAGCTCATCGCGATGCGGTGATCGCCACACGGCGTGATGATCGCCGCGTTTGCTTCGCCACCTTCGATCTGCCAGCCGTCCTGCAGCTCGCGCGCCTTAATACCGCAGGCGCGAAGCCCTTCGCAGGTTACCTTTATGCGGTCGCACTCCTTCACGCGCAGCTCGGCGGCATTTTTGAGCACGCTACTTCCCTGTGCGCAAGCAAAGGCGATCGCAAGCGCAGGCGCCTCGTCTATCAGCCACGAGATATTTTCGCTCACCTCTACGGCGTGAAGCGGCGCGTAAGCAACCTCTATATCGCCGATCTGCTCGTAAATTTCGCTCGTTTTATTAAATTTAACCTCGGCGCCCATGCGTTTTAAAATTTCATACGCCTCTATGCGAGTTTTGTTTAACAGCATATTTTTTAGCACTATGCGCGAACCCGGGGTTATCGCTGCGGCGACCGCGAAGAAAAACGCCGAGCTTGGATCGTTTGGGATAAAAATTTCAAGCGGTTTAAGCGGCGAGCTAAGCGGCGCGACTTCGATCGCAAGTCCGTTTCGCGAAATTTGCGCGCCCATCGCTTTTAGCATCCGCTCGCTGTGATCGCGGCTAAGCTCGGGCTCGCTAAATTTACATCCGCTGCCGCGCAAGGCTGCTAAAATAAGAGCAGTCTTAACCTGCGCGGACGCAATTTTACTCGCGTATTCAAAATACCCAAGCTTTTGCCCCAGCACCGCGATAGGCGCCTTTTCGCCGCCTGCTCGTCCGTAAATTTTAGCGCCTACTTTGCAAAGCGGATCCGCAACGCGCCTCATCGGGCGCTCGCTTAGATACCGATCGCCGCATAGCGCGAAAAAGCCCTCGCGTCCCGCCAAAAAGCCCATAAATAGCCGCATTGCAGTGCCAGAGTTGCCGCAATCAAGCGGGACGTTAGGCTCTTTGATAACCTCCGGCGGAGTGATTAAAATTTCGCTAGCGTCGCGCTGCACGCAAGCGCCCAAAAGCTCCACGATCTTTAGCGTATTTAGCGTATCCTCGGCGGCTAGATAGTTTGAAATTTTACTCGTTCCCTCCGCTAGCAGCGAAAAGATCGCCGCGCGATGCGAGATTGATTTATCCGCGGCGATGTTTGAAATCTCCGCTCGCAAAGGGCCCGCTTGCGCAAAAATTCTCATCGCAGCCCAAGCCCTAGCTCGCTGCTAAGAGCGGCTAAAATTTTATCGGTAAAGCCCGCTACTTCCTCATCGCAGAGCGTTTTTTGAAGGTCTTGAAATACAAGCCTGATCGTCAGGCTCTTTGAATCGCCCAGGCTTTCGTCGCCGTAAAGATCGCTCGGGATAAATTCCTTTAGCGCCTCGATTTTAAGGGCGTCTATGCACTGCTTGATCTGCTCGAAGCGCATTCCGCTCGGCACCAAAATACTTAGATCGCGCGATACGCTAGGGAACTTCGAATAAGCGTCCGCTACGATATTTTTAAATTTAAGCTTGGAAAAATCGATCTCGCACAGATAGCTTTTATCCAGATCGCGCCCCGCTTCTACGGCGTAATCCACGCGCCCGATAAAGCCCACTATCTCGCCGTCTTGCTCGATCTGAGCTTGCTCGAATTCACTTAAAAATTTCAAATTTTCGCCAGGCAGCCTAACTCTAAATTTGCCGATGACGCTTTGGATTAAATTTGCAAAATACAAAAAATCCACCGCAGCGGGTTTTGCGCCGGCAGCGATAGAGGGCTCCGCCTTTAATCCGCTAGCGATAAAGCCCAGCCTTAGGCTCTGCGCGCCGCTTTCGTCAAAGACCTCGCCTAGCTCAAAAAGCTTAACGCTTCTGCGGGAATTCTTTAAATTTCGCTCAGCAGATTCCAGCAGATGATTAATGAGCGTCGGTCTTAGCGCGTCCAGCTCGCCGTTGATCGGATTTAAAATTTTAACCTTGCACGGCGCAAAGCCTAAGCTTTCTAGCGCCTTGCCGTCGTCAAATACATAATGTACGCACTCGAAAAATCCCACTGCTGCCGCCTTGCTGCGAAGCTTGCGCCCGTTTTGTAAATTTACGTAGGTATCGTTTAGGCGGTTTTTTTCGTAGAAGCTTAGCGGCGCGGCGGCGATATTATCGATGCCTACGATACGCACGATCTCCTCGCACACGTCGTGGGAATTTACGATATCGTGGCGGAAAGGCGGCACCTTGGCGGTGATGAGATCGGCTTCGACGCCCACATCAAAGCCCAGTCTTTTTAAAATTTTTACAATCTTATCGCGTGGAATTTGCGCGCCGATCATTGAGTTTATCTCTTTTTCGCTAAAGCCCACGATAAGCGGCTCCAAAGCATTTGAAATCTTTTGTGTGCCCGCATATAGGCTCACGGCTTTATTTTTAAGTAGCAATCTAAATAGCAGATCTAGCCCCAGCCTAAGCTTTGGCTCGCTGCCTCTACTTGAGCGATACACATGCTCGTCACCCTTTAGGCTTTTGTTTTCGTTTACTGCTCTGGCGATAATTAGTGGCGCGGTATAGTTTGCCTCTAATAGCACCACTTTGCTACTGCAACACGCCTTTAGCTCCGCGTCTTGGCAAATCCCTGCTACGCTAAGCAGTCTCTTGCCCGCATAAACGCCGAACTCGCCGTTTGGCATAGGCTTTATGTCAAGCGCTACCTTGCCATCTGCGGAAGCGATCTTTTCAAAATCATAAGCGCGCAGCAATACTCCGGTAGAATGAGTAGCGTAGTTGATGAAATTTTGCACCGCGCAGCTTTGCAAAATACCAACGCTTGCAAGACGCAAGGTCTGCTTTAAATTTAACTTCAGCTCGCCTTTGATCTCATAAGCTCGAAAAGCAAATTTAGCGCTTACCTCATCGCTTGCACGCACGCTTAAAATTCTACCGATACCAGGCGCTCCGTCGGCATCTTCAAATTCATGCTTTTCCTTTAACGGCAGATCAAGCGCTGCGCCTAGATCGCGCGCTATGCCTAAGATGCTAAGGCAGTCGCCGCGATTAGCGGTAAGCTCGATCTCGATAAGATCGTCGTTAAAAATTTCATACTCGCGCAGCTCCTTGCCCAGCACGAGCTCGCCGATACTGCTATCAAGCACCATAATGCCGTCATTCGTCTTAGCAAGTCCAAGCTCGGTTGCCGAACAGATCATGCCAAAGCTCTCCACGCCGCGAAGTTTGGCAGGCTTTATCTCAAGACCGCTAGGCAGCACGGCGCCGACGAGGCTAACCGCGACATATTGTCCTGCCTCAACATTTTTCGCGCCGCAGACGATCTGCAGGCTCTGCTTACCGACATCAACCTCGCAAACATTGAGATGATCAGAATTTTCGTGACGACGCTTGCTTTTTACGAGTCCTACTACGACGCCTTTAGGAAGTGAAATTTTATCGTGAGCGTCAACCTCCAGACCGATGGAATTTAGCGTAGAAAGTAGCCTTTCGCTTGAAATTTCGCTTATGTCGATCCACTCCTGCAACCAATTTCTCGTTATTATCATTTAAACTGCTCCAATAATCTAATATCGCCTTCAAATAGCGAGCGCAGATCGGGTATGCCATGTAGCAGCATCGCGAAGCGCTCGACGCCGAGCCCGAATGCGTATCCGCTGACGTTTTTCCAGCCCACCGCCTTAAAGACGTTAGGATCGACCACGCCGCTGCCTAGCACCTCGAGCCAGCCCGTCTGCTTACAGACGCGGCATCCCTCGCCGTGGCAGAAAATACAGCTAATATCGACTTCGGTGCTTGGCTCCGTAAAAGGAAAGAAGCTCGGGCGGAAACGCACCTTTACATCTCCAAACATATAGCGCAAAAATTCCTCTAAAACGTATTTTAAATTTGCAAAGCTCACCCGATCGCCCTGCTCGACTACGAGACCCTCCACTTGATGAAACATCGGCGTGTGGGTTAGATCCATATCGCGGCGAAATACCGCACCGGGAGCGATCATGCGCACCGGTGGAGCTTTAAATTTCTCCATCGTGCGAATCTGAACGCCGCTGGTGTGCGTGCGCAATAGCCGCCCGTCATTTAGATAAAACGTATCTTGCATATCGCGTGCAGGGTGGTATTTGGGTAAATTTAGCGCCTCGAAATTATGGAAGTCATCCTCGATGAGCGGGCCGCTTTCGACGCTGAAATTTTGCGCGATGAAGTAGTCAATGATCTTATCCATCGTCTCCATCACCGGATGCAGCGCGCCGCAGCTTACGTTTTCGTTAAAAAGCGTGACGTCGCTCGCTTCATTTTTCATCGCCTCTTTTTGCTCCGCCTCTTCCAGGCTCGCCTTTTTTGCGGCGATGAGCTCGCTGAAATAATCGCGCTTTTCATTCGCGCTTACGGCAAGCTCTTTTTTCTGCTCGGGCGCTGCGGATTTGAGCTCGGAAAAAAGCGCCGTTATGATGCCTTTTTTGCCGAAAAGCTCCAAGCGCACGGCTTCCAGCTCGCTTAGGCTCGATGCGGCGTCGATTTTTGCTTTAATCTCTTGCAAATTCTATCCTTGTGGTTAAATTTAATGGCGCGATTGTAGTTAAAATTTGATAAAAGCTAGGTAAATTTGCGTGTTTGGATTTTTTGGCTATAATCGCGGCTAAATTTCAACCTCATAAAAGGATCTAAAATGAACGTCTTTGAAAAGATCGTAAACGGCGAAATCCCGTGCAACAAAGTGTTAGAGAACGATGAATTTTTGGCATTCCACGACATCAATCCAAAAGCGCCTATCCACATCCTGGCTATCCCTAAAAAATGCTACGAAAACTTCCAAGTAACGCCTCCCGAGGTGATGGCGAAGATGAGCGCTTTCATCCAAGAAGTAACTCGCAAAATGGGGCTTGATAAGAGCGGATACCGTCTCGTTTGCAACTGCGGCGAAAACGGAGGTCAAGAGGTGATGCACCTGCACTTCCACATCCTGGGCGGAATGAAGCTGCCGTGGGACCGCGTAAGCGACCGAAATACCGAAGAGAATTTTTAAGGCTAGAGCTTAATTCTATAAAAACTAAAATTCCGTGAAATTGCAAAATTTTACGGAATTTGCGAAATTCTTTGAAATTTTTAAAATTCCGCTTCATTTATAAGCACCGAGGTTTTAAAAATAATCAAAATAGTAAAACTACAAGCTAAAATTTATCATCAGACGCTAAAAAGAAATATAAATTTATCACAGACGATCTCTTAGCAAATGCCATTCTTGAGCTGCAAAGCTTTAGCTCTTAGAATTTCAAATTTGAAATCGACAAGAAATTTTAACGACGCGGCAAAATTTTAAATGAAACCGAGCTTTATAAAAAGAGTTATGATTTTAATGGCGAATGAGTTAGATTTCAACGATATGGAATTTAAAACCTACATGAATTTTGCTTTGAATGAGCGATTCGGCTTTAGTTTTCAAGCATAATTTAAAATTTTAGCGTGAAATTATAATCTTAGAATTTTAAAATTTCTTGGAATTTCAATATTAACTTTAATAGATTTTAGGGGCATGCGCCCCTAAAAATTTTGAAAGGATTTGCAAGGATTATTTGCTTAGCATTGAGCTTAGCATCCATAGGCGTTTTTCATAATCGCCGTAGTGATCCTGCGCAATATTTGAAGTCGTATCGTCGCCCTCCTCCTCAGCAATCTCTTGAAGCTTTTTAAATTCTTTTACTAAATACTCATAGGCTTTTTTAACATCCTCGAGTACCTCAGATACGCTATAGCTATCTTTTACGCTAATTGGAGCGTCTTTTGAAAGCTCAATTAGATCCTTAGCCTTAGTTACGGCCTTGCCACCTATTTGAAGCGCGCGCTCGGCCATATCGTCGAAGAGCTCGCCCATCTCGTCGTATGCTTTCTCAGTGTAAGCGTGAACCTGCGCGAATTGTAAGCCCTTAACATTCCAGTGATAATCGTGGAATGCAACAAAGAACGCATGAGCGTCCGCCTGAAGTTTGTTTAGTTGTTTTACTGTTTTTGACATTGTGTCTCCTTTATTTAAAATTGCTGTAATTATAGCAAGATTTGCTTAAATTATAATTATACTAAGTAATAAATTTTATCTTTTAGTGAAATTTTAAAATTAAATAGCTTTTAAATTTATCTACAATTTTTTTGAAATTTCAGCTATGCTGCATTATAATGCCGCATTATGAAAAACAAATTTATGATAACTATAACCGACCTTAATGGCTCTAGGAATTTTTTGCTTTCGCAAATCATCAAAAAGATCGCGTTATATTTGGTGCTATTTGTTTTTACCGTTTTCGTCACGGGTGCGCTATATATCAGGTATCTGGGCTCTAAAATCGATAGCCTTTCGCGAACCAAAACCGAGCTTAACGAGCTAAATCAAAAACTTCGCGACGGTATCGCGGCAAGTCAGATGGAATTTGAAGCCATCGAGGGTAAAATTTCGGATTTGGAGCATCAGTTTGGGCTTGATCCCGAGGAGGATGAGCGCGCGATCGACCGCCTATCTCACATCAAGCCTACTTCCGAACAAGAGATCAAAGAGCGCGCACAAAAGATCATCAACGAAAAATTCTCCGACGCGCTGATAAAAGAAATTTTTATGCAGATCCCAAACGGCAGGGTAATGCGCACTTATCAGCTCAGCGAGAAATTCGGCTGGCGCAACCATCCCATCTTAAAGCGCAAGCAGTTTCACCCGGGCGTTGATCTACGTACGCCGCCTAAAACGCCTATCTACGCGCCTGCAGACGGCATCATCCAATACAGCGGCGCGGGTGCTACTGGCTACGGCAATCTAGTCGAGATTCGCCACAACTACGGCTTTACGACACGATATGCGCATTTGGATTCAAATTTAACTCGCAAAGTAGGCGAGTTTGTAAACAAAGGCGATCTTATCGCTTTTAGCGGCAACACCGGGCTTAGCACCGGACCTCATCTGCACTACGAGATTAGATTTTTACAGCTACCGCTAGATCCGCTAAATTTTATCAACTGGAACGAAAAAAATTACAAAGAAATTTTTACTAAGGAGGAAGATGTCCCATGGCAATCTTTAATAAAGGCGATGCAAACACCGCTCAAACAACAATAATCTCGTCAGGCACGCTCATCAAAGGAGAGCTGCACCTGTCGTGCATTTTGCATATCGATGGCAATGTCGAAGGCGACGTGATCTCCGATAACACCGTCGTCATCGGTAAAAATGGTACCGCGCGCGGCTCGATCAGGGCCAAACATATCGTAATCAGCGGCAAATTTTTCGGCAATATCGAAGCCGAGCTCGTCGAGCTGCTAGGCGGCGGTGTGCTCGTAGGCGATGTGCTATCGCAAAGCTTCGGCATCGAAGTCGGCGCAAAATTTAATGGAAAAAGCGCTGTAAGTGGCGGCGATCAAGCCCTAGTCATCGACGGTAGCGCAAGCGAAGACGTCAAGCTCATCGACAAAGCTCTAGGCGAATAAATCGCGCACATTTAGAATTCTTGGAATTTAAAACACTTTAGCTAACGGGGTTTTAGAATCTGATTGATATTGAAATTTTAGAATTTCTAGCCTTTGGAATTCTTAGAATTTTTAAGGCTTTTATATTTGCGTAATCTTAGAGTGTCTTCAATCTTAAAATTTAGAATTTTAAAAAATTCCAAATTTTAAGATCCTCGCAACCAAAATTATTGAAATTTTTATATTTTAAAATTTTCAAAATTTTAAAGCTTAACTATGCTTAAAATCTCATAGTTACGTAAATCGTAAAACTCTAAATTCCAAAATTTTGCGCTTACACGGGGTTTTTAAATTTTGCTTGTAAGCCGGATTTTAAAATTCGCGCCCGACTGAATTTAAAATTTTAAAATTTCGCCGCAAAATAACGCATGGACGCAAATTTTTTACTCGCACAGGCTTTAAAAGCTCGCGTAAGTTTCAAGTTTCGCAGAAGCTATGTAAGCAAGTATAAATTATCTACGCCGAATGTTTTGACTCATTATAGCTCTTTGTGCCACCAGCTTAAAATATCCGCGCGGTGATAAATTCTGCGAGCTGAGCTAATTTAAGCCCATTATTAGATTAGTTATGTATAATGCAATTTCTTTTTGTGGACAGATGGGTGAGTGGCCGAAACCACACCCCTGCTAAGGGTGCAGCTTCTAACCGGGGCTCGAGGGTTCAAATCCCTCTCTGTCCGCCACTATTTTAGAATTTAAATCAATAAAATTTCACTTCCGTGATTCAATCGATTTTAGCCGTCTAGGATACTGCCTAAAAGCAGCACCGGCATCATTAGCGGCATTACGATGAGTCCTTGTATATCGGTATCCATTTTCGCATCGCGCTCGCTTTTGATCCCGCTATCGACCGCTATACGCGCAGGGTACTCGATCGGCACGCTTAGGCGGTGCGATCTGCGCAGCTCGTCGTGATCTTTTAAGCGCTTAAAATATTTGCCTTCGATCAGATAAGAGTAGCGAAACGTAGAACTATACGCGGGCTCCAGCTGCTCTGGGTCGTCCATCAGCTTAGCCTGCACGGATAGCGGTAGATCGTATTTTACAAGCTCGATTTCATGCTGGATATACGCAGCATCGCTACCCTCGTTATATCTGTCGATCGTGAGCATGCTTACGTTGCGCCTTATCGCGTCTTTATTCAGCGACGCCAGACTTGCGACCTTGGCGCGCACGGCGCTAAGATTCGCATCAAATACATAATCGTAAATCTCACCACTCATACGCAGCTGACCGCCGGACGCCACGCTCATAGCGATGATATGCTCGCGCCCTTGCATGTAGCCCGGCAAATTCTTACTCGCGCATCCGCTAAAAACTCCACAGCATAGTGCCAAAACCACGCCGCAAATCCAAAATTTCATAAACTTCCTTCGTAAAATTTAAAGACGGATTGTATTAAATTTTGCCTTAATGAGAGTGGAATTTTATGACGTGGCAAAATGGGATTCTGCGCGAAATTTCGCGACGGCGACGCGTAGAATTTCGCGCGGACTTTTATGAAATTCCGATGAGATTTCACAAGAACTGAAGCCGGAATGCGCGGAAGAGGTAAAAGAAGCACAAGAGCGCTATCGAGATTTAAAATTTTAAAATCTCTAGGAAATTTCGCGAAAGGAAGCGAGCCATTTGTGCGTCAAAAATTTAACCGTCATCGCGAGCTTGCTTTTAAATTTTAAAATTTTACGACAGGCTTTAGAATTTAAAATTCCAAAGCCCTTTTTGATATGCGGCGCGCTACTTTCGATTTGCGTTAGCAAGCATCAGCTTTATGCGGTTTTCCTGATTTACTGCGCTTGCGCCCGGGTCGTAGTCGATAGCGGCGATGTTTGCTTGCGGGTAGTTCTGTTTGATCTTTCGGATCATTCCGCGCGCAATAATGTGGTTTGGCAGGCAACCGAAGGGCTGCGCGCACACGACGTTTTGTATGCCGTGGCGCATAAACTCGACCATCTCCGCCGTCAGCAGCCAACCCTCGCCCATCTTCACGCCGTGACCGATGTAGCCGTCGGCGGCGGCGCGAACCTCGCTAAATGGGCTCGGCGCGCGAAAGCCGAAGCGCTTCATCTGCTTAATCATCATGCGCTGGAAAAATTCCACTACTTTAGCGACCGCAAGCGAGCCGTAATACGCCACGCCACCCTTGCCGTAGAGCTGCTTGTCGTAAACGGCGTCGTAGATGCAGGTAAGCACGAAGTCCATCAGCCCCGTATTGACGGGCTCGGCGTTTTCGCGGATGAGGTAGGCGTTTAGGCCGTTGTTGCCGATGGGCGAATATTTAAGATAAATTTCGCCCACGATGCCCACTTTTACTCGCGGCTTATCGTCGCGCTCGATTTTAGCGAACTGCGAGAGGATAAATTTGAAATTTTTCTTGAGATTGAAAAACGATCTTTGATCGGTCAAATTTTTGATCCGCTCGGCGCAGAATTCGTAAATTTCATTCGTTTGGTTTTTGATCTTTTCGTAGGGCTTGCACTGATTATACAGCCCCATCATCAAATCGCCGTAAAATATCGCGGCAAAGAGCTTTAGAAGCGATTTTTTGCCGAGGCTAAATTCATTCTCATCTAGCGAGCCGAAATTTAACGAGATCGCGGGGACGTAGCTAAAGCCGCTGTCCTCAAGCGCTTTGCGAAGCAAATTTATGTAGTTGCTCGCTCTGCAGCCGCCGCCCGTTTGGCTGATGAGAAGCGCTACTTTGTGCGTATCAAACTCGCCGCTTTTTAGCGCGTCGATAAACTGCCCGATGACGAGCAGCGCGGGGTAGCACATGTCGTTATGCACACTGCGAAGCCCTTCCTCGACGATATTTTGACGATTTTCGCCGAGCAAGACGCTCTTATAGCCCTCGTCGCGCAGCACGCCTTGCATAAAGCGAAAATGCGGATCAATCATCGTGGGGATTAGGATCGTGTGGGTGGCTTTCATATCTTTTGTAAATTTAGCAAACATTAGCGCGCATCCTTTCTTGCTTCTTGTTGCGCGCCTTGCCTTTCGCGCTCTATCATAGTCGCTTTTAGGCTACGCAGACGGATCTTAACCGCACCTAGGTTCGTAACCTCGTCGATTTTAAGTTGAGTGTAAATTTTACCGTTTTGGCGCAGTATGTCGCGCACCTCGTCGCCCGTGATCGCATCGATCCCGCAGCCGAAGCTAACTAGCTGCACCAGCTGCATGCGCGGGTATTTACAGACGAACCGCGCCGCGCTATAAAGCCTGGCGTGGTAGGTCCATTGATTAAGGCTTTTCGTCTGTACCCTGCTAAGTGGCAGTGCGTCCTCGCTAAGCACTATAAAGCCCAAGGAATTTAGATAGCGATCGATGCCGTGGTTGATCGTCTTGTCGATATGATACGGACGACCCGCTAGCACGATGGCAGGCATGCCGCTTGCATTGATCTCCTTTAGGGTCTCCTCGCCTTTTATTAAAACGGTATTTTTATAGTTTTGCAGCTCCTTAAGGCCTTGCAAGACGGCGTTTTTCACAGCGTCGGAATGAAATTTATACCCAGCGTCCGCAAGCTCAGCCTGCATCGTTTTGCAAAACGAATCTTGCATATTAAGATCCACGTGCGGATAGAGAAATTTTTTCTCCTCCAGCGCACCTACGTTCGCGCGTATCAGTTCGGGATAGTATGCGACTACGGGGCAGTTGTAGCAGTTCTCGCTGATATTTTCATCCAGGCTGTAGCTCATACACGGATAAAAGATAAAATCGACGCTCTTATTTAGCAGATCGTAGATGTGGCCGTGCACGCTTTTAGCCGGGTAGCAGACGGTATCGCTCGGTATACTTTGGCTTGCCAAAAACAGCGTCTCTTTTCGCGGCTTTTGCGACAGCACGACGCTCATGCCTAAATTTTCAAAAAACGCACTCCAAAACGGGATCATCTCGAACATATTCAAAACAAACGGAATTCCGACCCGCGGTGCGTCTTGCTTCGGCGGCTTGCGATATTTTTTCAAAAGCTCGTTTTTAAACTCAAATAAATTCGTAATGTCGTGGCGGATCTCCTTGCCCGCGCCGCGCTCGCACTTATTTCCCGAGACGAATTTAGTATCGCCGAAGTAGCTGATCGTAAGCGGGCATTTGTTCGTACAGAGCTTGCAGACGCTAAATTCGCTGCGATGAGTGAAATTTTCAAGCTCTGCACGACTGATCATATCGGTGCGCTCGTTTGCGTTATTTTTGGCAAAAAGCGCCGCGCCGTATGCACCCATAAGCTCGCTGATATCTAGACGGATCACGTCCTTGCCGAGCTCTTTTTCAAACGCGCGCAGCACGGCGTTGTTTAAAAATGTCCCGCCCTGCACTACGATGTTTTGACCCAAATCGTCGGCATTTCGCACGCGGATAACCTTGTAAATCGCATTTTTTATGACGCTAATAGCAAGGCCCGCGCTGATGTCCTCGATCGTAGCGCCGTCCTTTTGAGCCTGCTTAACTGAGGAGTTCATAAAGACCGTGCAGCGGCTACCAAGCTTAGCGGGATGGGTCGCAAAAAGAGCTAAATTCGCAAAATCTTTGATGTCGTAGCCTAAAGAATTTGAAAAGGTCTGTAAAAACGAGCCGCAGCCCGAGCTACACGCTTCATTTAGCACGATAGAATCAATATTGCCATCTTTAATAGAGAAACACTTGATGTCCTGACCGCCAATGTCTATGATGAAATCGACCTTTGGATTGAAGTGGCGTGCGGCGCTATAATGCGCGATCGTCTCGACGATACCGTAATCGAAGCGAAAGGCGGTTTTAATGAGATCCTCGCCATAGCCGGTAACACCGCTACCCTTGATTTTGATGCGGCCTTCGCAAAGATCGTATAACTCCTTAAGACGCGGCAGCAGGATATCGACGGGATCGCCTTTATTGGAGGAGTAAAATTTATACAGCAGCTCATAGTTTGCGCCCATCAACACGACCTTGATCGTAGTACTGCCGCAATCCACGCCCAAATATGCATCTCCACTGTAGGTGTGGATATCCACCTTAGGCACGCTCGCGCGGGCATGGCGAGCGATGAACTCGTCAAATTCCGCTCTGTCTTTGAAAAGCGGCGGCTCGGCTTCCAGCGCGGTTCTGTCGGGCTCCTTTTTCAAAAGCGCGATCGTTTCCTCTAAATTTAGAGTCTCGCCCGTATCCTTTGCGTACAGCGCGCTGCCGTAAGCCACGAAATAAGGCGCGATGTCGGGGAAGGTCGCGGTTTCGTCGGTGAGTTTTAGCACCTCTTTAAAGCGCGCCTGAAGGCCTTTTAGGAAAAACAACGGACCGCCTAGAAACAGGATATTGCCCTTAACCTCGCGCCCCTGAGCAAGCCCCGAGATCGTCTGCTCGACGACAGCGGCGTAGATACTGGCGCTGATATCTTCCTTGCGTACGCCCTGATTTAGTAGCGGCTGGATATCACTTTTGGCGAACACGCCGCAGCGTGAGGCGATCGGGTAAATTTTATTAGCTGCAAAGCTTAGACGGTCAAGCTCCGTAATATCCAGATGCAAAAGATTGGTCATCTGGTCGATAAATGCGCCGGTACCGCCCGCACACGAGCCGTTCATACGCTCTTCAAGTCCGCCCGTGAGAAATAAAATTTTAGCATCCTCGCCGCCGAGCTCAATGACGACATCGGTCTTTGGAAACATCCGCTTGACGCCGAGCGAGGTAGCGAAAACCTCTTGGACAAACGGAATTTTACAATTTTTGGCGATACCCATGCCAGCTGAACCCGCTATGGCGACGCTGAATTGCTCGCTCGCGTAGGTTTTTTGGATTTGCAAAATTTTATCCAGTACCAGCTCTTTGGGCTTTGCTAAATGCCTCTCGTAGCTCTTGCTTAAAATTTCATATTTTTCGTTTAAAACTACCGTTTTAACAGTGGTTGATCCTACGTCAATGCCTAAAAAAATCACATCTTGCTCTTTACTGAATAAATTTTACTCGGCCGAATTCTCAAATTTAGCGCGAGCTTTCTAAATTAAAATTTGCATTTTATAGTAATATTTTTAAACGCAAATAAAATCAGGATATATTTTATCTTTTTCTATCAGAAAAGACGATTTTTAGGCAGTTTAAAATTAAAAATTTTAATGGAAAAGTTGTAAAATTTTAAATTTAATACGAGTAGATTTTGCGCGAAATTTTTTAAAATCTCGCGCATTATAAAAAGAGCTTCCCTTTGAATTGCGAAGCGTAAATTTAAAAGATTATTTTCGAAGCTCTTTGATTTTAGCCGCTTTACCGCGTCTGTCGCGTAGGTAAAATAGCTTCGCACGGCGAACGCGTCCTTTTCTTAGAACCTCGATACTTTCAATGCTTTCGCTGTAGATCGGGAAAATTCTCTCTACGCCGACGCCATTTGCGCCGATCTTGCGGATGATAAAGGTCTCGCCGACGCCATTTCCGCGGCGCGCAATGCAGGTGCCTTCAAAATTTTGAATTCTGCTCTTATCGCCCTCTTTGATCCTGATGGCTACCTTTAAGGTGTCACCGGCACGGAAATCAGGCACACTTTTGCTTGTGATCTGAGCGTCCTCAAACGCTTGGATATACTTGTTTTTCATAAATTTCCTTTATTTTTGGCGATCTTTCGGTACATATCCGGGCGGAAGAACCTCGTTTTGCATAGCGCCATTTGATTTTTTAAACTGCGCATTTTAGCGTGATTACCCTTTAAAAACTCTGAAACTATAGGTAAATTTTCAAAAATATCAGGCTTTGTAAATGCAGGCGCCTCTAAAATTCCGCCTTCAAAGCTTTCTTCGACAAGCGAGCTTTCGTTGCCCAAAACGCCCTTTATGTTGCGGCTTATTGCATCGCACATGCAAAGCGCGCCGAGCTCTCCGCCGGTAAGAACGAAATCGCCGATGCAAAAAATTTCATCTACATATCTTTCGACTATGCGCTCATCTATCCCCTCATAGCGCCCGCAAATAAAGCATAGGCTCTCTTCGCCGCTTAGACGCTTGGCATCGTTTTGGTTAAATTTTTTACCGGCGGGCGAGAGGTAGATAAACTTGGCGTTTTTAAATTTAGCTCTTACGTGTTCGATCGTTCCGGCAAGCGGCTCCGTGCCGATCAAAAGCCCCGCGCCGCCGCCGATCATATAATCATCTACTTTTTTATAGCGATTTGTCGTGAAATTTCTCGGGTCAAAAAAATGCGTCGAGATTATTTTTTTATCGACCGCGCGCTTTAAAATCGAGTCCTCAAAATACGGCGCGATGAGATTTTCAAATAGCGAAACGAAGATAAAATTCATGAGTTTTCCAAAATCGCGCGCGCATTTTGTGTAAAAATTTTACGCTCGCTAAGCGAAATTTCTTTCACATAGGCGTCCACGTAGGGGATAAAAAATTCTTTCGGCAAAGCCTGTGACATTAAGTTTTCATCCGTTTCTACCTCAAAAAGATAACCGCTTCCGATCTGCGATATGTCTTTTACGCGGCCCAAAACCGCGCCGTCTTCATAAATTTCAAGCCCGATAATATCGAAGTAAAAGAACTCGCCCTTTTGCAATTTGCAAAATTTCCGCGTATCCTCTTTGCTTCGGTAAATGATTTGGTTGGTTAAATTTGCCGCCGCTTCTACGCTTTCGTAATTTTTAAAAATAGCGCTAGAATTTGCGCCGTTGAAGGATAGAATTTCTAGAATTTCGCCGTTTCGCAGATAAAATTTGGCGCCTTTTTTAAACTGAGAGGGGAAGTCGCTGCGATCAAAAATTTTAACCGCGCCCTTTAGGCCGATAGTCCGACCGAGCTTCGCGACCTCTAAAAGATCATCAGGCATCTTTGGCTTTGACGGTAATTTTATAATTAATCGGATCTTTTGCTTTATAGCCGATGATGACGGTCTTTATGGCGTTTATCATTTTGCCGTCCTTGCCGATGAGTTTGCCGGTGTCGGCCTTGTCGGCATAGACGATGATCTCGGTAAAGTTTTCACCGACCCGCTTTTGCGTAGAGACGGACTGCGGATAGTCGGCGATCAACTTTGCGTATTCTTTTATAAAATTTTCTACCATTTTATTTGCTTGTGATTTGAGCGACTCTATCGCTTAACTTCGCGCCTACGCTCTTCCAGTATGCCAAACGCTCTGCGTCGAATTTGATATTATTGCTATCTTTTAACGGATTGTAAAAGCCGATCGTCTCGATAAAGCCGCCGTCGCGTCTTTTTCTACTATCTGTTACCACGATGCGGTAAAAAGGCTGCTTCTTTCTTCCGATTCTTGTAAGCCTAACAACTGTTGCCATTTTTTCTCCTTAAATTTTTGTAAGTTTTAGAACTTGCAGATGGCTAAAACTTAAACATCTGCAAACTCTACCGAGAAATTATCTCGGTAAATTTTGCCTTTGAGCGATCGAGGCAAGCCCCTGCATGCCGCCCTTGCCTGAAAATTTCTTTGCAAGCTTCGAAGCGCCCGCAAACTGCTTTAAAAAGCGGTTCACCTCCACCTGCGAAAGCCCCGCGCCGGCAGCAAGTCTGCGCTTACGCGAATTATTTAGCAGATCCGGATTTTCGCGCTCTTTCGGCGTCATAGAGCTGATCATCGCTTTGATATGAAGTATCTCTTTTGAGTTTTCCAAATCGATATCTTTTATCTTATTCGCCATTCCGGAAAGCCCCGGGATCATGCCGATTAAATTTTTCATATTGCCGAGCTTTTTCACGCTTTCGAGCTGATTTACGAAATCGTTGAAATTAAACTCGCCCTTTTTGATCTTTTTGTTCAAAGCTTTGGCTTCTCTTTCGTCAAAAACGGCACTTGTTTTCTCGGCTAACGTCGCTAAATCGCCCTCGCCCATAATGCGGCCAGTGATTCTATCGGGTATAAAGCCCTCCAGATCGGCCACCTTCTCGCCGGTTCCGATAAAGCGAAGCGGGATGCCAAGCTGCTGCGCGATACCAAGAGCTACGCCGCCTTTGGTATCTGCGTCAAATTTGCTTAAGATCACGCCCGTAAGGCCTAAAATTTCATCAAATTTAGCGGCCGTTTTAATGCCGTCTTGACCGCTCATAGCGTCCGCTACGTAAAAAATTTCATGCGGATTTAGAGCTTTTTTCATCTCCGCAAGCTGCGCCATTAGCGCCTCATCTATTGCAAGACGTCCCGCCGTATCTACGAGCAGTACGTCATAAAGCCCGCTCTTAGCCTTGCTTAGCGCTTTTTCCGCAACCCTTAACGGATCGCTCTCGCCCTCGATGAAAAATAGCTCGATCTCGTTTGCTTCGCACAACTGACGGAGCTGCTCGACCGCGGCTAGGCGCTGCAAGTCGCACGCTGCGACTAAGACCTTTTTTTTACGAAGTTTCAGATAGTTCGCAAGTTTTATCGTGCTTGTAGATTTTCCGCTTCCTTGAAGTCCCGTCATCAAAGCTACCGTAGGAGGCGTGCTAGCGAACACAAATCCCTGGCTGCTGCCTCTAGGCGCCGTTAAAATTTTAGTCAAATTTGTCTTGATGGACTGCAAAAACGGCTTCTGCCCTATCGTACCGATACGAAGATCGGCTTCGACAAGCGCCAAAAAATCCTTTACGACTTTGTGGTGCACGTCGGCCTTTAAAAGCGCCTTTTTTAGCGTCTCCAAGGCGTTTTTTAAAGCTTTTTCGTCATCGATTGTTTTTAATTTATTGACCGCGTTTTTAAACGACTCGCTTATGATCTCAAACACTTTGATCCCTTATAAAATTTTTAAACTTGCGATGTTACCTAAAATTAACTTAAAAGCCATTGAATATCAGAGCTCTTTAGGAATTTCAAAGCCGAATTCGTTGAAGCTTTTATCAAGCGGAGCTTTAAATTTAAGCCCTAAAATTTCAGTCTCGTATGAGTGCAGAAACATCCGTTTTGCGCGGCTTTTAGCGTATTTTTCATCGCCTATTACGCCGAATCCCGCATTTGCTAGATGCACGCGGATCTGATGCGTCCTGCCCGTCTCGATCCGCACCTTTACGAGCGATTTTTTGCCGCTTACCATAAGCGGATAAACCTCGCTAAATGCGCTCTTGCCGTTTGGCGAAATTTTAGAAAAGGCGCCGCTTCTGGTCTTTATCGTCAAAATGGGCTCGTCAAATTTCATCTCTTCGCTCACGATCCCTTTTACGATCGCGATGTAGCTTTTCTTCACGCGCAAATTTTTAAATTCCGCAATCGCCGCTTCGCGAAATTCTTCGTTCTTATACAGTAGCACGACGCCGCTGGTTTCCTTATCCAGGCGGTTTAGAAGCCCGAATTTATAGATTTTTTCCAAATTTTCGCTACTCATAAAGGGCGGCTTATTGACCGCCAAAACGTTCTCATCCTCGTAAATGATCGCGGGTTTTGCGGGCTTCATCACGCTAAATTTAGTATTTTCGCCGAGCATCTCGCGCGCTAGAGCGATCTTTGCGCCGCGCGCGCTCACAAGCCCCGCGTCGATGAGCGCTTTAGCTTCGTTGTGCGAGATATTTTCTTGCGCCGCTAGCAGCTTATAGGCTTTTTCTTGCATTAAATTCTTTCCTTAATTAAATTTTCTATCTCTTGCAGATCGCAAATTTTATCTATCCGCGTGCTCTTTAGCGGCTCTTTTAAAGCGTTTGAAATTTCGTTTGCGCCGCATAGAGCGATGTTTTGTACGAGCGCGTACAGCGCCTTTTGATTATGAAAAAATCGCCCGCTGATGATCGGCACGCCGAAGCTCGCCGCCTCGATCGGGCTATGTCCGCCGATATTGCGCAAAAAACTGCCGCCTAAGATTACAACGTTTGAAATTTTATAAAAGTTTGCCAGCTCACCGAAGGCATCAAGCAAGATAAAATCGCTCCCAAGCCCCGCGCCGTCGCTAAATCGCTCAAAGCTAAGCCCATGCTCGCGCGCCCAAGCCTTGCAAATTTCACATACCTTTTCGAAGCGCTCAGGATGCCTCGGCGCCAGGATGATTTTTAGCTTTTGCGACATGGCGATCGCAGGCGCTGCATTCGGTGTAGCAGAATTTAAAGACGGGCCGTTTAAAGGCGCCGTATTCGGCACGGCGGACGAAGCGTCGCTTGAGCTCGCCGCATCCAAAGAAGCTGCGTTTAAATTTAGCGCTTCGGTCGAGCCCTGCTCGTCGCGAAGATCAGTCGCAGCCAAGTCCGTCTCGCTGCGGATACTCGCTGCGTGCTGGTATTTTTCGGGCATATTTTGCGAACTGCGAAATTTTATAAAATCGTTTAAATTCGATAAAATAAGCTCCTCTTCGCCCTCGTGAGTATTTGAGATCGTAAGCACAAAGCTATTTGCGGACGCGGCGGAATAGTCCTTCGTCGCAACGGCGATATTTGCGCTTTTTATGTTGCCGGCGACCTTTATATTTTTTGCGCCGAGCTCCCGCAAGCGCGCCGCATCAAGCTCGCTCTGCGCAAGCACCAGATCGATATTTTCAAACACTTTGCGATAATAAAACTTAAAGCGCAGATAACTCGCGTACGAGCGATCGCTAATGCGCGCATTTAGCAGAATCACGTAGCTTCCGCGCGATTTAGCGGAACGGATCAAATTTAGCCACAGCTCCGCTTCAAAGATCACCAGCGCGCGGCTGCCCGTAAGCCAAAACGGAAGCCAGTTTTCAAACGGCAGGTAGCGAGAGTTCGACGTAAGCGCGCACGCCGCATCAAAACCCGTCTGCGTGGTCGTGCTAAGCGCGACGCTCTCAAATTTAGAAATTAGCGGCGCAAGAGCGTTTACTTCGCCCAGGCTGCAAGCGTGAAAGTGCACCGCAGCGGGGCTAAATTTGGGGTTTTTGTATAGAAAAAATCGCGCCTTCAGGCTCGTGCGGTATTTTTTTTTAAAGCTTAGGATAAAAATAAAAGGCGTAGCGACGAGCCACGCCAAAAACGCCAAGGCGGTGTAGATCACTCGGCTTCTTTATATAAAATTCTGCCGCAATACGGGCAGGTTACGATGTCGTCGCTTTTGATGACCGCGGAGTAGGTCTTGTCGCTTATGCGCATAAAGCAGCCGTAGCAGGCCTGTTTGCGCACCGGCGAGACTGCCGTATTGCCCGCCCACTTGCGGATCTTTTCGTAGAATGAGACGGTTTTGGGGTTCATCGCCTGCATTAATTTATCGCGCTTGGCGTAGATCGCGCCGCGAGCGACCTCGACCTCGCCCATCTCGGCGCTTACCTGCTCCTGCAAGCTTTTTAACTCGGCTTCAAACGCCTCTTGCTTTTCGCTCTGCTCCTTTACAAGCGCTTCCTTTGCGGCTACGATCTTTTCTAGCCTTTCGATCTCCTCGTTTGTGGCTTCGAGCTGCTCTTTGGCGATGTCCTCTTCGACGCTAAGGGCTTTGATCTCTTTTTCAGTTTTTGCCGCGCCGCTTTTTTTGCCCGTGCCTTTTAGCTTGGACGAAAATGCGCTCAGCTGCGCGTTTGCTTGTAAAATTTGAGATTTTAGCTCGGCGATCTCCGCATTTAGAGTTTCGATCTGTTCTTTTGCGCCGTTTATTTCAGTGCTTTTTTTACTCAGCTTCTCCTGTGCGGCCTCGATTTTAGGCTTAAACCCGTCCAGCTGCTTATCGAATTCGCAAAGCTCTACCAATTGGCTTAAATATTTGTTCATCTTTTTCCTTTAATAATACGTAAATGGATTTTTTTGCTCGCTTATTATAACTTCAATTTCGCTTTTTTGCAAGAAAGGTGCGAGCGCGCGCCCAAAATAGCGCTCACTTTCAAAATGATTTATATCGATTAAACTCACGCCGTTTTCTAAATTTTGAAGCGCCGCGTGATATTTTATGTCGCCCGTAATGAAGCAATCCACGCCCAAGCTTTGATTTAGTTCGCTTCCGCTGCCGGTGCAAAGCGCGATATTTTGGATGAAATTTTTCGTCTTCACGGCGCGCAGGTGCTCGATGCCAAGCTTGCGTTTTATATCCGCGCACAGAGCCTCAAAGCTCAAATCCGCGCGCATGAAAACCAAAAATTCCCGCTCGTCCGTAATTTCAAATTTTAAAATTTCGCGCGCTATAAACCCGTTTAAAACGTGCTTGTCAAAGTTCGTATGCATCGCGATGAGAGAGATGTTTTTGCGGATCATCTCATAGATCAAATTTGCAGGATACAGCCGCGGATCAAGCGATTTTAGTGGACTGAAAATCAGCGGGTGGTGTACCACGAAAAGCGAGCCCGCCTCCGCCTCGCGCACCAGCTCGCTAGTAACGTCGAGGCTTAGATAGATTTTTGAAATTTCATCATCCAAGTTTCCAAGCAAAAGCCTGCTATTATCCCACGCCTCTGCGTCGCAAAAGGGCGCAGCGGCGTTTAAAATTTCATAAATTTCGCCCGTTTTCATAAATTTTACTTTTCGCTTTTATCCGCTTTATCAGCGGCGTTTTGCTTGCCGTGGGCGTTTTTTAAATTTACGCTCGCGGAGGAAGCGGGCGCCGCGCCGCCGTCTTTGCCGCCTTTTTTATCGCTGCACGCCGCAGCGTCCAGCTCAGCGATATATTTTTGCGGATCTGCGTAGCAAAGCGCGCAGTTTTTGGCAAGATCGCGGATCTTTAAAATATAATCCTGCCTCTGCGTGACCGAGATCGCTCCGCGCGCGTCAAGGACGTTGAACGTGTGCGCCGCGAGCATGCAGTAATCATACGCAGGAAGCGCCAGGCCGTGCTTTAGGATACTTTTGCACTCGCCGAAGCAGTTTTCAAACTGATTAAAAAGCATCGCAGTATCCGCAAGCTCGAAGTTGTATTTGCTGAACTCAAACTCGCCCCTTTTATGCACGTCGCCATAGGTTACTAGCCCCGCCTTGTCGTCCCAGACGATGTCGTAAACGTCGTCTTTGTTTTGCAGATACATCGCCAAGCGCTCAAGTCCGTAGGTGATCTCGCCGCTAATTAGCTCGCACGTGATGCCGCCTACTTGCTGAAAATAGGTAAACTGCGTCACCTCCATGCCGTCTAGCCAAACCTCCCAGCCAAGCCCCCAAGCCCCGAGCGTCGGGCTCTCCCAGTTATCTTCTACAAAGCGGATATCGTGGCTTTTAAGATCTAGCCCCAGTTTCTCTAAGCTTTTTAGATAGAGCTCTTGGATATTATCCGGGCTCGGTTTTAAGATCACCTGAAACTGATAATACGCGCCGAGGCGGTTTGGGTTTTCGCCGTAGCGCCCGTCTGTGGGGCGACGCGAGGGTGCTACGTATGCCGCGCGCCAAGGTTTGCTTCCTAAGCTACGTAAAAATGTAGCCTGATGATAGGTGCCTGCGCCCGCTGGCATATCGTATGGCTGAACGAGCAAGCAGCCCTGCTCGTGCCAGTAGTTTTGAAGCGTCAAAATAATCTGTGAAAACGTCATTTTTATCCTTTTATCGATATGTAAATTTAAATTTTATCTTCCAAAGCGCTTTTCAAAGTCCGTTTGAAAAGCGCTTTGAAGCTTCGAACTTTCAAAAAATTTCCAAATTTCAGCCCAGTATTCGCCAGCTCTCGTAGGCTCGTTCGCAAAATCAAAAACCGCGTAATCGCCCGCTTCAATACATAATTTTTCGCCGGTTTCATCGCGCTCATTTTTACAGCACTGATTTGCGGATTTGCAAGCTTCGTCGTGGCTTTCTTTATGGTGTCCCTCCTTCGAGCAAGTGCATTCGCCCTGTGCGCCGTTTTCATAGTCGTAATACGCAGCATAAATTTCGTTTTTCTCAGCGCTGCTTCTGCTAGCGTTAAATTTTAAAAACTCGCCCCACAAATTTGCGATCACCCCTCGCCCGCTCATCTCATCTGCGTTATTCGTGTGAGTCTTTAGGCCGCAAATTTCAAAGCCTTCGCGCAATTTTAAAATTTTCATAGATTAATCTTCAAGCAGCACTTCGATCTGCTCGGAGTCCTTTTTCAGCGCCTCCGCTTTTGCCGCGCGATCCGCCTTTAGCTTCGAGCTTAGCACTTCGTCGCTTAAAGCTAAAATTTGCACCGCCAGATACGCTGCGTTTTTTGCGCCCGCCTTGCCGATCGCAAGCGTCGCGACGGGGATGCCCGCAGGCATCTGCACGGTCGAATACAGCGCATCTACGCCGCTAAGCGCGCTACCGCCGAGCGGGACGCCCAGCACCGGCTTGGTCGTATTTGCAGCGACCGCCCCAGCAAGATGCGCCGCCATACCCGCCGCGCAGATGAAAACCTGCGCGCCCTTTTTCTCGGCGTCTGCGACGTATTTGGCCGTACGGGCGGGGCTTCGGTGCGCCGAAGATACGATCATCTCGTACGGCGCGCCGAATTCGTTTAAAATTTTAGCCGCTTCGTAAACGACCTCGTAATCGCTCTTTGAGCCCATTATTATAGAAACAAATTTCATTCTATCTCCTTTCTTAAAAAGCAAAACTCCGCGAGCTTCGCAGGCAGCTTAATCTCATTTAGATTGCCGCTGTGAATCTCGCTAAATTCCTTACCGCTGCGGCTTTGCAGCTTCTTAAATTTCAAATATGGCTTGCCGTCAAGCTCAAAAATTTCGCCGATCTCATTATCGCAAGCGCAAATTTTAAAGCCGCGCGGAGCGAAAATTTCATAACTCTCGCCGGGTAAAATTTTATCTTTGACGCTTATAAACTCGCCATCCTGCGAGATCGCACAGACCTGATGCGTGCCAAGCTCGATACTGCGGTCTAAATTTTGCGTATCCTCTCGCTCGTATGGGCGCTTTATCAAATATCCGTCGCTAAAGCCGCGGTTTTTAAGCGTCGCAATCTCGCGCTCGTAAACGCCGGCCTCAAATTTATCGCTCGCGGCATCGTCGATCGCCGCGCGGTAGGCATTCGTGGCGCATGCGACGTAGTATTCGCTCTTGGTGCGCCCTTCGATTTTGAAGCTGTCGATCGCGCCCGTTTGCATGATCTTTTGCACGTGCGAAATGAGGCTAAGATCTTTCGCGTTCATTACGAAAGTCCCCTCCCCTTCGCGCTCTTGCAAGCGAAAAAGCGCGCTGGTTTCGGGATTTTTCGCATAAAGCTCGTAGTTAAATCTACAGTCGTTCGCGCAGCTTCCGCGGTTGCTGAAACGCCCGCTTTGCACCGCGCTAACAAGACAGCGCCCGCTGTATGCGAAACACATCGAGCCGTGCACGAAAATTTCGATCTCTAGGTTTGGAATTTTTTCTTTAATCTCCACGGCATCTTTGAGCGTCATCTCTCGCGCCGCGACGATGCGAACGGCGCCCAGCTCTGCCCAAACCTGCGCATCCAGATAATTTAGCACGTTGGCTTGGGTGGAGACGTGAATCGGAATTTTGGGAGCGACGGCTCGCGCAAGGCTCGCGACGCCTGGGGTGGCGATTAAAATTCCATCCACGCGCAGATCGCGAAGAAATTCCAAATGCCTTTCGATGTTTCCTAGCTGACCGTTGGTCGCAAAGCCGTTTACGGTCGCGTAGAGCTTCTTGCCGCGCTCGTGCGCGTACGCGACACCCTGCGCGAAGCTTTCCTTGCTAAATTCCTTCGCGCTTCGCTGGCGCAGCGAAAATGAGCCGGTGCTTGCATACACGGCGTCCGCGCCGTAAGCCAGGGCGATTTTTAGTTTCGTTAAATTCCCGGCGGGAGCTAAGAGTTCGGGTTTTTTCAAATACATTCCTAGTGATTTTTTAAGCGCGATTTTACTACAATTTAGCCAAAATTTTATTTAAGGAGCAGTTGATGCGAGCCGATCTACACAACCACACCTATCTTTGCAACCACGCTAGCGGCGAGCCGCGGCAGTATTTGGAAGCGGCGATCGCACGAGGCATAGAAATTTTCGGCTTTGCGGATCACGCGCCGATGAACTTCGATCAAAAATACCGAATGAGCTTCGAGCAGATGGAGCTTTACGAGCGGACGATTAGGGATCTGCGAGATGAGTTTAGCGGGCGGATCGACGTGCAGCTGGGATACGAGGTCGATTTTATGACGAAAAAAGAGCTAATGGATGAGCGGATTTTCGCGCGCGAGGTTGATTATCTCATCGGCTCGGTGCATTTTTTAAACAACTGGGGCTTTGATAACGAGGAATTTTTAGATCAGTGGAGCGGGCGCGAAATAGACGACGTTTATCGCGAATACTTTGCGCTGATCTGCGCGCTGTGTAGAAGCGGTAAATTCGACATTTTAGGGCACATGGATCTGATTAAAATTTTTAAATTTACTCCGAAAAAAGATATTAGAGTTTTAGCAGGCGGCGCGATAAATGCGATCAAAAAAAGCGGCATCGTCGTGGAGCTAAACTCCGCGGGGCTTCGCAAGCCCGCAAATGAAATTTATCCAAGCGACGCGCTTTTGGCTATGCTAGCGGATGCAGATGTGCCGATCACGCTTGGCTCGGACGCGCACTCGGTAGCTCAAGTGGCGCTAAACTACGATAAAATTTACGCCAAAGCGCGCGAGTTCGGCTATGATAAGATCGCCGTTTTCAAAAACCGCGAGCGGCAGTTTGTAAGTCTGGCGTAAATTTTAACGGCAGCCGCTCTCTGCTAAATTTAAAAGGCACGGGCAGCGAGAAATTTTAAAATTTCAAAATCTTCAGTGGCGTGAAAATTTCAGATTTCAAAAGGCACGGCGGCGAGAAATTTTAAAAATCGCGGTGCGCAAAACGGCGCGCAGATAAAGTCGAATTTCAACTAAATAATGTTAAAATCCGCCATTAAATTTAGCCCAAATACGGGCGGAAAAAAGGAAAAAATATGGGAAAATTTGTTAATGACGTGAAGGAATTTTTTAAATTTTGCGATGAAAACGAGGTCGAGTTCGTGGATTTTAGATTTACCGATCTAAAGGGTACCTGGCACCACGTCGCTTACAACTACAAGCGCCTGCCGAAGGACTTCGCCGAGGGAATTCCATTCGACGCGAGCTCGGTAGCGGCGTGGCAGCCGATCGATAAATCCGATATGATGCTAAAGCCCGACGTGCAAACGGCGTTTTTAGACCCGTTCACCGCAGACGTTACGATCATCGTCATCTGCGACGTTTACGACATCTATAAAAACGAACTTTATGAAAAATGCCCGCGCTCGATCGCCAAAAAAGCCGAGCAGTTTCTGCAAACCACGGGTCTTGGAGATACCTGCTACTTCGGGCCGGAGAATGAATTTTTCGTTTTCGACGACGTAAAGATCATCGACGATATGAACTGCGCGATGTTTAAGGTAGATACCGAAGAGGGGCATTGGAACAGCGGCAAAAACTACAAAGACGGCTTTAACAGCGGCCACCGCCCGGGCGTAAAGGGCGGCTACTTCCCCGTCCAGCCCGTCGATTCGATGGTCGATCTGCGCGCCGAGATGCTAAAAGTGCTAGAACAGATCGGGCTTGAGACCTTCATCTGCCACCACGAAGTAGCGCAAGGCCAGGGCGAGATCGGCGTCAAATACGGCACTCTCGTCGAGGCCGCCGACAACGTGCAAAAATACAAATACGTCGTAAAGATGGTCGCGCACCTAAACGGCAAGACCGCGACCTTTATGCCGAAGCCGCTCTACGGCGACAACGGCAGCGGAATGCACGTGCACCAATCGATCTGGAAAAAGGGCAAAAATACCTTTTATAAAAAGGGTAACTACGCAAATTTAAGCGACGCGGCGAGATGGTACATCGGCGGCGTGCTAAAGCATGCGCGTAGCGTCGCGGCGTTTACGAACCCAAGCACCAACAGCTATAAGCGCCTGATCCCGGGCTTTGAGGCGCCGTCGATTTTAACTTATTCTAGCCAAAACCGCTCCGCTTCGATCCGCATCCCTTACGGCAGCGGCGAGCACTCGGTGCGAGCCGAGATGCGCTTCCCAGATAGCACCGCGTGCCCGTATTTGGCGTTTGCGGCAATGCTGATGGCTGGCATCGACGGTATCAAAAACAAAACCGAGCCGGTCGGGCCGATGGATGAGAATTTATTCAAACTGCACCTCGATGAGATCCGCGAACGCGGCATCGAGCAGCTTCCGCACACGCTCCGCGGCAGCCTAGAGGCGGTGATCCGCGACAACGAGTATCTGCGCCCGATAATGAGCGAGCTTTTTATCGAGACCTATCAGCATTTTAAATTTGAAACGCAGGTTTGGCCTTACGAGGCGCGCCCTACGCCGTTTGAGTTTGCGACGAATTATTCGTGCTAAGACTAAATTTATGCCGCAATGCCGAAAAATTTGACTGGGCAGTGCGGCATAAGGCCTTGGAATTTTAAAATTTCGCCGCACAAAAGTTTTTAAAATTCTACCGCATGCGCGAACTTAAATGCCGTCCGTGAAGCTTCAACTCTTTTACCGCAAACGTGAAATTTTATACTTTCTGCTCATTTTGCTTGGAATTTTATCGATAAACTTAGGCGTGAAATTTTATGAATTCAAAGAATTTCGCGCGAAAAACTACGCCTTTTACGACGCGCAAATTTTAAACGCCTACGCCAAAACGAACGAGCGCGGCCGCACCTACACGGTGCTAAAGCTCAAAACGGCGGATTTCACCCTCTACACGACTGCCGGGCTCGGGCGGGAATTTCACCGCTTCGCGCGCATAAATATCGGCATCGTAACGAAAAACGTAAAATTTTTAGATTTTTTAAAGCAGCGCTTTTACGCGCCAAATTTTAAAATTTCAGCCGAGACCGCGCCCTCCGGAGCAAAATGGCGCGCGATAAGCTTCGTTCGCGCTCAACACGAAGATGAGATGACGGCGGATCTTTACTCTGCGCTGTATTTTGCGACCGAAATTTCAAAACCGCTGCGCACTAGCGTAACGAACTGGGGCATAGCGCACATCATCTCGATCAGCGGCTTTCATCTGGGCATTATCTTTAGCACTGTCTTTCTGCTCGCAATGCCGATATATCGCTACTTTCAGGATCGCTACTTTCCGTATCGCAGCGCTAAGCGCGATCTTAGCGTCTTTGTGATCGTGCTGATGAGCGGATATCTCTTCGTGCTTGATTTTACGCCGAGCTTTCTGCGCTCGCTTGCGATGTGCTGCGTGGGGTTTTACCTCGCGATGCGAAATTTCTACGTACTTAAATTTACGAACCTCTTCCTAACGATCGCGCTTCTGCTTGCGTTTTTCCCGCACCTGGCCTTTTCGATCGGATTTTATTTCTCCTGCCTGGGCGTGCTGTATATTTTCCTCTACCTGCACCACTTCGCGCCTAAATTTAAGCTCTGGCAGAACGTCATACTTTTTAACCTCTACGTTTGGCTCAGTATGAACGTAGCGGTCTATTATTTCTTCCCGACCGCTTCGCTGCAGCAGCTTAGCGTCATGCCGCTGGGATACGTATTTGTAATCTTTTATCCGCTAAGCATATTTTTGCATCTATTCGGGCTCGGCGGCGCGCTCGATACGCCGCTGCTTGCGTTTTTAAACTTTGCTCTGCCGAGCTTTCAGGCGCAAATTCCGCCGCTTCTTTTCGCGCTCGCAAACATCTGCGCGCTTGCTGCGATAAAACTTCGCTACGCAGCACTCGGTTGCGCGATAATCGGAATTTCGCCGATATTTTTTATAACGTAGCGCTTGAAAATTCCAGCGGGAATTTTATCCGTTGGAATTTTATGCTAAAATCGCGCTTCAAATCTCACAAAGGATCAAAATGTTTATTGCAAACCTCACTTATGTTAAAGAAATTAGCGAAATCGATCGCTTCATCAACGAGCACAACGCGTTTTTAGACCGATTTTATGCGGCGGATAAATTTATCTGCTCGGGGCGCAAAGTCCCTCGCACGGGCGGCATCATCTTAATCAACGCCAAAGACCGCGCGGAGCTTGATGAGATCATCGCGCAAGATCCGTTCTTTCAAAACGGCGTCGCAAAATACGAGATTATAGAATTTGCGCCGACGAAATTTGCGCCCGAGTTTTGGCGACTTTTCGGCGAATAGATGGCGCGGGTTAAATTTTAAAATTTACGCGCTCAAACACGCCTCTGAAATTTAGCCGTTTTGCGCGTGAGATAAAATTCCCGCCAAATTTAAAAGCCAAATTACGGCGGTAAATTTAGATAAGCTTAAAACTGAAATTATGCAAAAACGGCTAAATTTAAAGGAGATTTTATGCAGGTAAAACTGCGGCTCGCAACGCCGCGAGATGCGGAGGTGCTGCTTGAAATTTACGCGCCTTACGTAAAGCAAACGGCGATCAGCTTCGAATACGACGTGCCCAGCGCCGCGGAATTTGCGGAGCGCATCGAGCAGACGCTGCAAAGATACCCCTATCTGCTCGCTTACGTAAGCGATGAGGCGGCATTTGCGAACGATGAACGAGATGAAAATTTTAAAATTTCTGCGAGCGTGGCAGGCGCAGGGAGTGAAATTTTGCCCGCAGACGAGGCGCAAAATCGCGCAAGCGGTGCGACGAAACAAAATAGCGCAAATTTAATCGTCGCGACAAAGCAAAGCGGCGTAAATTTAAAACACGAACAAATCCTCGGCTACGTCTACGCTTCGGTTTTCAAAGAGCGGGCGGAATACGATTGGTCGGCGGAGTGCTCGGTCTATGTATCGCAAAACGTGCGCGCTTTTGGTATCGGCAGGCTGCTTTATGAGGCGCTACAACGCACGCTCAAAGCTCAAAACATCGCAAACATGAACGCTTGCATCGCTTACGGGGATGACGAATATCTAAACGACGCTAGCGTGCGATTTCACGAGCGTATGGGTTTTCGCTTCGTCGGCAGATTCGAGCGCTGCGCCTATAAATTCGGCCGCTGGTACGATATGGCGTGGATGCAAAAGCCGATCGGCGAGCATCTGCAAAATCAGCCTGCGATGAGGCCTTTCGCGCGCTTTAGAGATGAAATTTGCGCGAGCGCGGGCATTGAAATTTAATTTAAAGGAAAAACTTTGACGCACTTTATCATAGACGACGAAAATATCGATGTCGATAATATCTTCGACGTCGTAAATCTCAAAGAGGGCGACGAGCTAAATATCGTCTCCAACACCGCCAAAAAGATCGGCGCCTTGACCCTTGCGCGCCTATCGAAGATGGGCGTTAGCATAGGCGAGGTCTTTACGATCGGCAAGCAAAGAAAGGACTTTGCCGATAAGATCATCGTGTTTTTGATGGGCAAGCTCTGCGGGCAGGAGGGCAAGATCGGCATCGTCAGCAACGACAAATTTTACGACGACGTGATAGAATTCTTTAATAATCTAAACTACCGCAAAAATCCGAAATTTGAAAAGATCAGTCTAGCCTCGCATGCCGCAGGAGCGGGCGCAAAGCAAGGCAAAACAAGCGGCATGGCGGAGAAAAAAACCCAAAAAGCGGAGCCGAAAGCTACAAAGCAAGAGCTAAAGACTCAAAAGCAAGGTGCAAAAACCGCGAAGCAGGAGCCGAAGGCCGCACAACAGGAACAAAAGGCTGCAAATTTTAAAATCACCAAAGCAGACCTCGCCGCGGTGGAGGCGCTGATACCCCAGTGCGTGAGCCTGCAAGCCCTCTATGCCGCGTGCGTCGCAAAGCTCGGCAGAGCCAAAGGCTGCGAAGCCTACCGCGAGATCAAGGACGGCGCGCGAGCAAGGTACGCGAGCATCGCCTACGATAGCGACCTAAAAGACGGCGCCGTAAGGCGAAACGCGATCAAGCTCTACCGCGAAAGCGGCGGCGATATGGCGGAATTTCACAACAAGCTAACGAGCGAATACAAACACGCGGGGCCTGAAATTTATAAAGAATTTAAAGAAAAACTCGTCGGAAAGATGATCTAGGCGCTTCGGGCGCAAGGATTTAAGGCACAGCGATAGAGCGCATCGCGACGTAGCGGCTAGCGCGGCCCGGTGACGTTAGATGCGTCATTGCGGCGTGCTATGATGCAGTGCAACTAGACGCCACCAAAATGAAAATATTCGCTTGTGCGAAGTCGGTTTTATTTTCGCTGTATATAACCAAGCAGAGCCCAGGCGCTTAGATATAGCAGCAGATTAAAGATATATAGGATAAATTTCATTCTGCTAAGTCTAATCCGGGTTTAATCATAGTTAAAGCTATATGGCTTGTAGCCGAAAATATGCAATGTCTTTAAAGCTAGCCCTCTGACCTCTATCCATGATTTATTCTGATATACTAGATAGTCATAAGTATCTCCCTCTAGCAGGCTTTGATCTTTAAAGTATCTATCTATGAGCTCCATAAGTTCTCTTAGCGCATCTCTCTCATATGGCAGGAAGCAAAATTTAAATTGCTCCAATAAAGCGTTTTTGCATTCGGTATATAGAAATTCTATCATTTCCGATGGGCTTTCGTAATATTCAACCGCGGGATGAATCAAATGATCAACTTGATATTCCAAAGAAGCCATACGGCATAGATTAACCATAAGCCCGCTTTTCCTAAATATCTCTTTTCCGTTAATTTGCATTTGGGTTTCCTTTTATTTAAGTGCTGCTCTGTGAGCTTAATATAGATCGAAGTCGTCCAAATCATATCCGAAAATATGTAAGGTCTTTAAAGATAGCTCTCTAACCTCTATCCAAGATTTATTGTGATAAACTAGATAATCGTAGGTATCTCCTTCTAGCAGGCTTTGATCTTTAAAGTATTTATAAATAAGCTCTGCAAGCTCTTTTAAGATCTCTCTTTCATAGGGTAAGAAGCAGAATTCAAATTTTTCGTCAAGGGCTCTCCAGCATTCATCGCATAGTAGTTCTGCCATTTCTGATGGGTCTTCGTAAGATTTAGCCGTGGCATGCACTAGATATTTATCTTGATGTTCCAAAGAAGCCATTCGGCTTAAATAAAACATAAGACCGCCTTTCTCAAATATCTCTTTTCCGTTAATTTGCATTTGGGTTTCCTTTTTATTTAAGTGCTGTCTCCGTGAGTTTAATATAGGTCAAAGTCACCTAAATCATATCCAAAAATATGCAAGGTATTTAAGGCTAATTCTCTAACCTCTATCCAAGATTTATTGTGATAGACCAAATACTCATAAGTATCTCTCTTTAATATACTATTGTCTTCAGTATATTTATCTATAAGTTCTATAAGCTCTCTTAACGCATCCCTCTCGTATGGCAGGAAGCAAAATTCGAATTGCTCCAATAAAGCATTCTTGCAATTATCATATAACAAATCTATCATCTCCACGGGGTCTTCATAAGATTTAGCCGTGGCATGCACTAGATATTTATCCTGATGTTCCAAAGAAGCCATTCGAGTTAAATGGAACATAAGATCACCCTTTTTAAATATCTCTTTTCCGTTAATTTGCATTTGGGTTTCCTTTTATTGGGATGTGGGTTTTGCCCGCATTATATCGTAATATATTTTTAAAATTCTCGCAAAAATTATCATTTTATAAAACTACTATTTTAAAAGCGTAATTTGTTTTAAAGCCTTTTTCGCGCACTCCCTTAGATCCTCTTCACTTAATGAATCGCCTACCGTATCATCACCCCTCAACTCTTCGTCTGGTTCGAATTCATCGATGTCAGTAAGAAGTCTATTAAGCGGCTCATAATATTCATCGGGAAAATTTTTATCATTCATAAATTTATCCCAATATATCTTTTCAAATTTAAATACGTCGATTCTATTTTGCAAAAAATCCTCTATTATTTTTATATATTCCTCTATCATAAGAGCCCCTTTCAGATATATTTTTAATCGCCCGCCGCTTTAATACTTAGAACCGACCATAAATTACTACCTATATTCACGCCTTCGCATAAATTTTTTATAATTGCTAAGTCGTTAGAGGAAATTTTTATATCATATTCATACATTTGAACTAAAAAATCTTCCAGCGCTATACCATATTCTCCAGCCTTAACTAGCTCTTCCAAATAAATTACAAAGTTGCGCCGACCGACTCCGGCAAATTTATCTTTGTAATTACGGAATAAATTTAAAAAATATCAGATCGTTGTATCTCATTCGCTGCTTTCCTTAAATTTATTTCTCATCGCTGCTTTATAACCTTCTAGCTTCGAATTTCTATTTGAATATCAAGTAAGTCATCGTAATCTGGGTATTTGGCGGTCTCCGAGAGCGTAAATTTTATCACGCCTAGCAACTGCCTAGCCAGATCGCTGTATTTTTTCTTAAATGCATTAAAATTTAAGAAAATCAACTTTAAATCGTCTCGAACGCCTTGCTTATTTTTTAAACCGTATCGTGAGTTTTCTTCTTTTTCTTCGATGTATTCGCTATAGCTTTCCCATTCGTCCTTATCTTCATATTGCTCCCATTCTTCCTCGCTGTAGTCTTTCCATTCTTTAAATCGTAGAAACCAAAAGAAGTCCGCGAATGCATCAGGGCCGATACGCAGCGGCAAATACAGCTTTTCGGATAAATATGAGTATAACTTATTCTCTATTTCTTTGGGACAATAATCATGCCACTCATCGATATATCTTCTGTATTTTTGCAACTCGTCAAAGTCAATCACTACTTCTATCATTTTTCCTCACCCCAACTATGCTAACGCATATTTTCTTAAAATTCTAAAAATCAAACAAACGTAAATTAACGCAAACTCGCCTTTATTAAATTTTAGTACAAATCAGACCAAAAAGGCACATATGGGCATTTTCCGACCGGCTCAAGAGGATTTTTGCTAAATTCCCTCAAAAAGTAGTCATATAAATTTTTCCCATAATAGATGACGTCGGTATAGTATATAGATAAGACCGGTGGATCCGGTAATTTAATACACGGCATATACCTATGAGAATATATAGGTATAATCTTAGGCGCGATTTTGGCTGCTTCTAGTATAATGGCTCGCTTGCGAGATTGGTCTTCGGGCATCGGACCCCATTTTTGCGTATTCCAATAGCCCTCATTTGGAAAAATTTCATCAATAGGATCGTTTTTTAAATATTCAAAGACGTAGTTCATAGCCTGCTTTATCTCCTTTATATTTTCATCGCTAAAGTCTCTCCAATTATAAAATTCTACCGAAATAGGCAATGTATATGATAAAAAGCCTCTTAGACTTTTTGGAAATTTAAACTCATAAATTTGCTCTATTTCGCTCTCTTTCAAACCCTCGCTTAATTCTATACCGCTCTTTTCTAGCAGCTCTTTTATTTGCTTATACATATTCTATTTTTCCTTATAAGGCTTTTAATCGTAGTTGAGGTTATCAAGTTCATAGCCAAAATTTGGATTATTTTTAAAGCTAGCTCTCTGACCTCTATCCAAGACTTATTCTGATATACTAGATAGTCACCATCTTCTTCGCCTTTCTATTTATAAATAAGATCTGCAAGTTCTTTTAATATCTCTCTTTCATAGGGCAAGAAGCAGAATCTAAACTTATCGCTTAAAGCTCGCTCGCATTGGTTACATAATACTTCTGCCATTTCCGACGGATCCTCATATTCGTCGATTGTGGGATGAATAATATATTTATCCTGATATTCCAAAGAAGCCATTCGCCACAGATGAAACATAAGACCACCTTTGTAGAACATCTCTTTTCCATCAATTTGCATTTGGGTTTCCTTTTATTGGGATGTGGGTTTCATCTAGCATTCTAAACTCGCATATTTTAATAAAATTTTCGGTCTTATATACAACTCTATCTGCACCATTCTATCTATAGCAAAATTTTGTCCTATCTCTATAAATTCGCCATCTTTATCTCTTCTGATTTTTAAGGACTCGATGCATTCGGCGGTAAATTCCACAGCTGTCTCCCCGCCTGCTTTTATAGTAATTTCTACCTATCCCTCGACTATGCAATATGTAAATATTAACCCGTCTATTTCGAACGTATATTTTCCAATATCGCTTCTATTTCATCCGAGTAAAAACCAAAAAAATCACTCATCTCTATCGCATTGGGGTATGTTTTTATATATGTCATTTTATGCCCTCCTTTGGGATGGTAGTTATAAATTTTATACTTTAATCATGTCTAGAAAATAAATTTCATACAATTACATACACCGAGCTTTGATTAAATTTAGCCTCTGAAAAATCAACGATCTTTTCATTATCTCTTAAAGTATAAAGCTCGAAATCCGCGCTCAGTCCATCGATATTATAAAAATCCAAACATAAAGCAAATCTGCTGTTCTCAATATCCATATTTTCGATCTTTTCCTTTACCAATTTCAAAAATAAAAGGCATTCTTTAATAAAATCATCTTCCTTTAAATTTGGATTTTTGATCTCCACTTCATTGATCGACCACTCAAAATCGCTTAAGCCTTGATATATTGAAGAATTAATTAAAATGTTCTCTGTTGTGGCTATTCTTTCTCTTTTAAGATTCTTGATAAAAAATATTCCTATGTCAAGATAGATCAGGCCTTCGCGCAATAGCTGCTTTAATTGCGATATTTTCAGATCTTTGATTGAGCCGCTAAGGGCAATAAATTTAATTAAATTCGGATCGGCATACAAAGTTCCTCTTTTTATCTCTCTTACTTCTTGAACTCTGGAAAATAGCTCTTCATTATTTTTAGGCAGAAGAAAAACCGCTTTGTTCAAATTAACCTCTTTTTTATCTATCGTCACTTTTGCCTTGCTGTTTTTCTCGCAAAATTTTAAAAAGTTGATTCCATATTTAATCTCGTCGTTTAGCCCTATACAGCCAAAACCCTTGCTATCATGCGGATAGACGGCTAAATTTAAACTCGGAAAAACTATAAAACACCATTCGTTTATAGAATAATCATAGCACATCAAAAATTTAGCCAGCTCTTTTATGTCGTCCCATTTCAGAATATCCATTCTTATGCACATAGCGGGCAACGGATATTCTTTATCTCTAGCCAGAGAAAAATACTCATTTTGTTCTTGCAAAATTCCAAGATCTTTAAATTTATCGTATAACGGCTTTACCTGCGAGATTGCTTTATATTTTTTGTATACTTTATCATCACACATTAGAGCGCTTACGATAAATACTTCATCGCTATATTTTCTAAAAAAGTTATCGAATAATTTTATCGCTAAGCTTACTCCGCTTAGCCAGACCCTGCTTTCGATCTCAAAGAAACCGATCCAGTTTTTAGAAGCACTAAAGCTGCTAAAATTTATATCGCTCAGCCTTAAACTACTATTTGTCAAATTTAATAACTTTTTCATTTTTATCCACCGTAATTTTTGTTTTTGCTAAATTATACACCTTATTTGCGAAGCAAAGATCATTTATATTAATTTTCATAGAAAAATTTAATTTTATAAAAATTTTCATCCCCTGACGCAACCGCCAATAATAAGCTTTTTATACGGCGAAATCTATCGAAAATATTCGGCTTTGTATCTTCTTGATATTTATACGTTTTAAAACATTCGCTTTTTGCGTCTATATCTACGTCGCGCCAACTTCCGTTTAGAAATATATCATTAGAGATAGAAATAATGCCTTGCATTATTTCTGGGTCCAACTCTTTGTTTTTATAATGCCGCAAAATCTTTTTTAAATCGGTTTCTAATTTCCAATATTCATCATCGGACCATAGATTATTATCCAAAATCATACCTATGAACGAATTTGCATCATATCTATCATCAAATGCGGTATTTCTATAAAAATTTATAAAATCCATTGCATTAATCCTTTGGAATATACCAAAAACCGCTATTGTCAAGCTTTTGTTTGAATACGATGCTGTTGCACAGAACATTTAATCTTTCAAATCTATCGTATATGCTCGGCACCACGCCGTCGCCGTTTTTCGCGCACAGCATATTGCTCACATAAATTTCCGATTTGTCCTCCACGCCGATAACATCATTAAATACCGCTAGTATTGCGGCGAAAATTTCTCGTGGAAGCGTTTTGTTATGATAAAAGTTCAAAATCTGCATTAAAGCTTTATCCAACTTCCAATAGTCGCAATCCGACCAAGTTTTTTGATAGATAAATTTTCCGACAAACGAATTGATGCTAAATTTATCAGAATTCGTTGAATTTTGGTATAAAAACTCTAAGTCCATTAATCACCGTCCTTTTTCATTTATTCATTAAATTTAGCCATCTTTATGGCGAATTTGCATTTATAAAAATCGATTATTTTCTATTTGATAGCTCTTTAGATAGAATTTCTGAATCAGGATACAATTTTTTCAAAAATTCTATCTCTTCTTGATCTAGCTCATCTAAAACCTCTTCTGTCGGTCTTTCGCTTAAAATTTTTCCATAAACCAAACTCAATCGCTTATATGCGCGCGGGTTACCATTCTTTTCAAATTGCCTTATTATAGCAATTCTGCACTCTTTTGTTATTTCGGTATCGCCCATAAAAAGATCTTTTATATCGCAAGAGGTGCTTTGCTCTTTATATAGATAAAATATCCACGCAAATAATATTATAGCGGCGGCAATAAAGTAAATTTTATTTTTCATGAAATCTCTTATTCTTTTGGTTTTTTATCCGCGTAATATAGATGTATGACTTCATCCATGTTAATCTCTTTTTCCTTCCCGATCCGCTCAGTACATAATGTGAAATTTCCCTCCCTCAAAACGCACTTTTTTAATAAACCAACTATAAAGTCGTTATTTGTGCATAGATCTAAATTTCCAGAATGAAATTTTTTAATAAAATTTAGCTCTTCTTTGTCTAATTCTTGCTGCGCCTTTTTATCTACACAATATCTATCTAAAAAATAAAATTCATAAAAATATAAAAGTCGCCTATGCGCCCCGCTATTGCCTTTATTAGCTCGTCGTATCAATTTTAGTCTGCATTTTTGCTCCATACGATTGTAGTTTTGCCTCAACATATCGTTAATATCACAAGGTGAAAAACTTAGCACCGAAAGAACAATATAAATACAAAGAAATATACTAAGTATGATTAGAAAAAATTTCATTTTATATCCTTACTTATTTTGGGCTTTTTAGATATAAAAAATAAATCATAGAATTTGCCGATTTAATTAGTAATAAAAGTGGTGTCCTGCGTTGAATTTGTACAACCCTCGGAATTCCCCCGAACACTCGATTACAGAATATCAGTATATAGTCTTTTAAAAAACTATATAAAAATATTTGTCGTCTCTTAAGGAAACTTTAAATAATAGGCAAAAATGAGTTAAGGAGTTTCAAGCCTTAAGAAATTTAGCTTAAGCCTTGTAGCAGCTCAAGGTTTAAAATCTTAAGGAGGCTGATTAATACATTTTCACTAAATGCCTTAAGCGCCTATCTGTAAGATGTTTGTTCTTTAAGGCAAAGAACAAATAAAAATAGATAAAAGCTTAAAGCCTTCTTCATCCTTATGAACAAGGGGATTATATTAGAAAGATCTTAAAAGCTTCTTAGCTCAAATTTATTAATCTCTTCTTTTACTTTCATTTACAGATAAAAAGTCTAAGGGCTTAGAGGCTTCTTTAAAAGTATAAAGGAAGCTATGCTATTTTCTTATATAGTATTAAGATAGCCAAAGGCTTTTAAAATATGGGAGAGTGATTAAAAAATGATGGGTTGCCACCCTTAATACTTCAATATCCCTTCTATACCTAAATATCTTCAATATCCTTTAGATACTCAAGCATTCTATTAGAGCAAAGCCAAAATATCAAAAGCAAGGCTATACATAAAATATCCTTAAAAGGGATAGGCTAAGAGGTTGCTCTATCTATGATAAAAGAGCTCTACTTTGGTAAATAATATCCCCACAAACGATAAAAATATATTAAGATCAATACTATTTATAATATAGTACTAGGCAAAAAATACTCCTGAAAGAAATAAAAGTTTATCCTATCCACTAGACATATAAAATTCCGCCTATGCAATAATATCCCTACAAGGAATAATCGCAACGGCGGTAGCAGACGAGCAA
>NZ_CAKZTI010000004.1 GCF_937921625.1 uncultured Campylobacter sp. | reverse complement strand
GCGAACCGCTAAAGAATTTTTTCAGCTACGAGATGGAGCCGCGCGGAAGCGAGGTACGCGAGGACGTGATCGCAGGTACCACCTGCCTAACCGACATCGTAAATCAGTACCTAAACGGCGAGCGCGACATCTATAACGAGGCTTTCGAGCTTGGCATCAAATTTTGCTTTCTAGCCATCGATAACGACGGCGACATGCAGGCGGGCTTTGATCTGAGAAACAAAATCGAGGACGATGAGCTGGAGAGCTGCGGCTCGTTTCTGGAGATAATCGGTGGTGCAACCGGGCAGAGGCACGCATACATCGATCTCATCTGCTACGACGAGGAGAAGCTGAAAGAAAAAGTAAGCGAGCTTTGCAAAAAATATGGCGCAAATATACAAATCCACGACTTTAAGCGGTAGGAGGCTTCGGTTTTTACCGCTATCGAAATTTACGACTTTAGGCGGTAGCGGCCCGCGCACTTTTTTAAACACGCTAAGATAGGTGCGGGCGGTAAAATTTGCCCGCCGCTCCGCCTCGCAAAATAAATTTAAAATTTATCGCGCCGCACGCTTTTCGTTCGGTTTTACCATTTCGCCGACACGCGGTAAAATTGAGCGAGCCGTGAGCTTGCAATATAAATTTTTGGCGATTTAGCAGTAAATTTTGGTAAAATTTGCGAGGTTCACAGCGTAAATTTGCAGCGATAAAATTTTGCTTCGGTTTTAGTACAAAGCGCGCCGATTCAGGAGCTTTTGAAAGATAAAATTTTAGGGAACGACGTGAAAATCACCTCTAAATTTAAAGACAATTATGATTTTATGGTTTCAAAATACGGGCTTGACGAGACGCTTGTTTGCGACCGCAGAAACTCCACTCTCGTCGGCTCTGACGAGCCGTGAAGCTTAGCGAGGGCGATAAAAGGGAGTTTGAAAAATAGATTAACGGGTATCGCTTCATCGGCGGTAAATTTATAAACTGGAGCAAAACTGACGTAAATAAACTGCCGCGCCTGCTTCACTCCGTGATTTTCATCGGCAAAAATTTAGTCCATATCTTCGCCTCTCAGGGTAAAGCTTACACAAGCCTAGAGTTTGACGAGACGGAGCTAAAAGGCAGTATTGCAACGATAGAACCTTGAGCTTTAGCGATGGATTTCGCGCCCATATCGTCTCATGGCTCAGCAAGGTCGGCGAGCAGGCTACACGCGAAGAAATTCTGCAGCTCGTGGCGCTAGAGGGCGACCGCAAAACGACGCTGAAAAATATTGTTCGCGACGATAAAATTATAAGCAAAGATGAAATTTTGAGCGCCCTAATCGTATTTTTTAAGCTCACACAGAACATTCACACCGCGGCGATAAATCCACAGCTTAACGCGATGGGGTTTTATCTGGATGCCGACTTTGTCTGGCAAAGCCTAGTCGAGTTTTTATCCGCCAAAAAGGACGCCTCCGCTCCGGCAGGCACGATACCAAATGATATAAAAATCGCTAGCAAGGGCTTTGACGTAAAGCGCTCGTTTCGCCCAAAAATGAAATAATTCGGCTCGCGTAGAAATAATCCATGCAAATCGTCGCCAGAATTTATCCCTCTTTACTTCGCTGTTTTGACGCGCCTCATAAATCGAGCGAAATTTTTATAAATTTTTATAAGTTTCGACGAGCAAGCGCACGAAAGCTTAGGCGCAAAATAAAACGCGGATAAAATTCCGCAAAAGCTCTTTTGCAAAATTTTAAAAGAATTAAAATATTTCCTTGAGGAATTTTAAAATTCCGCATAAGGCAAATTTACAAAAATCTCGTGAAAAATATGGAATTTCGTGAAAATTCCGCAAAATTCTAAAATTTTACCGCAGCGACGTCCATCGCGCGCATTAGCCGCAGCATTTGAACGTGTTCGAAAACGTCGTGCGTGCGGATGATCGCGGCGCCGTTTAAAGCGGCAACCTGGTGCAGATACAGCGAGCCTGCGAGCCTATCCTCGACCGCGGAGGGGCTGTAAAAATCGATAACGCTCTTTCTGCTCGCGCCTACAAGCAGCGGGCAGCCGAAGTGCAAGAAATGCTGCAAATTTTTAATCAGCACTAAATTTTGCTCGGCGGTCTTACCAAAGCCGATGCCCACGTCAAGGATGATCTTTTTAAGCCCCGCGCTTTGCAGCTGCTGCAAATTCTGCGCAAAAAACTCATCGATCTCGCCCATCAGATCGTCATATTTGGGCGCAAGCTGCATATTTTGCGGCTTTCCTTGCATGTGCATCAGCACGTAAGCGGCGTCATAGCGAAGCGCAAGCGGGGCAAGAGCGAGATTTGCGCTGATGTCGTTAATGATACTAAAGCCCCGATCTAGCGCAAATTCCAAACAATACTCATCGAAGCTATCGAGGCTAAATTTAGCCTTTTCATGCAAGCCTAGGCGGTAAATTTCGCTCACGACATCCTTTATGCGCGCAAACTCCTCATCCCTGCCGCAGTACTGGCTGCCCGGGCGCGAGCTCACGCCGCCGATATCGATGATAGCAGCACCCTGCTCGATCATCTTTTCGATCTTATTGGTCGCCTCTTTTAAGCTTGCCACGCGGCTTGCGGGGTTGAAGCTATCGGAGTTGATATTGACGACGCCCATTATTTCGCAGCTTTGCGGCTTAGCAAATTTCTCGCTTAGAAATTTCGCGAGCTCTTTTAGCCCGAAATCCTGCAGCGCTTCTTTTTGCGCCAGAACTTCGATCTGGCGGTCATTTGCGATCAAAACCGCGTCCGTATCATCGCGCCCTAGGATCACCCCTTCGTTGCACGCAAGCTCGGCGCCGATACTAAGGGCATCCTGTTTTAAAATATTCGCCGCGGGCGCTCGCAGATCTTTTAGATAGAAAAAGTTTAGGCGCGATTTTTTCTGCATTATCGCCCGTCCTGCATTTCGCACGCCGATGCGCTCGCAAATCAGCGCAAAATCGGCCTCGTTTGAAATTTTATAAATTTTCATCTTTTCTCCTCGATCATCAACAGCAACGGAGTAAGCACGGCATGGGCTTTGGCGTTATGCTCGGCAAGATAACTCAAGCGGTCAATCCGCTGCAGCTCATCGCCGCTTAGCCTGACGCCCGCTTCGAAGCACTCTAGCGCGATCTCGCCGATGAGCGCTTTTAGCGCCGTTTTGTTCAGCTCGCCCTTGCGCTCCAGCGCGATCTGCGCGTCGATAAACTCCACCGCTTCCTTTAGGCTTAGCCTGGTTAAGTTTAGCCCGGTGCGGTATCTGGGCTTTCGCACGCAGAGGTTTTGCACCACGAGGCGCGAGCGGATGGTGGGCAGCAGGGCGTTGATGAAGGGGGTGATCAGGAAAAACACCGTATTTTTAGGCGGCTCCTCTAAAATTTTAAGCAGAGCGTTTTGCGCCTCCTCGCCGAATTTCGTAGCGGCGATGACGATAATCTTATCCTCGCGCTCGGCGACGTAGGCTTCGTCGATGATCTTTCGCGCCTCGTCGATCTTAAGTTCGACGCTTTCGAAAAACCTTAAATTTTTGCGCGGAATTTCGGCTAAAATTTTATCTTTAAAGCCCTCATAATCGTTCGTTAAAACGATCTGATTTATGATTTTCAAAGCACCACTTCGTCAAAAAGCACGGCGTCAATGCTTTTGTCTAAAATTTTAAAAAGCTGGATAAGTTTGAGATCCAGGCTAGGATCGCTCTCGCTCATGTAGAAGCTGTTTTGCAGCCTCTCGTCGATGAGCCACAGATAGCTGTCCTCGTGGCTTTTGGCGATCTTGGCTAGCGGATGGTTGCCGTTACCGATGTAAAAATATATAAAGCCGTTGGCAAACGCGAGGCTTAACATATCGTTTAGCAGCAGCGCATCCTCCAGGCTATTTACGCCGCCGCGATAAAGCGAGCGTAGCGAAAAAAACGGTAGCAGCGGGCGGGAGTTGGTAGAGGAGTTGATCTTTTTGATGATATATTCGCTAAACCAGCTTCGCTCATCGTCGCAGATGACGATGAAAGCAAAGCCGTCGTGGAGGAATTTTAGCTTTGATGCTAAAAGTGGCGTCCAGTCCTCCTTGCGATCCTCGAGCCACTCAAGTCCGGGCTCGGAGCGCATCGCCGTGACGCTCCAAGTGTGCAGATCCTGCATTATTTATCCAAATCGTAGGCTTTATGCAGCGCGCGCACGGCAAGCTCGCCGTATTTGGCCTCTACGATCATCGAAATTTTAATCTCGCTCGTGGAGATCATCTGGATATTTATCCCCTCATCCGCAAGCGTCTTAAACGCCTTGCTGGCTATACCGCTGTGGCTTTTCATACCTACTCCGACTAAAGATACTTTGACGATATCGGCGTCCGATTCGATGATGGAATTCGGATTTGGATTTACCTCTTTCATTACCGCATAAGCAATCTGCAGCTCGTTTTGCGGCACGGTAAAGCCCAAATTCGTCTCGCCGTTTCGTCCGATATTTTGCACGATCATATCGACGTTGATCTCCTTGCTCGCAAGCGCGGAGAAAATTTCAGCCGCGACGCCGGGGCGATCCTCTACGTTTCTAATCGTAATTCTTGCTTGATTTTTATCCAGTGCAATGCCGCTAATTACCGCATCTTCCATCTTTTCTTCTCCTGTTATGAGTGTTCCTTCATGATCGTTAAAACTGCTTCGCGTCACCAAATTTACGTTTAATTTCTTCGCAAGCTCGACACTTCGATTTTGCAAAACCTTCGCTCCCAAGCTCGCAAGCTCAAGCATCTCGTCGTAACTGATGCGATCAAGCTTCTTAGCCTTTGGCTCAATGCGCGGATCGGTCGTATATACGCCGTCTACATCGGTGTAAATTTCACACAGATCGGCATTCAGCGCTCCTGCGACGGCGACTGCGCTAAGATCGCTCCCGCCTCGCCCGAGCGTAGTTACTTCGCCTGCGGTGCTGATACCCTGAAAGCCCGCGACGACGACGATTTTACCCTGTTTTAGCGCCTCTTGCATGCTTTTTGGATCGATAGAGACGATGCGAGCTTTGGTGTGAAAATTATCCGTCACGATACCCGCACCACGCCCGCTAAACGCGATCGCAGGGTAGCCCTTGGCGTTTAGCGCGATAGCTAAAAGTGCACTCGTAACGCGCTCGCCCGAGCTTAGCAACACGTCCATCTCTCTGCCTATGGGAGTTTTAGTAAAAAATTCCGCCTGCTCGATGAGCTGATTGGTAACGCCGCTCATCGCAGAGACGATTACCGCGACATCGTGTCCTTCGTTTTTAGTCTTTATCACGCGCTGCGCGACCGCCTCGATCCGCTCTAGCGTGCCGACGCTCGTACCGCCGTATTTTTGAACGATCAGCATTAAATGTAACCCTCCTCCTTAAAATATTTTAAAACCGTCGCGTAAATCGGCTTTTTGAAGTGATTTACGTGCCTTAAAACCTCATTCGCGCCTACGAATTTAAATGCGTCGAACTCCGGAAGTTTAGTATTGATGTTTATATCGGCTAAGCTTCGCAATCTCACCAAAAAATACCTTTGAATTTGCCCGTCGTATGGGCGCATCTTTTGGGCTACCCCATCAGGAAAGTCGTAGCTAAGCCACTTTGGGCACTCAGCGATGATATCGACTTTGCTTGTTCCGATCTCCTCACCTAGCTCTCTGCGGATCGCCATCTTAGGCGTCTCACCATCATCGATACCGCCTTGAGGAAACTGCCAGGCGCCTTTGATGTCGCTTCGTTGCGCGATTAAAATTTCGCAATTAAACGGATACGAGGGCGAAAGTACGATTGCAGCGACATTCGGTCTGTAATTTTTCTCTTTTTCCATCTCGTTTTCTCACAAAAAATTTCTCAAAATTCTACCTAAAAATATTAAAATTTGCGTTAAGAGGCTTAAAATTTATATAAATTTTCAAATTAATTCGCTAAATTTTGTGACATAAATTTAGCCCATAGGACCGACCTTGCACATCTACATCCACGTGCCGTTTTGCACCTCCAAATGCCCGTATTGCGCCTTTGGCTCCTTTAGCGATAAGTTTAGCCTCGCAAAAAGCTACTTTCGCGCGCTAGAGCTTGAAGTGCGCGACTTTTTGGCAAAAAATCCGCACGCGCAAATTTCGACGCTTTTTATCGGCGGAGGCACGCCAAGTGCCGTGGATGCGGGGCTTTACGACGAAATTTTTGCGCTGCTCGCGCCGCGTTTTGCCGCCAAAGCCGAAATCAGTTCTGAAGCTAATCCGAACTCCGCTAGCCCCGCTTGGCTTAGGGCGATGCGAAAGCTCGGCGTAAACCGTATCAGCTTCGGCGCGCAGAGCTTCAACGACGCCAAGCTAAAATTCCTCGGTCGCGCGCACAGCGCCGCGCAGATTTTTCTAGCGGTGCAAAATGCCAAAACGGCGGGCTTTGATAATATAAATTTAGACCTCATCTATGCGAGCAAATTTGACGATAAAAGGAATTTAAAATTTGAAATGGCCGAGTTTGTGCGCTGCGAAGTGCCGCATCTAAGCGCCTATGCGCTAAGCCTTGAGGAAAACACGCCATTTTTCGGGCGCGAAAGCTTTAAAAAGGAAAGCGCGGCTCTGGCTAAATTTCTCTTTGCTCTTGCAGCGAATAGCGGCTTTAGCCAGTATGAAATTTCAAATTTTGTCGCGCGTGGACTGCGCTGTAAGCACAATCTCGCCTACTGGCGCGGCGAGGATTACGCTGGATTTGGGGCATTTGCGGTCGGAACTAGCGCTCAGGTGCGCCTTAGCTCGCCTACGAATTTACAAAGTTATATTGCAGATCCGCTGCAAAAACAGCGCGAAGCCCTAAGCGCGCAGGATAAAAAGCTCGAGCGCATATTTCTTGGGCTGCGCTGTATTTTAGGCGTGGACGCGCAAATTTTAAACGCCGCGGAGCTAAGTAACGCGCAGCTGCTCGTGCGGGCAAAAAAGCTGAAATTCGGCGAGGGTAAATTTTATAATCCTAACTTTTTGCTCGCCGACGAGATTGCGCTTTTTATCACGCAAAGCAGCCAAAGCTGGCGCTAAATTTAAGATTAATGAAATTTTAGTTACAATACGCCACTTTTTACGTTAGGAAATTTTATGTTTGGTATCAGTATGCCTGAAATTACGGTCATTTTAATCATCGCGATAATCGTGCTGGGGCCCGAAAAACTCCCAAAAGTGCTGGTCGAGCTCGCGAAATACTTCAAAGTCATCAAAAAAACCATCAACGACGCAAAATCGAGCTTCGATCAGGAGCTTCGCATCGCCGAGCTCAAAGAGGACGCCAAAAAATATAAAGAGAGCATCACGCAAGCAAGCGAGGGTGTGCGCAAAAAGCTCACGTTTGAGGAGCTCGACGAGATCAAAGGCGGTATCGACTCAGTCAAAGAGACGCTAAATGCGGGGCTAAAAGACGCGGAAAGCTCGCTTAAAGAAACGCTTAGCTCGGACGCCGCCAAAGACGTGCTAAACTCCGCGAAAGTCTCGGCACAAAAACAAAATGGGACGGCAAATTTAAAGTCAAATTCGAGCGGCGAAAATTCCGCGCAAAGCTCGGGCGCCGCGAACTCTGCGCAAGGCTCCGCCGGCGACGCAACAAATTCTAGCACCGGAGGCAAAGACAAAAATTCTAGCGTCGAAAACGAAAGCGAAAATTCCATGCCGAGCGCGGGCAGCGCAGAAAATTCCGCGCAAAATACGAATGCAAGCGGTGAAGCGAAAAACGGCGCGCAAAATGCAAATTTAAACGGCGATGCGCAAAATTCTATGCAAAATTCCGCGCAAAATAACGATACGCAAAAATCATAATGAGAGAGAAATTTAATGTTTGAAGAGCTAAAACCCCATCTAGCCGAGCTTCGCAAGCGCCTAGTGATCTGCGTGCTGTCCGTCATCGTCCTTTTTATCGCGTGCTTCGGCTTTTGGGAAGATATTTTAGGCTTTATGACCCGCCCGCTAGTGCGCGTGCTTCCTAAGGGCAGTGAGATCATCTTTACCCAGCTTGGCGAAACGTTTTTTACCGCGATGAAGGTATCGTTTTTCACCTCGTTACTTCTAGCGATGCCGATAATTTTCTGGCAGGCGTGGCTTTTCATAGCGCCCGGGCTTTACGACAACGAGAAAAAATACGTCATCCCCTTCGTTAGCGGCGCGAGCATTATGTTCTTTTTAGGCGCGGCGTTTTGCTATTTTTTCGTAATCCCCGTCGCGTTTAATTTCTTGGTAAATTTTGGCGCCAAGCAATTTACTGCGATGCCTACAATCGGCGAATATGTAGGCTTTTTCGCTAAGCTCGTCGTCGCATTCGGCATCAGCTTCGAGCTTCCGGTGATGACCTTTTTTCTCGCCAAGATCGGGCTTGTGACGAACAAAAGCTTAAGCGATTTTTTCCGCTACGCAATCGTCATTATTTTCATCTTTGCAGCGGTGATGACGCCGCCGGACGTGCTTAGTCAGTTTATGCTCGCAACTCCGCTAATTGCGCTTTATCTGCTTTCGATCTTCATCGCCAAAATGATAAATCCGTATAAGCCTGAGGATGACGAAAGCGAAAATTCCACGGACGTAGCGCAGGCGTGAGATGGCGGATCTAAATTTAGTTGGCAGCTACGATTACGAGCTTCCTAGCGAGCTCATCGCAAGCGCGCCCGTGATGCCCAAACAAAGCGCGCGCCTGCTAATCTACGACCGCGCCAAGCAGCAGATCACTCACGCGCACTTCGGCGATTTGGCGGATGCCCTGCCGCCCTGCGATATTATTTTCAACGACACGCGGGTGATTAAGGCGCGCCTATTCGGTCACAAAAACAGCGGCGGCAAGATCGAGCTTCTGCTAAACTCACCACTTGAGGGCAATAAATTTAGCGCCTATATTCGCGGCAGCGTCAAAGCTGGCAGCGAATTAAAATTTCAAAGCGGTCTTGAAGCGCGCGTTTGCGAGCTGATGGAGGGCGGGCTTCGCATCGTGCAGTTTGAGCGCGGCGGTAAGGCTTTAAACACCCACGATATTTTTGAAATTTGCGAACGTATCGGCCATGTGCCACTGCCGCCGTATATCAAGCGCGCCGATACCAAGCAGGACGAGAGCTGGTATCAAAGCATCTTCGCGCGCGAGCAAGGCGCCGTCGCCGCACCCACCGCGAGCTTGCATTTTGATAGCGAGATGATTGCGGATTTGCGCCGAAATCACGAGATTCACTTCATCACGCTGCACGTGGGCGCAGGCACCTTCAAGCCCGTGGAAGTAGCGGATCTGCGCGATCATAAGATGCACGGTGAGCTCTACTCTATCCCGCCGCAGACCGCGCAAATTTTAAAAAGCGAGCGAAAAATTTTAGGCGTGGGCACGACCGTTACGCGAACGATCGAAAATTTTGCGCGCAACGGGCAAAGCAGCGGGATCTGCGAGCTGTTTTTACACCCGGGCAATCCGCCGATAAGACAGAATTTTTTGCTTACGAACTTTCACCTACCCAAATCCACGCTGATAATGCTCGTGGCGAGCTTCATCGGCCTTGAGCGCACGCTTGAGCTCTACCGCATCGCAGTGGAGCAAAGATACCGCTTCTACTCCTATGGCGATGGGATGCTTGTGCTATGAAAGCCGTGGTTTTAGGCGCGCTAGCAATATTGGCTGCGACGGCAGGCTTTGCGGCAAGAAAACTTTTTGCTAAAAAGCCCGCCGTAAGCGGCAAAATTTTCTCCGCTGCGCCTAAAGCCAAAGAAAGCGATTCCGTCGTGCCTAGACGCGAGGATATCGCGCAGATCGATATTTTAAAAATTTTAAAATTCCAAAGCGAAATTTTATTTGAGGAGTGCACGAAATACGATAGCACGCTCTATCTTAGCTTCCCGCCGCAGCTACCGCGCATTTACGGCGGCGAAGTGCTAAATCTCACTAGCGCGGTATTTGACGCGTGCGAGTTTTTTCTGCAAAATATTGCTGAACCGATCCGCGTAAGCGTGGAATTTAGCAGTAAGGAACTTAGAGCGAATATGAGCTCCGTCAAGCTCGATGTTCGCGTAGGCATCGATCGCGAGCTAAAGGATCCGCGCACCTATGCGCTTAAAAGTGCACTGGAAAGCGCCGCTAGCACGGATGATGAGTATCTTACTTCGGCGCAGACACATTTGCGTACACTCGGTTCGCATCCGAGTATTGGAGCCGACGGGCGCGGAACCTTTATCAAAATGGATGCGGTACTTAGCTGCTTTGCGCAAAAGCAGGATTTTAGCGCTAAAAAATACGACTACAACGTTATCATCACGCATAAAAACCGCGCGATCTTCGAGGAGCTGCGAGATTTTTTGAACGGGCTCGGTTGCGACGTGATGCCAAACTCCAACTGGGAGAGCGCGAAGAGACATCTAAACGACTTCATCTACGTAGCCGACGTCGTCATCCTTGACGCCGAGATCCTGCGCGCCAATATAAGCGAAATAAACTACCTCAACGCGCTGGAAAAAGACGGGGTGTTTTTCATATTTTTACTTAAAAACAAACACTCGCTCAAGGTTCTGGAGGGGCTAAGCTTTAAATTTTTCAAGCTCGAGATGCCATACTTCTACGACGAGTTTTACGCCACGCTCGACATCATCGAAAAGATCAAAAACGATGAGAATTTCTTGGGGCTGTAGCGAACAGGCAGCGATAAATTTAAAACCGAAGAGATTGAAGTGCTATATTTTGACTTAGATTGGATCAAGGGCAATATAAAAGATAGCGAATATGCCTTAAGGCAGCAGCGATACGAGGCGTATTTAGCAGGGCTGCATAAAAATATGCATACGCTAGAAAGAATTTTTGCGGGCATAAGCTTCAACGATGCGCTATTGCTACCCAAAAAGCAAATTAATGAAAAGTTGCATTTGAAATTTTACATCGGAGATTTGCAAAATGGATATTATGAACTAAAATGCGTTATGAGCTCGGATCAAAGATGCGGCGCGGCAGCAGGCGAAATAATAACGAGCGAGATATTTTACGAAAATGGCAATTACCGCTTCTCTTTCATCCTTACCTGCCTGAAGGAATACACCGTTAATTTCTCCAGTATAGATAGCCTTAAATTTAACGCGATTTCGCAGAAAAAATACCACTTTGAGCATAAGAAATTTAAACTTTCATAGAAAACCGCGCGCCCAATCGGTCGCGCATAAAATTTACCCATAAAGATCGCGCCCTTAAATTTATCCCGCTTGCAAGCCGCAAACAGCGTAAATTCCGTCGCGTCTTGCAGCTAAATTTATTAAATTTAACATAGTCCGCGCACAAGCAAGTTTATTTTGTCCGCTTACCTCAAAAACGCTCAAGCTCCATTTTTAAAATTTACGCCTCAAGCGGACTTAAGATATTTTACAAACGGCATAATCTGTTTTGAAGCACGCCCGATAAGACGCATATAAAGCGAGTAAATTTAAGAATTTAGTGCGGATGGCTTGGCTTGCTATTTAAATTTTATCTTTCGCTCTCTTTTTTAGCCTTGACCGCCTCATAAAGCTCGTCGATCGAGGTCGCGGACGAGCCAGAGTATTTCTGCGCCGCTCGCATAGTCTTTTTGCCCCATTTACCGTCAATCGTCACGCCGTAGTCGCTAAACATCAAATTACGTTGGATATAATAGACTTTATCTTGCTACGTCATATTTTGTTGCTTCTGCACTTTGCGCTCAGCATCCTTTGCCTGCTCTCTCTCATAAACGGCATCAGCCGCTAAATACCCCATAGTCAAACTTACCGCAAGAGACGCAATTATCATAAATCTATTATTCGTATTGCATATAATAATTACATATAATAACCAGGTCGCGATACAAAATACTATATATCCTGCGGCAAAAGCAATAGTGGCACTAAAAGCGCTGAAAATAACCATAGCGGCAGCGATTAAAATCGCTACCGCAAGCCCTTCAAGTGAAGTAGCTACCGCAATAATGAGACCTAATAAAAAGTCCATAAGCAACCTTTAAAAATTTAAATAGCGAGACTCTCCGATTATAAATTCAATCGGAGAGTTTTAGAATTTAACCGCCGATTAGGCGATGAAAAATATGCAAGACTATTCGACATGTTCCATAGTCCTATGAAATTCCGGGCTATGATCTCTTGCTAGCGCAAAAGAATATAAAACCAAAATCGTACCGATAGAGATAAGAAAAACATCTTGAATTAAAAAACCAAATCTTATAAGGACACGTATTCCAAAAACAAGACATACCACGCCTATTAAAAATTTCAAGAACCATGCTCTACTATAAGATATCTCCGCCTGACATCCGCTACATACGACCGCACCGTATTTGATGTCATCTTTGCCGCAAAAAGGACATTCCAAATATTCCGCCTGCCCATTCTCTGCCATAATTTCTCCTTTGAAAAAATATAAGTGGAATTATATATATAAGAGCGAGCTTAAATTTTAAAATTTAGAGTTTAAAATAGGGGGAATTTTAGCGGCTTTGTACCGCTAAAATTTAAAGATTTTCGAATGGATTTACGACCACGTCTTTGCGATCGACGATATAAGGTATAAGGGCTGCTTGGCGCGCGCGCTTGATAGCCTTTTCTACCATCTCTTGGTATTTTTTACTAGTGCCGGTTAAGCGGCGTGGCATAATCTTAAAGCGCTCGCTTAGGCAGTGCTTTAGCAGCGCCGTGTCCTTATAATCGATGAATTCGATCTTTGCCTCCGTAAATTTGCAATACTTTCTAGTATATTTTCTCTTATCTGCCATGATTTTTCCTTAATTAAAATGGGATCGTGTCATTGCCGTCATCGTATTTATCGGCATCGACGTCGACTTCTGGAATCGTACTTTCGTAACTCTGCTCTTTTTGTTTAGGCGCATTGTAATCGTTTTTTGTGCCTCTAGAATTTGAGTTTTGTCTATTAGCATAGCTATTTCCGCCGCCGTAATTACCGTAGCTAGAATTTCCGCCGCCGTAGCCGCCGGAGCTTCCGCCATAATTGCCGCCCTCGTAATTGCCGCCTTGATTATAGCCGCCGCTTCCACCTTGATTACTTCCTAGCATCTCCATCGTATCTACGCTGATGGAGTGCTTGCTTCGGTTTTGTCCGTTTTGATCCTGCCACTGATCTAGCTTTAAGCGGCCTTCGATCAAAATTTTACTGCCTTTTCGCAAGTATTGGTTTGCGATCTCGGCCGTGCGACCGAAAAAATCTATGTCTATAAAGCACGTTTCTTCGCGTTTCTCGCCGTTTGAGCTATTGTATCTGCGAGTGACGGCGATACCGGTTTTGCCTACGGCAGTGCCCGTTTGCAGATATCTAAGCTCGATATCTCGGGTCAAATTACCTACCAAAACTACTTTATTAAACATATTTTATCCTTTATTCGCCCTCTTTGGCTGCTTCTTCAGGCTCTTTTGGCTCTACCGGCGCTTTTGGCTCGCGCTCTTTTTTCGCAGGGCTTAGTTTGATGCCTTTGCTTAGCTTGTCCCAAGCGGAAATTTCGCGCTTAGTCTCATATTTGACGGTCAAAAATCTAATGATATCTTCGGTGATGCGCAGATTTCTAACAAGCTCGGAGATCAAGTTCGGCTCGGCCTTAAAATAGATTACGAAATAAACTCCGCGCTCATATTTGTCGATCTTATAGGCTAGCTTTCTAGCGCCCATTTCGATCACGGAAGCGATCTCTCCGCCGTTTTTGGTTATGATTTCTTTGACGAAATCGACTTTTGTTTTAACTTCATCGTCGGTAAGCGTGGGCTTAACGATGAATAAAACCTCGTAGTTTCTCATAAATTCTCCTTATGGATTTTAGCTCGCAAACGGTGTCTGCGGGCAAGGATTTTGCAAAAAATGCGAAGAGATATTACTAAAATTTCACTTAATATTTGCTTTTTGCCCGAGCGAACTTAGCAGCATGCGCTGCAACCTCAAAAACGACGCGAGCAAAAGCTCGTCCTTCGCCGCGTTCTTTTCGCTTTTGAGTTCAAATTCCAAATCGTTTAAGTGAGCGAAAATTTTATAAAATGTTCGCGTTGAAAAGTTGGTGGCGTAGCGCTGCATCTGTGCGGCCACGGAAGGGGGCGGCTGATAGCCCAAAACCGCCTTAAAATCAAATCTGCCGTTTATTTTCACGTAAGCATGCAGGCGAAAAATTCTATAAATCAAGCGGTAGAAATAATTTATCAGCTCCATTTCGTTGTATCCGCCGCCCAGAGCCATTTTGTAAAAATCTACGCGAAAGTCGCAAAGGCTAAAAATTTTATCGAAAAGCTCGTCGTAGCTTACTTCGCTAAGGCCATAAACCATCAAATTTACGTTTTGCAGGTTAAGCTCTAACCCCAAACTTGCAAATTTTTCTATCTCGCTCGCGCTTAGGCTCAGGCTTTCGTTGTGGATGGCGTAGATCCTGCTAAGCGCGGCGGTGTTTGCAAAAAGCCCACACATCTCGCATTTTTGCGCAAGCAGCGCTATGGCTTCGTTTACGCCCGAGGGTTTGAAAAATCTGACCTCGTTTCGTTCAAATTCCTTGATAAAATCCGCACTCACCGAAATTTCGCTATCGTTTAGCTCATAAATTAGATGATTGTTCGCGTCCGCCTTGCACAGCGCGATGAGCCTTCGTAGCTCCTCCTTTTTGATGAGCGAAGCGGTTTTGATGTGAAGCGTGTTGCTGCCGCCAAAAAGCGAGGGCTCCAAAAAGCTTCGCGCCTGCTCAAAATCATACTCCAAAAAATACAAACTCAAAAAATTATCCGCGGCGTAAATTTTCTTCAATCGCTGCGCGTAAAGCTCGTTTGAAAAATCGTCTCCACCGCGCAAAAGCACGAAATTCGGCACCCTGCCGCTTGCGATAAGCCCGTCAAATTCTTTCCTATACATCAGATCTTCTTTACCACTCTGCCTAAAATCACTCCGCTAGCGACATTTGCGTCCGTAATCTCGACTAGCACGGGCGTTAAAATGTCGCCGGCGAAATTTGAAACCAAAATTTTAGCTCCCTTTAGCTTGTCGTCGAGCTTTGCAGTGACGGAATTTCCGTTTTCGTCGATGTAGCAGCGAAATTTTTTGCCCAAATTCTCCGCGGCCCAGCGCGCAAATTTTCGATCCATAAAATCAAACGCGACCTTATCCGCCTCGCGCTCAAGCTCATTTAGCCGCGCACACGTCGCGTCTATGTTTAAAAGCAGGTAATTATAAAATTTCTCATCCCCCCTCATCTGCGCCTTTAGTAATCGGTGCAAAATGAGATCGGAATAGCGCCTGATCGGGCTTGTGAAGTGCGTGTAGTTATCAAATCCGAGCCCGAAATGCCCGCGCGATTCGGATCCGTACTCGGCGCGCTTTTGAGCCTTGATGATGAGTTTATCGACCTCCTCGCGGATACCCATAGTATCGGCTTGCGCTTGGATTTCGCCGATCATCTTAGCAAGGTTGCTCTGATAGGGCGCGTCGATGCCAAACAGCGCCAGATCGTCAAGCAGAGCGTAAATTTTTTTAAGCTCCGCCGAGCCGTGATTTCTAAAAACGCCCCGCTCGATGCGCGCCGCGGCGGCTTTGTTGGCTAGCAGCATACAATCCTCGATGAGCTTGTGCGACGGAGTGTCGGTCTCAAAGCGGGTGGAGTTTATAAAACCGTGCTCATCAAGCGTGATGCGAAGCTCCTTGGTGCGAAAATCAAATCCGCGCTTTAGCCTCGCGCGGCGCAGTCGCTCGCAAATTTCATTAAGCGGCAAGAGCCAGCTTAAAATTTCGGGCTCGCACGCCTTGCGGGTGCGTAAAATTTCATCGACCTCGTCGTAATTGTAGCGGCGTTTTGATCTTATGATCGCTTCGAAAAGCTCCTCTTTTTGCGGGTTTAAATTTTCATCTAAAGCGATCTTAAAAACAAAGGCCAGTCTCGGCAGATCTGGCATCAACGAGCAGATGTTTTCGCTAAGCTCGCGCGGTAGCATCGGCACGGAGCGGTGCGGGAAGTAGATCGAAAAGCCGCGAAATTTCGCCTCCTTATCGATCGGCGAGTATTCGCTCACGTATTCGCTCACGTCGGCGATCGCGACGTAAAGCGTGCGCTCTTTTACGTCAAAATAGATCGCGTCGTCGAAGTCCTTGGCATCGATAGGATCGATGGTGCAAAAGGGCAGATGCTGCAAATCTACGCGCTGCGGATACAGCGCCTCGTCCACTTCGCTGCCGAAGCTCGCGGCCTGCTGCTTGCACGCTTCGTTAAATTCGTCGTTTTTATCGTAGATCGCTAAAGAAATTTTCTCATCGACGAAGGGATCGGCTAGGTTTCCGATCACCTCGGTAATTTCGTTCGTTAGATTATCGATCTTTAAAAGGGTATTCGGCGGCAGTTGCTTTAGCGATTTTTGCGTGGCTTTGAGCGGATTTGCGAGACCGGTTTTGACGTTCACGCCTAAAATTTCGCGCCCGAAGCTTTTGGTATAAACCACGCTCGTTAAAAATGCGGGCTTGACGCACATCAGCACTTTTGCGTGCAGGCGGGACTTTCTTGAGCTTAAAATTTTTGCTAGGATCAGATCGCCCAGATGCACGCCGCTTAAATATCTGTTTTCGATGATGAGATCTGCCTTGAAGCGATCGTCGAAGCTTTGTAGATAGCCCGTACCGTCGCGCGCGATGTCGAGCCTGCCGAAAACATAGCCGTCGTTTAGGTAGAGCTTGCCCTTGTGCGCGCTGATAGCGCCGATATTTAAGAGGTTGCGCACGAGCTCCTTTTGCTCGCCGCTAAGATCCTTTTCAAATACGCCCGAGTTGAAGGCGCGCAGGAACTCTCTCATATCGAAATTTCGCCTTTAGCCTCTAAAAACGCTTCCTGCTCGAAGCCGAACTCGACTAATAAATTTAAAGCGTTGTCGATGCTAAGCTCGTCGAAGTGATGGTAGATATTGACCGCGGTTTTGGCGATCTTTAGCATTGCATAGCGGGATTTGTTCTCAAAAGGCGCGTCATCGGGGACGTTTGAATACAGCGCGTCCTGCGCGATCTGCTCTAGCCCGAAATGCGCAAATAGCGCGTGCGAGACGCTTTCGCGGTTCGTGCCGGTAAATTTCATCTCCACGTCGGTAAAATCCTGCGGAAAGATCGAGCCCTTGATGGCATGGTAAAATTCCTCCGCCTTGCCCGCAGCGCACACCTGCTCGTCGATAAAAACCCGCCCGAACTCCACTAAAATCACGCTTGAGAGGATACTTTGCTCGATCTGCGGATAGGATTTGATCCACGAAAACATAAGCAGATTTCGCAGCAGCGAGACCTGCGTAAGCTTTTCGCGATCGATGCGATACGCCTGCAGGCTCGGCTTTAGCATCTCGTCAAATACCGCGAATAGAAAAAACGCCCGCATCTGCTCGCGCCCGTAAAGCTCAAAAGCTCGCTGTAAATTTAGCGTCTTTAATGCCGCGGCGCCCCGCTCTTGTCCCTGCTCCTGCACTCTCCCGCATTCTCGCTCCTGTTTTTGCTGCTGCGCTTGCCCCTGCTCCTGCTCTCGTTCTTGCTGTTGCGTTTGTGCGGCTTGCGTAGAGATACTCGAACCTAGCGCGCAATCAGCTCTCGCGGCGGCGTGTTGATTTTGTGGCGGCATATCGCTCGCGGCTTGCGAGGGGTTAAATTTAAAATTCTCGTCGCTGCAGTTCACGCCGTTTGCGCCATTTGAATGATTAAATTTAAGACTATCGCCCTGTTTTGCTAAGTCTGCGCCTTTTTGCTCGCTCGAGGTGCACTCGTTTTGCTGCCGCTCGTCTGCGGCGTCTTGCAAGCCGTGCTTTATAGGCTCCGTACCTTGGAGATCGCACCGCTCATCTGTAGCGGCAAAATTTTGCCTCGCGAGCCCTTCGGCGCTAAATTTAGACAAACCGCAAAAGGCCAAATCTAAAATTTTATCCGCGAGGGGGACGTTTTTTGAAATTTGCAAAGCGAGCCTGACATCCGAAACGTCCGCGTCAAACGATGCTAAAATTTTTAAAATTTCATCTCTAAAGCCCGCGAGCGCGTCTATTTTTTGGGTTATAAATTTATTCATTTTAAAAAGCCGTTCAATATAAATTTCGCACAATCATATCAAATTTTAACTCAAATTGCAAAGCAAAACGCCGCCGTTGCGTCTAAATTCCGCTTCGGCTCGCGGGCTTTTGAAGTGCTTTTTTTGCGTTTGAAAATCGCAGATTAATCCGCCCGTTTATCGTGACGGCAAACCTAAAATTTCATCCGCTGTTTTATAAAATTTTAATCCCCTTTCGTATAGAATGCATCGAAATTCCGTTTATAAAGAGCCCAATTAAAACAGAAGTTTGAAGAGCCAAAAAGACTTAAAAACCGAAAATAATTTTAAGATGCTCAAGCTAATTTTAAAATTTCACATAAATTCAAGCCGATGAATTTATATGAAATTTAATGACGAGCTAAGATATAGAGCAATAAAATATTGCTACTAAAAAAGTTCTTTGGGCTTTACAAATTTGCATATGTATTTTTATAAGGGTTAGATATGCGCAGTATAGTATTTCTTTTCATAATACCCGCTTTTTTTACCATAAGCTTTTTTGTCGCCTTAATCGCCCCTAAAGGCAAACGCAAACGTTTTTGGCTTTTTGTTTGGTTTTTGGTTTTCTTTAGCGACTTTATCCTACTTCGAGTTGTTATGGCTTATTATGATTTTAAATATGCCAAGATAAGTGTCTACGAAAAGCCCACCATACACGCTTACTATGCAGGAGAAAGAGAAATAGTCAAATGGAATAGAAGCGGTTTTCCTTTGATAGATCCAACCAATTGGCTAAATTTCCCTGCAAGTACGACCGATGCGAATTTCATATCTTTGATAAACGGCTACGTAAATTTTATAGACTACAAAGAAAAAAGCGAGAATCCTATTACAAACGGTAAATACTTTAGAATTTATCTGGATGACTATACCGCAAAAGAGTGCTTTTTATCAGCCAAGTTAAGCACAAGTGGCTTTTTAAAGAGTATCCCGATAACATATGAAGAATTAAATATATTTTTTAATCAACTGCAACCAAATCATGAAAGCGAGGATAAAATAATCAGAGAGATAAAATCATTACTTGATGATAGAAATGCCTCGACGATAGATATAAAACCGTCTAAAATATTAAGCTACATAAAATACAATATGAAAGATCTCAAGCAAATTTACAAAGACAAATGCGTAGCTCGTAAAGAAATCAATGAAGATGAGATAGCGCCTATCGAGCTCGTAGCGGAAGATCTATATCATCTCTTAGAACTAAAGCCCGACATAAAACCTCATGTATTGACAGATATGTTATATATTGATTTTAACTACGGTGCCGTGATCAAAGATAGATATACCGGTAAAATTCTAGCAGATAACGTATATATGAGCATTGGATACCAAGGGATAGCGGGTGAAATCATAAGGGCATATGGCGGCAATCCCGGGAGTACAGATTTTTGCGATAGTGGCAGGGAGAAGTATTTGGATATATGTAATCAAAAGATGATAGAAGAATTCTTCAGAAAGGATAGAAAATGAGAAAGTTTGAGGCGCTAAAAACATATGCAGAGCCACTATGGGCGGGGTATAGGGGATTGAACAATTAACAAGCTGTGGTATAAAAAAGACTGCCATGGATTTTGGATTTAACCGAGGGCAATTCAGATCAAACAGATCCAAATATCAAATTTGCAAATTTAAATTTACTAATTGTGTGAATTTGTAAAGTAAGTTTAAATTTGTAAATTTAATAAATTCAGTATCAAACGTACTGACCGAGTTTAAATTCGAAAGTTAAACTTTA
>NZ_CAKZTI010000003.1 GCF_937921625.1 uncultured Campylobacter sp. | reverse complement strand
TAAAAACAGTGCGATAACTACGACTACGACTACTACAGAGATATATGCTGTTTTAGTCTGATCTTTAGTCGGAAAAATTACCTTATCTAACTCTACTTTTGCTTGTTTATAATACTCTTTTACTTTTTCCATACCCAATCCTCGTGGCAGGGCAAGAGGGATTCGAACCCCCAACCATCGGATTTGGAATCCGGCGCTCTACCGTTGGAGCTATTGCCCTATAAAACAATTAGCCTTTTAACTTTACTTCTTTATGAAGCGTGTGCTTTTTTAATCTAGGGCAATATTTTTTAAGTTCTAGTTTTTCGGTCGTAGTTTTGCTATTTTTATAAGTAGTATAGTTAATATCGCCACTTTCGGAGCATTTTAATCCGACCTTTACTCTACTTGAATTCTTTGCCATTTGGTTTCCTTGAATAAAAAAGCAAGCGGAATTTTAAAATTCCGCTTGCAAAAAATTAAGCGATGATTTTCGAAACGACGCCTGAGCCTACTGTATGACCGCCTTCGCGAATCGCGAAGCGAGTACCTTGCTCAAGAGCAATCGGAGCAATTAGCTCAACGGTAATTTTAACGTTGTCGCCAGGCATTACCATCTCGGTTCCCTCAGGAAGAGTAATCGAACCGGTAACATCTGTAGTACGAACGTAAAACTGCGGTCTATAATTATTAAAGAATGGAGTATGGCGTCCGCCTTCTTCTTTAGTTAGAATATAAACCTCGCCCTCAAATTTAGTATGAGGAGTGATCGATTTTGGTTTGCATAGAACCATACCGCGCTCTACTTCCTCTTTCTTGGTGCCGCGCAATAAAACACCTACGTTATCGCCAGCTTCACCTTGATCCATCTCTTTTCTAAACATCTCAACGCCAGTGACGGTAGTGGTTTGAGTAGGTTTAATACCTACGATCTCGATAGTATCGCCAACTTTAACGATGCCTTTTTCGATTCTACCGGTTACAACGGTGCCGCGACCGGAAATCGAAAAAATATCTTCGATCGGAAGAAGGAAATCTTTATCAGTATCGCGAACAGGGGTTGGAATATAGCTATCAACCGCATCCATAAGCTCCATAATCTTTGCAGACCATTCGCCGTCTTGTCCGGCTTTAGCTTCCTCAAGAGCCTTAAGAGCAGAGCCCTTAATGATTGGGGTCTCGTCGCCAGGGAATTTATACTCTTTTAAAAGATCTCTAACTTCTTCTTCGACTAGCTCTAAAAGATCCGGATCATCGACCATATCGGTTTTGTTTAGGAAAACTACGATATAAGGAACGCCTACTTGGCGAGAAAGCAAGATGTGCTCGCGAGTTTGAGGCATAGGACCGTCTGCAGCGGAAACAACTAAAATAGCGCCGTCCATCTGAGCCGCGCCGGTAATCATATTTTTTACGTAGTCGGCGTGACCAGGGCAGTCAACGTGAGCATAGTGACGTTTCTCGGTCTCATATTCGATGTGAGACGTAGCGATAGTAATACCGCGCTCTTTTTCCTCTGGAGCGTTATCGATATTGTCGTAGTCTTTTAGCTCGGCTAGACCCTTCCTGGAAAGAACAGCAGAAATAGCAGCTGTCAAAGTAGTCTTACCATGGTCAACGTGACCGATGGTACCAATGTTTACGTGTGGCTTGTTACGATTAAATTTTTCTTTAGCCATCATATCCTCCGTTATTGATTTGTGGATTACACAACAAACTAAGCGACTCTATTTTATGGAGCTCATAGCGGGACTTGAACCCGCGACCTCTTCCTTACCAAGGAAGTGCTCTACCTCTGAGCCATATGAGCCTAAACTCAGGCAAAGAGAAATCGCTACCAATACCCAACAATGCGACCAAAATTTAGATTATGTAAGCATATAAAAGCAGTTAAGTTTTACAGCTCCCAGTAAACCTAAATGGTGGAGCGGGAAACGGGGCTCGAACCCGCGACCCTCAGCTTGGAAGGCTGATGCTCTAGCCAACTGAGCTAATCCCGCATCAAAAATTCATGGTGGTGAGACGTGGATTCGAACCACGGAAGGCAAAGCCAGCAGATTTACAGTCTGCCCTCGTTGGCCACTTGAGTATCTCACCCTTTGATGAAATCTGGTCAAACACTGTTACAAAAAATGGAGCTGGTGGACGGGATCGAACCGCCGACCCACTGCTTACAAGGCAGTAGCTCTACCAGCTGAGCTACACCAGCATTTTGAAATTGAAGTGGCAATTATAACCGAAAAATCCCCAATTGTCAAGGCTAAAACAGCCTATTTTAAAATTTCATAAAATTTCTGCTATAATGCGCGCAATTTTAAATTTTAAGGAATTTTATATGAAAATTGTACCTTGGATCATAATAGTTTTTATGATTTATTTGATTTATTATTTTATCTCCCGCTCTGAAAAGCGTCTAAATACCCTTGAAAAGCGCCTAAATAAGATAGAAGAAAACTTAAGCGAGATAAAAAAGGCTACCGAAGCCAACAGGCTTTTGATCGAAGAAGCAAAGCTGGACTCTGAAGATGACGCAAAAGAGCAAGAATAAAATTAAATTTAAATCCATGATCTCGCTAGCTTAGCCTTTTTGCTAAATATCTCGTGCTAAAAATTATGAATATATTTTATAGTGCACTTTGGCATTTTTAAAAGAAATTTTGCCCCAACGCCAAAACCGCGAAGTAGAAGAAGCTCATACGTAACTAATTCTTAAATTTTACGAAATTTAAAATTCGCGCTTTAAGCCTGCTGCGCCAAGCAAATCCGCGCAAATCAATAAATCAAAATTCCAGCCATTAGCCGCAAATTCCATAGAACTTCAAATAATGCCACGTAAAATTAAAATTCTGCCAAAATCCATCTTACAATTCAACTTCTTAAAATTTTGCGCAAATCCCTCAGCTAAAATTCTAAACTACAAAATTTTAGTATTTAAAATCATATTAATCAACCCCGCCGCAGAGCAAAACCTATGAGCTCGCACCGAGCGCTGCCCCAGGCTTAATATATCCGAAAGCTTAAAAGTGTAGACCATAACCTCTGCAAGCTAACGATAAAATTTAATCATAATTTTTAAAAACCAAAATTTCAAAAGCACAGAATTTTACCCCAGGATTTGAATTGAGTAAAAAGCTAACGAAATGCAGGAGCTTCTAAAACGCAAAATTTATCCATTGGAATTTTCCTCGCCCATAAGCGCTTCAGCGATGAGCTCCAACGGATTTATGCACCTCATCTGCGAGCCACTTAAAGAAAGCGAATTATTTAGCTGCATCCTGCACGCACTGCACTCAGCAGAGACTACGCGCACAGGCAGATCCGCCATTGCGCGCGCCTTAGCTAATCCTGCTTCACGCGCGAGCTCGTAACGCTCGGTCTGCATCGTCACACCGCCAAATCCGCAGCATTTATTAAGTTCATCCATCTCGGTTATTTCGTAGTTTTGAGCGAGCAAGCCGCGCGGCTCTTTCCAAATACCCTGCATTTTGCGGGCATGGCACGGATCGTGATAGGTAATCGCTAAAGCCCTTTTGCCGCGGCGCATCAAAAGATCACTTAAGTTTGTAAATTTATAAAAGTATTCGCTCGCCATAAAAATTTTACTCGCAAGCTTTTGCGCACGGGCTTTCCATTGCGGCTCATTTTCAAAAAAATTCGCGTAATCCACCCGCAGCATTGCAGAGCACGTAGCCTCGGGCACGATAATCGCATCAAGAGCAGGCATGACTTTTTCGAAATATGCTATATTAAATTTTGCCGCGCGTTCAACCGCTGCAAAATCTCCCGTAAAATACGCAGGAGCGCCGCAACAGGCTTGTTCCTTCATCAAATTTACGTTTAGCTTTAGCGCTCGTGCGATACGTAAAATCGCCTCTCCTACGCCCGTGTAGGCGTAGTTTGCCATACAGCCGATAAAAATTCCAATAGTTTTTTCGCCGCCGTTGTCGATAAATTCTGCGTGCGAGTTCATAAAGCTCTTTTTCGCAGGAGCAGGCAACAAGCGCTCTTTTTTAAGTAGTGGTAAGCCAAATCTAGGCGACATAGAGCTTTGCGTATCTTTTCGCATCTTAAAGCCACAGCCAAGAAACACGTATCCAAGCGCTGCTGCTAGATCCAGCGCTTTGCGGTGCCCGAGCAGCCAAAACGCAGCTTTTTTGTACCACGCGATGCCAAATTTTTCCGCAATGCGCGCGCGAACATTCTCGATTGCCGTATCTATGGGCAAAGACTCGCCGCAAATATCTACGCAGCTGGTGCATAAAAAGCAGCTCTCAAAAATTTTCTTAGCGTTTTTATCAAGCTTTAGTTCATTCCTGCCGTAAGCGCCCAAAAGATCCACAAATCCGCGCGGGCTCGTTACTTCATCGCCGTTAATGCCATGAATCGTGCAGACTTGGATACATTTACCACATTTTACGCAACGCTCGCTAAGTGCCGCAAAATCGAACGCTCCAAGCTTTGCCTTACTCATAGCCGCGCCGCTTAAACGGTTTTAGAAAAGCGCTTCTCGCCCAAATTTTTACCCATATACTCATCAAAGCACATCGCGATATTACGGATCAAAAGCGTGCCGGTGGGCGTTACGGAAATTCTATTCGGCGAGACTTGCACGAAATCCTTTAGCGCCTCAAGCTGCTTTAAGCTCGCATCAAAGTGCTCGAAAAATTTTATCTTAAATTTTTCCTCGATCGCCTCTATATCGACGCAAAAATTACTCATCAGCCCCATAATCACCTCTTTGCGCAGCAGATCCTCTTCATTTAGCAAAACGCCCCTGCAATATGGCAGCCTGCCCGCATCTATCGCGGCCTCGTAAGCGTCCATATCTTTGAAATTTTGCGCGTAGTGGCGCGCGCCCTCGCCGATGCTGGTTAGCCCGATACCGATCAGATCGGCGCCGCCCTTGGTCGTATAGCCCTGGAAATTTCGGTGTAGCGAGCCGTTTTTAAGTGCAGTATGAAGCTCATCGGCGGGCTTTGAGTAGTGATCCATGCCGATCATCTCATATCCGTTCGCGCTCAAAAAATCGTGCGTAAATTTTAAAATTTCAAGCTTCACTTTAGGCTCCGGTAGGGTCGTCTCGTCAAATTTACGCATAGATTTTTTGATCCACGGCACGTGCGCATAGTTAAAGATCGCAAAGCGGTCCGGATCAAGTGAAAGCGCAAGCTCCAGCGTGCGCCTAAAGCTAGCTAGGCTCTGATACGGAAGGCCGTAAATGAGATCCATATTTATCGATTTTATCCCCCTCTCGCGCGCCATGGCTATGACGTCCCTCGTAAGCTCGAAAGGCTGGATGCGGTGGATCTCCTTTTGCACCTGCGGATCGAAGTCCTGCACGCCGTAGCTGATGCGGTTAAAGCCGTTTGAAACGAGCACGTCAAGCTGCTCGGCGTTTAAAAACCGCGGATCGATCTCACAGCTGATCTCGGCTTCAGAGCTAAAGCTTTTAAAATATTTTTTGATATTTTTTATGTGGCGAGCGAGCTGTTCGGCGCTAAAATATGTAGGCGTGCCGCCGCCGAAGTGCATCTGCACGACTTGGCGCGAGCCATCCACGACGCCGCTTAAAATTTGCATTTCGCGCTCGATATAGTCCAAATACCGATCCATCTTGTCGCGCTTGCCCGTGTAGATTACGTTGCAGCCGCAAAAATAACAGGCGGAGCGGCAAAACGGCATGTGAAAGTAAAGCGACAACGGCGTGGAGCTTTTCTGATTTTTCAGCTCGTTCAGATACCCGTCGTAGCTAAAATTTTCGCTAAATTCCAAAGCGGTCGGATAGCTCGTGTAGCGGGGTCCTGGGCGCGAAAATTTCGCGTAAGCGTCGAAGTCTATGCTATTCACGGCCGCCCGCCTTGGTTTTGATAAGCTCTTCGATGTCGATGAAAAGGTTCGGATGCAGGCTTTTTACGCGTGAGACGACGGCATCGACGTCTAAGCTTAATCTTTTTGCATTCGGATTTGCGCCCGTTAGCCTTCTGATCTCGTCCATGCACACGATCCACGCGTCGCCGAAATCCACCGGCGTATGCTGCAAGATCGAGCGCTCAAGCTTGAGATTAAAATTTTCCTGCATCGCGTTTTTGGTCGCGGCGATGAGATTTGCAAGCGATTTTATCGAGATCATCGTGTGCACTTCGTTATTTTCGTCGATGCCGAACCACGGCTCCTCGTCGCTCCACGAGCCACTTTTTAAAGTGAGTTTTTTCTCGTTGTCCTCGCCCTGCGAAATTTCAAAAACCGTCCTTTTCGAGCTATCCAGCCCGAAAAATTCGCTCGCTTTGTCGATCTTTTTTAGCGCTTTATCTTTTTCTTCCATGCTTTCTCCTAAATTTACCTTCTTTGATCCAGCCAGACCATAACGCCCTTTTGCGCATGCAGGCGATTTTCCGCCTCTGCAAAAATTTCATCCGCGTGCGCTTCAAACACGGCCTCGCTCACCTCGTATCCGCGATACGCCGGCAGGCAGTGCAAAAAGATCGCGTTTTTTTCAGCCAGAGCCATTAAGCTTTCATCCACGCAAAAGCCTGCGAAATCGCGAATTCTTTGCTCCTTTTCGCCTTCTTGCCCCATCGATACCCAAGTATCGGTCGTCACGACGTTTGCGCCCGCTACGGCTTCTTTTATATCGTTCGTTATTAAAATTTTGGCGCCTGAAATTTTAGCATTTTCTTGCGCCTGCGCTAGTATCTGTGGATCAGGCTCATAGCCCACGGGCGTCGCTATTCGCAGCTCAAAGCCAAGCTTGCTGGCAAGCATCAGCCACGAGTGCGCCATATTGTTACCGTCGCCCACGTACGCGGCTTTTATCTTTGGAGCTTCAATACCGCACTCCACGATCGTCATTAGATCCGCCATTAGCTGCACGGGATGAAATTTATCGCTTAGCCCGTTCATCACCGGCACGCGGCTAAATTCCGCAAGCTCTATGAGCGTCTCGTGGCGATTTACGCGCGCCATAATCAGATCGCACATTCGCGAAATCACGCGCGCAGTGTCTTTGATCGGCTCGCCTCGCCCGAGCTGGATGTCGCGACTGCTCAAAAACAGCGCGTGTCCGCCAAGCTCGTTCATCCCTACATCGAAGCTCACGCGCGTCCTGGTCGAGCTTTTTTCAAATATCATCGCCAATTTTTGATCTTTCAAATACGGCTTAAAATTTCGCGCTTTGGCTTCTTTTTTAATCTTAAAGGCTAAATTTAAAATTTCGATTATCTCGTCTTTGCTAAAATCGTTTAACGTAAGAAAGTGCCTCATATCGCTCCTTTATCTTTTATAAATTTACTAAAAAATTCTTTTAAATCACCTTTCGTCATATCGCCCGTAGCCACCTTTACGACTACGTCTTCCATCGCCGCATAAAATTCCTCGTCGTCCAAAACTATAGAATTCACCGATAAAAACATATCGGCTAGCAAAATCGTCGTCCTTTTATTGCCGTCGGTGAAAGGATGAAATTTTATGCACGAATGCGTCAAATGCACGAGTTTATCCGACATAGTAGGATAATACAGATCGTTTTTTATATTCCGCAACGCGGAAGATAAATAGCCAAGCGAAGTTTTATTATAACCTTTGCTTCCGCCTATTTTTTCTAGCATTTTATCGTGGATAAAAATAGCCTGATGCAGCGTTAAATATTTCATTTGTCTTTTTCATTTATCCTTTAATCGCTCAAAAACGGCCCTATTGCTCGGCTTATCCAGTTTCGCAATAACGGCGCTCGAAAGTTCGTCAAAATTTTCTATATACTCATCCCTATTTTCGGGTAAAATTTTAGCTTCAAATTTCATCTTTTTTGCTAGCTTCATTACGGCGTCCAAGACGGCTTGCATTTCATTACTTTTAATCTCTAGTGCTATTTTATTCATCGCTAGCCCCTGTTTAAAATTTCCGCGATCTCTTTGGCGTGATAGGTGATGATCATATCAGCACCCGCGCGCCTTATGCCTATCATTGTCTCCATCATCACGCGCTCATAGTCGATCACGCCCGCTTTTTTACCCGCCTGCAAAAGCGCGTATTCGCCGCTTACGTTATACGCGCAAATCGGTAGTAGCGTGCGCTCCCGCAGATCTCTGATTAGATCCAGATACGCAAGCGCGGGCTTTATCATCAAGATATCCGCTCCCTGCGCCTCGTCTTGCAGGCTTTCGTTGATCGCCTCAAATCTATTTGCGGGATCCATCTGGTAGCTGCTGCGGTCGCCAAAACTTGGCGCGCTCTCCGCCACGTCGCGAAACGGCCCGTAGTAGCCGCTGGCAAACTTCGTCGAATACGCCATAATCGGCAAATTTTCAAATCCGCCGTGATCGAGCGCCTCTCTCAAAGTAGCGATAATGCCGTCCATCATGCCGCTAGGCGCGATCATATCCGCGCCCGCTTTGGCGTGGATGAGCGCCTGCTGCGCCGAAATTTCAAGCGTCGCGTCGTTATCCACCGTCTGATGCACATGATCGATGATGCCGCAGTGCCCGTGGTCGGTGTATTCGCAAAAGCACAGATCGGTGATGACGAGCAAATTTGGAAATTTAGCCTTTATCGCGCGCAGCGAAGTCGCGATGATGCCGTCCTCGCTTAGCGCGTCCGAGCCGATGCTGTCCTTTAGCGAAGGAATTCCGAAAAGTAAAATTTTATCCAACCCGAGCGCCAAAAGAGCCTCGCACTCTTTTAAAATTTCATCCACGCTCATCTGAAATACGCCGGGCATCGAGGCGATCTCCTTTTTGATACCGCTTCCTTCCACCACAAAAAGCGGATAGATTAGAAAGCGGGTTTGCAGATCGGCTTGTCGCACCAAATCCCTAAGCGCAGGGTTTATTCGTAGCCGTCTAAATCGTTTAAACATTATTTTTCCTTTTTTAGCTAGAATTGTAAGATTTATAATATCACAATCGGAGTAAATTTAAGCATGGATATAAAAATTTCAGAGGTCGCAAATCTCCCCTCCCGCTTCGGAAGTTTCCGCATTCAGTCGTTCAAGCAAGGCGAGAAAGAGCATTTGGCGATATTTAAGCAGCCTTTGGAGGGCGTCGTAAATGTGCGTATCCACTCGGAGTGCCTTACGGGAGATGCGATCGGCAGCCTAAAGTGCGACTGCCGCGACCAGCTCGAAGCAAGCCTAAAATATATCGAAGAGCACGGCGGCATGGTGATCTATCTGCGTCAAGAGGGGCGCAATATCGGACTTTTTAATAAAATCAACGCCTACGCGCTGCAAGATCAGGGCCTCGATACGATCGAAGCAAATCATCAGCTAGGCTTCAAAGCGGACGAGCGCACCTACGAGATCGTAGATTTCATACTCGCTCACTTTGGAATTTCGCGCATAAATCTACTTACGAACAATCCGCAAAAGCTGCACGATCTAAAGGTCGAAGTGGTCGCGCGCGTGCCGATAATCATCACGCCGAATAAATTTAACGAAAACTATCTGCGCGTCAAAAAAGAGCAGATGGGGCATCTGCTGTGAAGCTTGCGCCGGGCGAGAGTTTTAACGAGCAGGTCGCTAAATTTAAAGCCTGCCTGCAAAAATTTAACCGCGTCCATAGCCTCACGAATTACGACGATTTGGACGCGGTGGTGCGCGACAGCCTAAGCGGAGCGAATTTCATACCGCGCTATCCGCGCATCGGATGCGACATCGGCTCGGGAGCGGGCTTTCCGGGGATATTTTTGGCGCTCGCGCTACCGCTGTGCGAGTGGCATCTGTTTGAGCCAAACCAAAAGAAAGCGGCGTTTCTAACCTACGCGAAGGTTAGCCTCGCTCTAACTAACGTAAAAATCCACGCCGAGCGCGTGCAAGACGACGCAAAGCTACGCGCCGATCTGATAAGCTCCCGAGCGCTAATGAGCGCGCGGAATTTAATCGAAATTTGCCGCGGCTTTTACGATCAAAACACGACGTTTTTGCTCTACAAAGGCTCGGGCGCAGAGGCGGAAGCGGCAGAATTCCGTAAGGAATTTACGAGCGCGCGCTGTGAAATTTTTAGCGGCGAAAACGCTTTGAAAAATAGAAAATTTTTAGTGATCAAAGGGGTGAAATAATGGGAAAAATTCTAGCCATAGCCGTCATCGCGGCGCTCATATATTTTTTGATAGTACCTAGATTTCGCATAAAGAAAAAGGATGATGCGACCGAGCTTTTGGCGTGCGACGAGTGCGGGACGTACTTTAGCAGCGACGAGCTTGCTCTGCGCGACAAAAAGCGCCTTTGCAAATCCTGCGAAGCCAAACTAAGGGGCGGCAAATGATCATCCTAGGCCACGCGCTCGTACCCTACGAGCCGCTGTATCTCATCAAAAACGGCGATGAAGTTTTCAAATACGACAATCTGCTATTTAAATTTAACGACAGGCTCATCGCCGCGGCGCAAAAGGCGCAGAAAAAATTTAGCGTTATTACGAATGATGTAAATGAAATTTTACTCGCAAACGGCGCAGGCGCGCGCTTCATCATCGTGGATAAAAAATCCGCCGCGGCCGCGCAAAAGCTGGCAAACGATTATTTATTCGACGCCAAGATCGCGATGTTTATCGGCTCTGCGCGGGCGTTAAAAAACTTAGCCGAGCTCGGTATCGATGCGGCGATCTTTAAAGACGCGATCGCAAATGCGCCCAAATCGCTACTTGCAAGCATTGGAGACAGCGTGGGCTCTAAATTTCACTTCGGGCTTCCGAAAAAAGATGAAATTTTCGGCGGCGCGCAAAAGCTCGCGGATAAAATTTCGGCTCTGGATAAAAAGCTAAGCGCGCCCGCAGCTGGTAAAAATGACGATATCTGGAAAAAATAGCAAAATCCTAAGCGAATTTATTCGCGGGTATAAAATTCCTATGACTCATGCAAATTAAAATTCCGCGCATAATTTTACTTAGCCTCGCGGTTTAGAATTTAACGCGAATTTCACCCGCTTACGCGGATCGGAATTCTACGCGGAATTTTGCCCTCTTTCGCAAATTAGAATTCTGCGCGAAATTTCACGCGTCCTCTGCGAAATTTTCTCGCTTACTCAATTTAAAATTTTACCCGCTCGGATAGATTTAAATTTTACGTAGAATTCCGCCTGCCTTCGCGGCAAGAAATTTCAAATAGAATTTTATCCTCCCGCGCGATACGAAATTTTATTAAATTTTCTACGCGCTATATAAAATCTACGTAAATTTTACTCGCGCGATTAACGTAAATAAGATTCCACCTCTGCCTACGCTTCATAGAATTTTGCGCAAAATTTTACCCACAGAAACTCACAGAGATGATATAAATTTCCTAGCCATTGTTTTAAATTTTACTCGCGTTTTAGCTGCTTTTATACGCATGATAAGGATTTTTTAAAGCTAAAATTTTATATAATTATGCGTTTCAAAAAGGCATATTTTGAGTACTAAATTCTTTTTAGCGATCCTTGCGATAGGCGTTATAATGGGGCTTTGCGCGGGGCTCTTAAACTTCGGTATCAACGAAATTGAAACTTTTGCTTTCGGACATAATGATGAGGAATTTCACATTGTCACGGAGCAAACCACTGCGCTTAGGCGCTTTCTTAGCGTCCTCGCAGCCGGCGCAATCGTAACTTTAATTAGAATTCTGCTAATAAGACTAAAACCTTTTTTAAACGTAGCTTCAATGATGGAGGGGCAAAATCCGCCGTTTTGGCAAAATTTAATCCACTCGGTTTTACAGCTCGCAGCCATCGCCATGGGCGCACCGGTAGGCAGCGAGGCTGCTCCGCGCGAGCTAGGTGGCTTGTTTGCGGCTAAAATTTGCCGCGCCTTAAATATCGGCGGAGACGAGCTTCGGCTATTTGTCGCATGCGGCGCGGGAGCTGGACTGGGCGCTGCATATAACGTCCCGCTAGCGGGCGCGCTTTTTAGCCTAGAAATTTTGCTTAAAAGCTTTGATACTCGAGCGATTTTATGCGCCTTTGCCACTAGTGCGGTGGCTACAGCTACAGCAGAATTCGGAACTTCAAAAGAAATTTATTACGCAGTTTCGAACTTCGCCCCTACCCCACAGAATTTACTCGCAGCAGCGCTAATCGGACTTGTCACGGGGGTTGCGGCGAAATATTTCCAAGACGGGGTGCGCTTGTGCGAAAAGCTGCGCATAAAAAGCCTTAAAATCGCGCTTACACTGCCATTTGCATTCTTGCTTACCGCGGCGATCGGCGCATACGTACCAGAAATTTTAGGTAACGGACGCTCCGCAGCGCAGTTTGCTTTCGACTCCACATCCTTTAGCCCGTATTTGCTTGCGATCTTGCTTTGCAAGGCATTTTGCATTTTGATGATCTTTCGCTGCGGCGGATATGGCGGTACGCTCACGCCGAGTTTCGCGCTGGGCGCAGTTTTAGGGCTATGCGTTGGATTTGCGATCGGCGAAATTCTGCCTATTAACCTAAGCGCAGCGGGGGTTTGCGGAGGGGCTGCATTTTTAGCGATCAATTTAAACGCGCCGCTTTGCGCCTTTGCCCTAAGCGCAGGATTTTGCGGGCTAAATATCAACTCATATTCGGTCGTCGTTTTTAGCATCGTATGCGCCGTGATTGCTAGAAATTTACTGACGAAAAATTTAGCGTAGTCGCAGCGCTGATAATTCATACGCTGCAAACATAAATCGATGGGCGCGGCGATGATGGTCTGAGAACCTGCCCCGTCAGCATAGAGTGAGCGCCATAGGTCGCATCATTGGGCTAGGGCGGAGCCATAAGGATATGCGCCTAAGCTGATCGTTGGTAAATTTAAGATAAAATTTTACCACTTTAACCAAAGGAGAAAAAATGGGTTTACTTTCATTCGTAGCCGAAGCAGGCAAGAAACTACTAGGTCTAGGCGATGACGCCAAATCCGTAAAAGACGAGATCGCCGCCAATCTCAGCTCTACGCCGGTAGAGGGGCTAGAAGTCGAGGTGCAGGGCGACACCGTCAAAATCAGCGGCAACGCCGATAAGGAAACTCTCGAAAAAGCAGCCCTCATCGCGGGCAACACCGCAGGCATCAAAAACGTGCAGATCGAGGGCATTAGAGAGGATAGCACCGAGAACTACTACACCATCATAAAGGGCGATAACCTATCTAAAATCGCGAAGAAATTCTACGGTGACGCGAATAAATACAAGGTTATTTTCGACGCTAACCGCGAGGTTATCAAGGACGCGAACCTCATCTATCCGGGACAGAAGATCAGAATTCCAAAAATTTAAAGCCTACCGCTTTTGAATGCTGCAGCTTGATTTTGCAAGCCGCGGATTTTACTTTTGCGCGTATTGCGCTGCGTTTACGCGAGTCGCGATTTTATCAGCCCGCGGCGCAGCGCGATTTTTTGCGGAGCGTGATTTTTTAGCTGACTATACAGTGCGGTTTTCAAACTGCGATTTTATGAGCCGATGGCGTGGCATGATTTTGCGAGTTATGGATTTTGCAGACTGCGGACTTACGAGCCGCGGATTTGCTTTTGTAAGACGGGTTTTGATTTTAAGTCGTGACGCAGTTTGGCGAGCCGTACGACGGCTGATAGTAGATTATCCGCCGCACTTGCGCGCCGTCATCCTATTTGAAAACATATAAAATACTTTGAAATTCTATTTATAAAGAGCTCGATTTGGATAAATTTAAAGCCGGTGCTGCGCTAAGGAAAAAAGAGACTAGGGACTACGACAAAGAGCCACTAGTTTTGCGGGATTATTCTGGTTTTGCTTTGATTTTACATTATTTGATTATTTTAATATTTTGGATTACTGCTTCTGGATTTTGCATTAGTTACTTAGACGATTTTGAAAGTGGTATTTTAGATTTTGATGACATAAAACGAACGATAATAAAATTTGGCTTTGCAATAGTTGTATTTTTGATATTTGATTGTTTTAATATTATAAATTCAAAGAAAAAATATACCTATTTTTATAATTCAAAAGTTGCATATTATGATCAAAATTTTAAAGAAACTAGCAGTGAAGATATAATATTTAACAACAAAACAGCTTTTAAGGCAGTTTGGTTTTTAGATATGATAATTTCAGCTACTTTTGGTAAGATATTTTTAGTTAGTTTTTTCATAATTAGCTTTATTAAAGGAACTTTTGGCATATCTTTAATAGGTGTATTGCTTTTAATATTTATATTATTGTTTGTGGAATTTTTAGAAATTATAGTTTTTTTGATAATTTATAGACATGAAAATAAAAGTTTTAAAAATTTTTGGAAAATATTTCCAAAATTTCAAATAAATCTTGAATATATAGAAGAAACACACTGGTCTGATTATAGGTGGAAGAATCAAGGACTTTATTCTATACATATATTTTCTTTCAATGAAGAAAATTACAATAAGGTAAGAGATTATATTTTTACGGTCTTTAATATAGATATAAATAAAAATTTAAGCAAATAACAATCTTTTGATAAAGGATAAAAAATGAGAAAGTTTGAGGCGCTAAAAACATATGTAGAGCTAGCTTGGCGAGGTATATAGGATTAACAAGCTGTGGTATAAAAAAGACTGCTATGGAATTTTTTAAAATAACTTAAAATTAGAGTTTAAAAAAGGCTCAACAGAACTTAAGCGGATTCTCTCTTATCATCTTTAGTAAAATATGATAGAGCTCCTTCGTATCTTTACTGTTATTATATCTAAATTCGCACTCTTTAAGATGAAGCAAGAAATTCTCTTTCTTAATACCTTTAAATTTAGCTTAACCCCAGAAGTTTTCTATGCCGTTTATATGATTTTTACCGTTAGCAAATTCATTTTTAGAGTGCTTCACCCTGTAGTGCTCTTTGGCTCCGTAAT
>NZ_CAKZTI010000002.1 GCF_937921625.1 uncultured Campylobacter sp. | reverse complement strand
TACGCTACGCCGCTTCCTTTGGGGATGATAAGCAATAAATTTGAAGAGCACGGCCTAAAAGCCGAGCGTAGCTACTTCCGCCCCGTGCAGAAGCGCCAGCTCTATCAGATCGGCGATTTTGAAGTCGAGTTTATCCACATAACGCACTCGATTATCGATGCGAGCGCGCTTGCGATCACGACGAAGGCGGGTACGATCATCCATACGGGCGATTTTAAGATCGATCACACGCCGATCGACGGCTATCCGACCGATCTGAACCGCCTTGCGTATTACGGCGATCGCGGCGTTATGCTTTTGATGAGCGATAGCACGAACTCACACAAAGAGGGGATCACAAAGTCCGAAAGCTCGGTAGGCAAGACCTTTGATACAATATTTTCGAGCTGTAAGGGGCGCGTGATAATGAGTACCTTCAGCTCAAACATCCACCGCGTATATCAGGCTATAGAGCGCGGCGTAAAATACGGCCGCAAGGTTTGCGTCATCGGACGAAGTATGGAGCGAAATTTATTTACCGCGATGGAGCTTGGCTACGTAAATTTAGACAAAAAGATCTTCGTCGATGCCGATCAGGTCTCCAAATACCCGGATAATGAGGTTTTAATCGTTACTACCGGCTCGCAGGGCGAGACGATGAGTGCGCTGTACCGCATGGCGACGGACGAGCACAAATACATTAAAATCAAATCCACCGATCAGGTAATCATCAGCGCCAAAGCAATCCCCGGCAACGAAAGCAGCGTATCGACCGTGCTTAATTACCTGCTAAAAAGCGGCGCAAAGGTCGCGTATCAGGACTTCAGCGAGATACACGTAAGCGGACACGCCTCAATCGAGGAGCAAAAGCTCATGCTGCGCCTAATAAAGCCGAAATTTTTCCTACCCGTGCACGGCGAGTATAATCACATCGTAAAGCACAAAGAGACCGCGATGGAGTGCGGCATCGAGGAGAAAAATATCTATCTGATGAACGACGGCGATCAGATGGAGGTTTGCGAAAAATATCTAAAGCGCGTCAAGACCGTCAAGACGGGCAAGGTTTTTATCGATAATCAGATCAACAAGCAGATCTCTGATGAGATCGTCAAGCACCGCCAAAATTTAGCCGATGCGGGCGTCGCGGTAATCATCGCGCAGATCGACAAAAACGAAAAGAGGCTCATCCAGACGCGCGTCATCACCTACGGGCTCGTCGCTGACAACCAAACGGCGCACTTTACCAAGGAGATGCAGGGCATCATCGAGCAGTTTTTAGCAAATTTAAAAGATGAGATTTTGCTCGATCACTGGGCGCTGGAGGGCAAGATTCGCCAGGCCGTGCGAAAGCACATCTTTAGAAAGATCAAAAAATATCCGACCATCGTGCCGGTGATTTATTTGATGTAAGCGCGGCTAAATTTAGCGAGCAGAGCGAATTTGATCTGCGGCGGGCGGGTGAAATTTTGCGGTGCTGGCGAGCTTTTTGGCGTGAAATTTTGCGATGAAAGCGAGTTTTTCGGTACGGAATTTTAAAGCGGCTAGTAAAATTTCGAGCACAATTTCGGCGTAAAGCAAAATTTAAAGAGCATCTAGCAAGCCCGCAGCTATACGAACGAAGCGGCGCAGAATTTCGCGGATTAAAATTTTATGGCGTAAATTTCAAAGGCGTGAAATTTTAGCTAGCGCAAATTTAGGCACGGCGCAAAGAGGCGTAAAATGAAAGCAAATTTTAAAAAGAAGGTTGAATGAGTGAAATTTTAGATACGGCACGAGAGGTGCTGAGGCTCGAAGGAGTGGAGCTTTTGCGGCATGTGGATCTTATCGGTAGCGAAATTGAGCGAGCCGTAAGTCTGATCCTAGCTTGCAAAGGCAAGGTAATCGTCACCGGCGTGGGTAAGAGCGGCCACATAGGCGTTAAGATCGCTGCGACGCTTGCCAGCACCGGCACGCCGTCGTTTTTCGTCCACCCTACCGAGGCGCTGCACGGCGATCTGGGCATGATCGGCAAGGACGACATGGTGCTTGCGATCAGTTTTAGCGGCGAGAGTGAGGAACTGGTTAGAATTCTGCCTCATCTCAAGCGCTTCGGCGTAAAGATCATCGCGATGGCGCGCGATAAAAACAGCTCGCTCGGCAAGGTTAGCGACGAGTTCATAAGCCTAAATATCGTCAAAGAGGCCTGCCCGCTAGGCGCCGCACCGACGGTTTCTACGACGCTAACACTTGCGTTAGGAGACGCGTTAGCGATCTGTTTGATGAGACGGCACAGATTCGGCAAAGAAGATTTTGCAAATTTTCATCCCGGCGGAAGCCTCGGCAAGCGGCTTTTCGTCAAAGTAAAAGACGTGATGCAAAGTAAAAATTTGCCAGTTGCAAAGCATAACGCCAGCTTAAAACAAGCCATCGACGTTATGACGCACGGAAAGCTCGGCACTGTTTTGTTAGTGGACGAAAAAGGCGCGCTCGAGGCGATTTTAAGCGACGGCGATTTGCGCCGCGCGCTGATGCGAGAGGATTTTGACATCAATGACGGCGCGCTAAAATATGCCACCAAAAATCCTAAAATGCTGGACGATAAAAATATGTTAGCCATAGACGCGCTAAATTTGATCGAGCAATTTAAAATCCA
>NZ_CAKZTI010000001.1 GCF_937921625.1 uncultured Campylobacter sp. | reverse complement strand
TTGTTTAGATACATCTGCGTGCCGTTTTTGCTCTCGCCTAAAAATACCATCTCGTCGTGTTTGGAGTCGTGATCGTGAACTTCGCCTTTGGAGTTAAGCTCGGCGTAAATTTCTTTGCCGAAGATCATTTCGTACTCATCAAGCGTACCCTCTCTGTGGCAGCCCGTGGCGATGATGAAAATTTTATTTTTCTCGCGGATTTTCGGGTAAATTTGCTTTAAAACTTTTGCCGTCGGCGTAGGTCTCGTGCCGTCGTTTACGATGACGACGATCTTTTCATCGCCCGCGATAAACTCGTCAAAGCTTTTTTGATTTATCGGATTTGCTAGAGCCTTTGCGATGAGCGCCGTTTCGTCAAATTTAGCCACGGGGTTTGGATCGAAAACGCCGAGCAAATTTTTCTCGTTTATCTCTAAGCTTAGATGATCATCTTTGCCGTATGCGATAGGGATTTGCATATCTGCCTCCTGTGTGGAATTTGGCGGGATTATAACGTAAATTTTATTTAAAACGATTTAGCCTTGCGCGGGAGCGGAGCGTTAATCTAAAGAATTTTGAAATTTAAAAAGCTCGCGAGTGTTGGACTCGCGAGCGTATAGCTATTATAAGTAGCCGTAAAGATGAGCGAAAATAAAGCCCACGCCGCATGATGTAAGCACGCCGATCAGACCGGGCAAGATAAAACTGTGGTTGATGACGAATCTTCCGATATGCGTAGTGCCGGAGCGGTCGAACTGGATCGCCGCAAGGTCGCTCGGATAAGTAGGTAGTATATAGTATCCGTAGCAAGCCGGCGCAAATGCGATGATAAGACCCGGATCGATACCGATAGTAACGGCGAGAGGAACGAAGGTCGCAACGGCGGCCGCCTGGGAATTAAGAAATTTACTGATTAGTAGCGAAACTACGATATAGGTCCACGGATAGGCCTTGACGACCTCGCCCAGGGAGGTTTTAAGCATCGCGATGTGAGCGGTAAACATAGTCTCCGCCATCCATGAAATTCCGTAGATCGCCACGAGCGCAACCATACCGCTGTGAAAAATTTCGTTTTTGGCGATACTGCCCGCTTTTATCCCAGAAGCGATCATCATAATGGACGCCGCTAGAAGCATGAAAATTTGAATGGTAAGAACCATATTTAAATTTGCGGTTTTCTTCATAGTATCTTTTACGACGATGCTTGCGTTTGCGATACTCTCGCTCTTATCGCCTGCGGTGATTACGACGTTTCCGTCCTGAGCAACGATGCTTTGAGTAAGCTTCTTATCTTTGTCGTAAATTTCGACGCTGTTAAATTTAGTAGCGTCTTTGGCTTTGGACTCTTTGACGTTTGAGATTACCTTGCCGCCATCTACCGTGGAGACGACCTGGCCGTCTTTGATAGTGATGTTTTTGACATCTTTTTTATCCACTACGATCTCTACGGATTTGCCCGGTGCGTTATTCGTCCATGCGGGGCGGAACTGCTTGTAGTATCCTAAGACCGCAACCAGCGCGATAGTGGCTAAAAATATCCACATACATACCCATTTAATGGTAGCTAGTTTCTGTCCAAGCAGAGTAGTGCTTTCGCCATAGATATATTTTTTCTGCTCTGGATCTTTGATCTTTTCTTGAAATTCCGGATCTTTATCCAGATCCTTACCTCTAAAGATCGACCACGTTCCGATTACGAGCATTCCGATAAAAGTAGAAGGGATAGTAAGCTTAAGTAGATCCAAATAGCTGCTAAAGCCCTCGATATGCACGCCTTGACCCAGCAAGATCGCAACCATCGAAACGCCGGCAACCGAAACGGGGCTAGCGATGATGGCAAGCTGAGATGAGATCGTAGATGCGGCCATCGGGCGCTCAGGGCGGACGTTGTTTTTAATCGCTACGTCGTAGATGATCGGAAGCAGCGTATAGACGGTGTGTCCCGTTCCGCATAAAATCGTAAGCGTCCACGCAACCATAGGAGCGATGATACATATAAATTTAGGATGCTTTCTAAGAAGCTTCTCGGCAAGCTGAAGCATAACGTCAAGTCCGCCCGTAGCCTGTAGCGTCGCACTCGCTACGACAACTGCGAGGATAGTTAAAATAACGTCCACTGCCGGCTTACCCGGCTCTAATCTAAATCCAAACACTAAGATCACTAAGCCTATACCGCCTAGAATTCCCAGCGCCATACCACCTTTTTTAGCACCATAAAACAAACAGCCCAAGACTATAATGAGCTGCAAAAAGAATTGAGTGCTTTCAGACAAACTTGTCAGAAACTCCATCGTTTCTCCTTTGTAAAAATTAAAACAAAACTTCGGCGATTATACTAACTTTTTATTTAAACGAAATTAAAGGAGCGTTACGAATTGTAAAAATCTATCAAAATAAAAATTTACTGAAATTATAATTTTAAAGCAGAATTTATAGCGAAATGTGAAAAATAAAATTTCACTTAGAGCTGTTTTTACATCATAAAATTTCGCAACTTTTAAGAAAACTTAGAATTCCATTATAGCTCAAGCTTTAAACCGATTTTTAAGCCTTGGAGTAGTATCATTTCACAAAGAGCGGATTAAGATGAATTTTATAAAATTTTGTATTGCCTTTTTGATTTGTTTATCGCAGATGGCAACAGCCGGTAGCTTTGATCTAAATGCCACGCTGCGTTTGGGCGCATTCGACGCAAGCTCGCACCGACTGCTTTTATGCGACAGTGGCGGCGAGCTTAGGATGTTTGATACTGCTAAATGGGATGTGGAGTTCGCGCAAAAATACAGCGATAACGAAATTACGGCTCTAAATTTTAAAAACGGCAAAATTTATCTAGCTTGGGTCGGAGCCGAAATCGCGGTATTAAATGACAGATTAAAGTTTTTACACGCGCTTAAGACGGGGCGTAGCGGCACAGCCCAAATAGATGCGATCTATGCCGCAAAAGACGCGATTTACGCGGTAGTGGATAAGAATCAACTAATAAGATTAGACGAGGACTCTGATAACAGCGCGGATGGCGGCTACGCCCCAGGTGAGAATTCCACTGCAAACGGGCAATCTTTAAATAAAAATTCCGCTCCTAACAGGCTGCGCGGAATTTCGCTTAATTACGGCAGGATCAATGCCGTTAGCCTGGGCGCTAACGGACTTTGCGTCGCAAGCTGGAACGGCGTAGCCTGTTTTAGCGCAGATCTTGTCGGGACTAAATTTAGCGGCAGCGATACAGCGCCTAATCGCGCTGCGCAGGGAGAGCTTGGTAGCGTGAAATTTAAAGATGCGGAATTTGATAGCACAAAAAACGTGCAAGGCTCCGAGCCAAACAAAACGAAAGCTAGCGGCGCAAAGAGCGCGGAATTTCAAAGCTTAGAATTCAAAGGCGCAAAATTTCAAGACGAGGGGCTTAAAACTCAAAGCGAAATTTCAGCCGAAGCTGGCGATAAAAATTTAAGCGGCTCTATAGCCACTGCGCTTGCAGACTGCGACGGGACGCTGTTTACAGGCGATATAGAGGGGAATTTTATAAATTTAAAAAGCGGCGAGCGCAAAAGCGTGGGCTCTTGGATCAAATCCATCGTATGCGCCCGCGGCACGCAGTTTATCGCTACTAAAGATAAAATTTACGAAAATCAAAAAGCAGGATTAAAGGAGGTTGTGGATTTAAAAAGCGAATTTTTAGCGATGTACGCAGACGGGGAAGCGATCCTCGTAGTCAGCAAATCAGGCAAAATTTTAAAATTCTAAGAAAGGATTAGTATGTTAAAAAGTTTCAAACCCGTACTTTTGGGCTCGGTTTTGTTCGCCGCAAGCGCCCTGTGTGCCGCGGATAGCGACTTAGAGCGCGTGATGAAAGAACGAAATTTAAGCGAAAAAGACGTTTTGGCGGCGGCTAAGACCTATCAGCCGACCGGTAGGAAGGACGATTATATGGTCTTCTCTTCCGGCGGTCAAAGCGGACAGGTGATCGTTTACGGCGTGCCGTCGATGAGGATCTACAAATATATCGGCGTATTTACCCCGGAGCCTTGGCAGGGATACGGCTTTGACGAGGAGAGCAAGGCGGTCTTAAGATCGGGCTCCATTAACGGCAAAGAGATCAACTGGGGCGATACTCACCACCCAAATTTCAGCGAAAAAAACGGCGAGTATGTGGGCGATTATCTCTTTATCAACGATAAGGCAAACCCAAGAATCGCGGTTATAAATTTATCCGATTTCGAAACCACTCAAATAGTCGTAAATCCCGTAATCAAAAGCGATCACGGCGGCTCTTTCGTAACGCCTAATACCGAATACGTCATCGAAACCAGCCAATACGCAGCCCCTTTTGATAACGACTGGCACCCGATCGAGGAGTATCAGGCGGTTTATCGCGGTGCGGTAACGCTATGGAAATTTGACTACGACAAAGGTAAAATCGACGTAAATAAATCCTTTTCTCTAGAGCTTCCTCCATATATGCAAGATCTAAGTGACGCAGGTAAGGGCGAGAGCTTTGGCTGGGCGTTTACCAACAGCTTTAACTCCGAAATGTACACGGGCGGCATCGAAAAGGGTCTGCCTCCGATGGAAGCTGGCATGAGCCGCAACGATACCGACTACTTGCACGTTTACAACTGGCAAATTCTAGAAAAACTTGCTCAAGACAGCAAAAACTACAAGGTCGTAAACGGACACAGAATCGTTACGATAGACGCCGCCGTAAAAGCGGGAGCGCTATTTTTGATCCCTGAAGCCAAATCCCCTCACGGCGTCGATGTTAGCCCTGATGGTCGCTATATCATTATCGGCGGTAAACTAGATACTCACGCTAGCGTTTATGATTTTAAAAAGATCAAAGAGCTAATTGATAAAAAAGAATACGCAGGCAAGGATCCATACGGAATTCCGATCCTAGATATGCAAAAGACGCTTCACGGACAAGCTGAACTTGGTCTTGGACCTTTGCATAATACCTTCGATTCGCAAGATGGCGTAATCTATACATCGCTTTACGTCGATAGCCAGATCGTAAAATGGAACTACAAGACGCTAAAGGTTTTAGATAGGATCAATGTCCACTACAATATCGGTCACCTTGATTCTATGGAGGGCAAATCCTCTAAGCCTGTCGGTAAATACGTAATCGCGCTAGATAAGCTTTCGATCGATAGATTTAATCCTATCGGACCGCTTCATCCGCAAAATCACCAGCTCATCGACATTACAGGACCTAAAATGGAGATGCTCTACGATCTTCCTATCGGTCTAGGCGAGCCACACGACGTAGTTTCTATCGCAGCTAGCAAGCTTCATACGAAACCTACCTATACTATGGGAACAAACTCTCGCACCGGTAAGCAGCACCCTGCTATGACGCTAGCAGGTCAGGAGCGCATCGAGCGCGACGGCAAAAACGTAAAAGTCTATGCTACAGCGATCCGCAGCCATATTAATCCTGAGCACATCGAGGTTAATAAGGACGATAACGTAACGATCTATATGACAAATTTAGAGCGTGCCGAGGATGAAACTCACGGCTTTACGGTTGATGATTACGATCTGCATATGTCGCTTGAGCCGGGTAAGACTGCGAGCGTAAATTTCATCGCAGATAAAGAGGGCGTATTTCCTTTCTACTGCACAGAATTCTGCTCTGCGTTGCACCTTGAGATGTTTGGATATCTATATGTAAAAGATCCGAATAAAAAATACACTTCAGCTAAAGCGTCTATGCTAAAAGCTCTTAGCCCAGAAGCTCTAAAAGCCGAATACGACAAGGTAGTAGCTACAAATAAAGCCACCGACGACGTTATTCAATCAGTCGTTAAATTCTTAAAAGAGAAAAACTACGAGAAGTATCCTAAGGTCAAGGCTTTAGTCGATGACGCGCTGGATCAATACGGCAAAATTCCTGAAACCAAAGCCAAGGCAGACGCCGCGGTAAAAGCGGGCGATATGAATGGCGCGATACTTTGGGAAGGTCAAGTTTGGCAGTACCTAGTAAAAACCGCAGATGTCGGACTTCGCGCTAAAAATAATCTAATCCGCGAGCTCTCCACTCCTATGAGCGAGGCTGCATCTAACGGCGAGAAGGCTTACCTACGCGGAGGCTGCAACGGCTGCCACGTCATCGGTCAAGTAAGCTCCGGTCCTGATCTAACGGGCGTCCTACTTCGCCACGAAAACGGCGAGAAGTGGGTAGCCGATTTCATCAAAGACCCTGCTAAATTCTACGAAGACGACTACGTTAAGGCAATGATAAATTACTTCAACCTTCGCATGCCAAATCAGCATATGAAAGATGAAGAGATCAAAGATATCATCGAATACCTAAAATGGGTCGATGAGAACGCGGGTCTTAACTAGCCCCCACTCTCCCCCGCAAGGGGGAGAATTTAAAGGAGATGAAATGCCAAAATATAAAATTTACGCGATTTTAGCGCTGCTTATTATGACGGTCGCTTTTACCATCCCTACGCTCGGATTTTTCAAAGTCCAAGGCAAAATCGTATCGGGGCAGGTTAGCAGCGTCTCGCAGCTGCCCGCATACTCCGCACCGATATGGAATTTTTATACAAAAGCATCGTATAAAAATCACCTAATTCCTAGTGATGTTAAAAATGATCTAGGCGCGATGCTGGAGCATAAATTTGAAGTGGGGGTCCCTAGCATACCGGTGTGGAAAATTTCACTTGAAGCGCCGAACTATCCAAAAGAGGCTTTCCCCGATGGAATTCCACTTTACGTCCACGTTGATGGCTTTAGCGGCGACGTTGGCGAGATGAATACCCTAAATCACTATATCGGCATGTATCCCGTATGGCGCGGCGGCACGCTCGAGCACTCGCTATCGCCGTATTATCTCATAATCGCGACGATAGGAATGCTTGCGTTTTTGTACTATGATGGCAAGGGGCAGACTCTGCTTATGATCCTGCCGATCATTGCGCCGCTTATTTTCATCGGCTGCTACGTGGGCTGGCTGTATTGGTTCGGGCACAACCTGCAAGACTGGGGCGCGTTTAAAATAAAGCCTTTTATGCCTACGGCGTTTGGCGACGGCAGCGTGGCGCATTTTACTACCCATTCATATCCGGCTCTTGGCTTTTGGTTGATGCTGGCCCTATCGCTGCTATCGGCGTTAGCTCTACTATCTAAGAAAAAATTCCTACGAGAGCATAGATGAGGCTTTTGCTTCTAGCATTCTCGCTCGCGCTAAGCTTAAGCGCGGGCGAGCTTCAAGACGCGATCGATAGCGCAAAAGCGGGCGATATTATCGAACTAGCCACAGGCGAGTACCACGGCAATATTTTAATCGATAAACCCCTTACTATCGACGGACTAGACCGCTCCGCCGTGATCATAGGCGATCGCAACGGAACGGTCATCCGCGTCCGCTCTCCGCATGTTACAATCAAGAATTTAACAATTCAAAACGGAGGCTTCGAACATCTTAGCGAGGATGCAGGGATCAACTTAAGCGACGTAAACAGCGTAATCATAAAAAATAATCTCATCAAAGACGTGCTCTACGGCGTCGTGCTAAGCAAGGCAAACGACGTAACGATCGAGGGCAACGAAATTTCAAGCAATACCTACCGCACGAGTTTCAAAGGCGACGGCATAAAGCTTTGGTATTCCAACGCCAATAAAATTTTAAATAACGACGTCCACAACGTCCGCGACACCGTTTTTTACTTCTCAAACGGTAATCTCGTCGCAGGCAATAAAGGCCACAACTGCCGTTATTCATTGCACTTTATGAACTCCGGGCATAACGTCGTGGAGGATAACTACTACGACGGCAATAGCGTGGGATTATTTTTTATGTTTTCAAGCGATAATATCGCCAGACGTAACGTCGTACGCAACGCAGACGGCGCTTACGGCGTAGGTATCGGTATGAAGGATAGCTCAAATTTCAGGGTTACGGATAATAAAGTCGTTTACAACGCCCGCGGATTTTATCTGGATCAATCCCCCTATCAACCAGGCTCACTTAACGTTTTTGAAAACAACGATATCGAATACAATAGCATCGGCGTGCAATTCCACGCCACGCAGCTAAAAAGCGTATTTAAAAACAATAAATTTAAAGGCAATATGGAGATCGTGCTAAACGATACGCCCCAATCCAAGCTCTTACAAAACGAATGGAGTGGCAACTACTTCGACGATTACGACGGATTTGACCGCGACGGCGACGGTTACGGCGACGTTAGCTACAGCTCATACGCCTACGCGGATAGGCTTTGGGCGTATAAACCGAATGTGCGGTTTTTTTACGGCTCCAGCGGGATCGCGCTTTTAAATTTCATCTCCAAGCTCGCTCCGTTTTCAGAGCCTGAGCTACTGCTAAAAGATCCAAAACCTAGGATGAGGCAATGATAAAGAATAGACGCGAAGCGATAAAACTACTTGGCGGAGCGCTCGGGACACTCGGGGCAGCTAGCTTGTTTGCGGATGAAAATTCGGCAAATTCTGTAAATTCCACAGACAGCGAAGCGCAAAATTTAAACGAGCAAAATTCCGTAAATTCCACAGGACAAAATTCTGCGCCGAATCCCATAAAACAAAATTCTAGCGGGGGTTCCGCCTCTTTGTATCTGCGCCCGCCCGGAGCGCTAGCGGAACGAGGCTTCCGCTCTAGCTGTATCAAGTGCGGTCAATGCGTGCAGGTCTGTCCCTATCACAGCATCTATCTGCTCGATATTACCCATCTTTTTGACATCGGCACTCCCGTTATCGACGCAAAAGAGCGGGGCTGCTATCTTTGCGGCGCACTTCCTTGCGTGCTCGCCTGTCCAAGCGGCGCGCTCAGCCACGAGACGAACGAGCCTAAAAAGGTCAAAATGGGTATCGCCGTGATCGAAAATTTAGACGCCTGTTTGGCGTATCGCGGACAGGTTTTAAAATCTAGCGATCTGCGCCTAAAGCCCGCCAAGACCGAGCAAGAGCGCGAGCTAAACTCAGCGCTAGCGGCGAAAGAGGGCAAGCCCTGCGATCTGTGCGCGTCGCTGTGCCCTTACCCGCAGCCACTTGATGCCATAGCTATGATAAAAGCGGGCGCGCATTTCGCCCCGCAGATCCGTAGCGCTTGCGTCGGCTGTGGCGCGTGCGCAGAGCTCTGCCCGGCGCGTATCATCGAGATAATCCCGCGGGCAGATTACAAATCAATCTATGAAGGAAAACAATGAAAAACTCTATTAAATTCTACCTCTGCTCGCTAGCTGTGGCGCTTTTGCTGTGTGGCTGCGGAGATGACGGCAGTTCAAGCTCTGCCGCGACAAGCTCCGCAGGGCAAAATTCAGTCTCACAAAACTCCGCAAGGCAAGGCTCTGCGAGTTCAAATTCCGCATCGCAGAGCGCGGAACAAAATCATACTGCAAAGCCTCGCATCAGCGTTAAAAGCGGCGAAGCGCCTAAGAAGGACGATAAGTTCGTAAGCTACGATTTTTATGGCGAGCGAAAGGTAAATTTTAATCTAAACGGCGATGTGAACGAAACGACTAAAAATATCGTGGCATATTCGAGCATTAAAAATCAATACGAAAAGCTAAATTTCGATCTGATGAAAAAGCGCCTTGGGCATGATTTTATCCTGCGCTGTTCAGCGTGCCACGACGACTACGCCAACGGCATCATAGGTCCGTCGCTTCTGGATAAAACCGACGCGCAGATCGTGGATATGATTAAAAAGTATAAATTCAAAGAAAAGCCTAATCCTCTTATGGTGCAGCTCGTAAACGGCATGAGCGAGCAGCAGATAGAGACGATGGCGAAAGAAATTTACGAGTTCAACAAACAATTTAAGGAGCAGAAATGAAACCGGGCAAAATTTTAGCTTTGATTTTGGGTGTAGCACTGATCGCGCTGATGATCTTTATGGCTAGTTCGGACGATTCTAGCGCGCCGCAGCAGGAAGTCAAGCCGCAAGCGCAAGCAAAGCCCGCACCGCAGAGCAAAAGCGTTGATCTCATCGACGATAAGGACGTAAAAAATATTAAAATTTTAGAGCAGAGCGTCAAAGAACGCGATTTTAAGGTTAGTAGCTCCTATCTGGTAAGCTGCGCGCCCTGCCACGGCGATGACGGACGCGGCAAGATCGCTCCGCCGATCGGCGGCAAGAGCAAGGAACAAATTTTAGCAAGCCTCAAAGATTATAAAGCGGGTAAGATCAAAAACAGCCTGATGAGCGGACTGCTAACCAACGTAAGCGACGAGAGCCTAGATAAGCTCGCGGATGAAATTTCAAAATTTAAAGAGTAAGTCTTGGATAAATATAATTCGCGATGCACGATCAAAAATACGAGCTTTTTCTCGACCTTCGCGCTTAGAAATAAAAACGGCAAATGGCGCCCCAGTATTCGGGCGCTGCGCTACGCCACGGTATTTTTGGTGCATCTGCTCTTCGTGCTTTCCTTTCGTGCGGATATTCAAATTTTAGAAGGCGACATCAGCGGCTCGCGAATACTTGGCTTTCACCTAGCAGATCCCTTTGCCACCCTTGAGGTGATCGCCGCGCACAAGGATCTGCCGATAAATCTGCTTATCGGCTCGGGTACCATTTTGCTGTTTTATTTCATCGCGGGCGGCAAGGCGTTTTGCTCGTGGATCTGTCCTTACGGAGCGCTTAGCGAGATCGGCGAAAAGCTGCATAATACGCTAATCGCTAAGCGCGTCATCAAGGAACGCTCATTGCCTCGCGGTATGCGATATGCGATCTGGGCGGCGTTTTTGGTGCTAAGCGCGATTACTGATCTGCTCGTTTTTGAAATTTTTAACGTCGTGGGAATTTTATCGCGCTTCATCATCTACGGCTTCTCGCTGGCGGGACTTTGGATCGTTTTTGTGTTTTTGCTCGAAGTATTTTTTAGCAGACGGGTGTGGTGCACGTACCTATGCCCGCTAGGCAGTACCTATTCGCTTGCGGCGAAAGCTAGCCTTAGCAAGATTACTTGGGATAAAAACAGGTGCGATCACTGCGGCGTTTGCCAAGACGTCTGCTTCGTCTCGCACGTGCTAGACATCACTAAAAAAAAGGCGTCCGAAAACCTGGGCGATAAGAGCAAATTTATGTTAAAAGGGATCGACTGCACGCTATGCGGACGCTGTATCGACGTGTGTCACCAAGACGCACTCGGTATCGGCAATAAGCTAAAAGATATGATCTAAGGAAGTCTATGATAGAGATTAAAAACGTAAGCAAGAAATTCGCAGATCAATTCGTTTTAAAAGATATCGATCTAAATATCGCGGACGGCGAGCAAGTGCTTTTCGTCGGGCAAAACGGCGCGGGCAAAAGCTCGCTGATGCGGACGATTTTGGGCGAATACATACCCACAAGTGGTAGCGTCGCTATCGACGGATTTGATTCGTTTAAGCAGCGCAGCCGCGCTCTACGCGGTATCAGCTTCGTGCCGCAAACCCCGCCGCCGCTTAAGCTGAGCCTAAATGAGCTCATCTATTTCGCCGAGCGCACGGCGGACGCAAGCAGAGCGGATATAGTAAAATTTTGCGGCGAAATGGAGCTTGATCTGAGTTCAAATTTAAACAAACCCTTTCATAAGCTATCCGGCGGTATGAAACAAAAATTCTTAATTGCGCTAGCATTCGGTAGAGCTAGTAAGGCGATGATTTTTGATGAACCGACCGCCAATCTCGATCCGAGCGCGCGCGAGCGTTTTAAGACACTTTTGCACAACCACGCAAAAGACAAAAGCTTAATCTTTATCTCGCATAGGCTCGAGGAAGTGGGAGGGCTGGTAAAAAGAATGATTTGTATGGATCTAGGGAGGATCGTAGATGATAAAAATGTTTAAAATTATGCTTTGCGCACTTGCGGCGCTTACGTTTTTAGGCTGCGGCGACGAGAAAGACTACGGCAACGTCCACTACGACAGAGACGTATGCGAGCACTGCCAGATGGCGATTAGCGATAACCGCTTCAGCGTCGATGTGCGCGTGGACGGTAAAAACCACTACTTTGACGACATCGGCTGCTTGGTGGATTTTATGGTTACCAACGACAAACTAAACTGGCTAAAGGACGCTAAAATTTACATCAATGACGCTAGCGGCAACGGCGAGTTTATCGACGCACGCACGGCGCATTTTTACAAGGGCTTTAAAACCCCTATGTCGTTCGGCTGGGGCGCGTTTAAAAACAAGCAAGAGGGCAAGCAAGACTTCAGCTTCGATCAAGTAGTCGCAGCGCTTAAAGCAGGCGGCGGCTCGCACGGCATGGGAATGGGCGATATGGGTCGCGATGCGCACGGCGATCTGGGAAGTATGCACGATCATGGCGATATGGGCGGCATGAAGGATCCTCGCTCCGCAGAGCACGGCATGAGCGGTATGGGACATACTCACGGCTCAGATCATGGCATGGGCGGCGATGCGGGCAGCACGGCGCACTCTCAAGGCGCGCCGCACAATATGGGGCAGATGCACGAGGGTAACGGCACGGCGCACGATATGCATTCAGGGCACTCGCATTAAGGACGTTTTGGCTAAGACGAAATTTTAAGCGGCTTCGTTTTGCACTAAATTTAAAGCCTGAAATTTCAGCGCGCCGCCGCAAACGAGAGCAGACGAGATGAAATTTTACTTTGCAACTTCGGCATGAGGCAAAGCTAGGCTTAGAAAACGGTTGCAAAATTTTATCTTGTAACGTAGCTAAATTTAACGCACGGTGCGAGACTTCGTTCTGCCGAATTAAAATTTACGCGGACGCTCTGGTTTAAAATTTCGCCGTAAATTTAAAATTTATCCGGCGCGGAATTAGCCGATTCGGGATTTTTAGAATTTTAAAATTTTATGCCGCGGGATACGCCCAGCTTTGAAATTTTACGAAGCTAAAATTTAAGCGGTCCGTTAAACGGCTAAATTTTAAAACTGCGGCGGATGACGGATAGCGGGCGGCAAACAGCGCGCTGTTTGAGTGCACCGCAAGCGAGCCGTAAATTTAAAATTTATGCGCGATCCGCAGTCACAGGCGGCGGATAAAATTTTGCCGCCCATTTAAAGCTTGGCTGGCAAATTTAAGGTTGTAAAATCCGCGCGGCAAAACGGGGCCGAGCTTAAAAGCGCGCATTTAAGCCGCACGAGAAATCTAAATTTAAAAGCGCACCGAGGCGCAATAAAGGAAAAGAATGAAAAATTTACTCACCATCGCCGCTTTGGACATCAAAGAGTCCTTCCGCTCGCGCTGGTTTTTGCTCTATCTGCTGATCTTTAGCGGGCTCGTGGCGGCGTTTTTCATCACGGGGGTGACCGATTCGCGCGTGCTCGGTTTCAGCGGGCTTTCGCGACTGCTGCTACTGTTTATTCAGATCTGCATCATCATCCTGCCCGTCTTCGTGCTCGTCACCACCAGCAAGGCGATCCTAGCCGATCGCGACCTAAATATCTTAGAATACTTGCTAAGCTTTCCGATCTCGCAGGCGCAGTATTATTACGGCAAGGCGCTGGGAAGGCTGTTTGGAGTGTTCGTGCCGATATTTTTGTCGCTGCTGCTCGCAATCGTTTGGGGCGCGATCAAGGGCACGGGCATTCCGTGGGCGATCTGCCTGCTTTATACGGGGCTGCTTTTTAGCTTGTGCGCGGCATTTTTAGGCGTAGCGTTTTTGATCTGCGCCGTTTCAAAAAGCCAAGAGATGGGGCTTGGGCTTGCGTTTTTCGTCTGGCTTTTCTGCCTTGCGTTTTTGGATCTCGTGCTAATCGGACTGCTCGCAAAAACGGGCGTGAACGAAAATCTCATTTTCGCAATCGCCCTAGCAAACCCGATGGAGGACTTCCGCATCGCCGCCATCAGCCTATTTGATCCCGATCTTGCGGTCATCGGTACGACGGCGTATTTTATCCTAGATCACTTCGGGCGCGGGCTTTTCATCGCCTTTTCGCTGCTCTATCCGATCGCTCTGGGCGCGGCAAGCCTGATTTTGGGCTATTTTATCTTTAGATCGAAGGATTTAGCGTGAAATTTCCACTCATTTTGGCGGCATTTATAGCGCTTTGCGGTGCAGCTGAGATACAAAATTCCGCGGCTCAAAGCTCCGGCTCGGCGCAAAATTTAGGCACGCCCAATAGTACAGGCTCCGGCTCGGCGCAAAATTTCAAATCTGCGCGCGAGATTGCGTGGCTCAAAGACGTAAATCTTACCTGCGCCAAATACGGCATCGATACTAGCGCGCACCCTGAATTTCGCGCCTATGCAAGGCTCAAAGACGGCAGAGCGCTCGCGTTTGCTTCGCCCAAGGCAATGTTTGCATATTTTTTCGAGGGCGAAAATTTGAGCGGCAATAACGGCGCGGCTTCCGCAGAGGAAAATTTGATGAGTAAAAATTCCGCTAACGGCAATTTAGGCGAGTCCAATTCCACGAACGCAAATTTCGGCGGTGCAGAGCTTTACGTCACCGATTACGCAAGCGGCGAAATTTTGCGGGCGCAGGACGCGTTTTATGTTTTCGGCAGCGTGCTGCAAAGCGCAAGAGGCGACGATCTCATCACGTTTGCGAGACTGCGCGACGCGCAGGACTTCATGCGCGAGAAAAAGGGGCATAAAATTTTGCAGTTTCGCGAAATCTCCGCTAGGCTAATCGATTATCTAAGATGATCGAGCCACTTGGCGAAATTTAAATCAAGCTATTTAGTATATTTTATTCATAAAATTTTATCTTTTATTTTAGTGCGCTGTTAAGGGAATTTAAAGCAATTAAAAAATACAATCACGTTAAATTTTATCTATAAGAATTAGATAATGTAGTTTTTCAGTATATTTATTGAGCTCTACATTCTCACTTATTTTTAAAATAAATTTTAAGGAGACAACCATGGCAAACGACAAAATCTCAAAACAAAAAGGCTCACGCAAGAAGGCTGCGACGGATGAAAATTCCGCTGCAAATAAGGGGGAAAATTTTGCCGCGGACGCGGTCAAAAGCTCCGCCGCATCCGTTTTCGACAAAAGTGCAAGCACTGCTAAAAATTCCGCTGCAAATTCTACGACTTCTGCCTCGCTTACTCGCGACAAAATTTCTAAAAATCGCGCCGCAGGTGAGAATTCCTGCGACGAGTGCGATTGCGAAGCCAGAAATTCTGCACCGAGTTACGATGATAGCGCAAGCTCTGCTTCAAGCACGAACTTTGCGGGGCGCTCAAGCGATCAAAGCGCAGGCAACGCTAAAAAATCCGCGATAAACTCTACGACAAATTCCATGGCCGATTCTTTGATAAATTCCATCTCAAATCCTACGAAGAGCCCAAGCAGCAAAGACCACTTCTCTTGCTCGCACGAACATAGCGATAGCTCCACAATCCACTCGCATCTACACGACGAAGATCTTGCGACCCACCCACACGATCAAGAAGAAAACCTCGCAGCTTATTTGCACGAATACGGCGCAAATTCTGCGGCGTCTTCGCATGAGCGCGACGAGGATTCCACCATCAGCTCGCATGAGCACGATAAACATTGCCATGATCACAAGCCCCACTCTCATCGCGCGATTATTGGATTTGACGAGCACGGCATCCCAAAAGTTTTAGTGCCCGCAGAGGCTAGTCCGCACACGCATAAAGACGCGCAGGGCAATCTTTTCGAGCATTTTCACGAGGCGGAATTTACGGCGGATTATATGAAGGCAGTGCTTGAATACAAAAAGACCTTCCCCACAAAACAAGAAGTACTTGAGAAAACCCCTGATCCCGCCGTGCGCGAAATGATGCTTAGGATGGAGCAGATCGGCGTAGATACGGCGTTTGATCGCTTCGATAAACAGATGCCTATGTGTAGCTATGGACTTACCGGAGTATGCTGTAAGATCTGCAATATGGGACCTTGCAAAATTACTAAAAAGGCTGATCGCGGTACTTGCGGTGCGGACGCTGATCTCATCGTATCGCGCAACCTACTGCGCCAAGTAGCTGCAGGCGTAGCTCAACACGGCGCACATGCCAGAGAGCTTCTGCTGTCGCTAAAATGGGCGGCGCAGGGCAAGCTAGATCTGCCCATAATAGGCGAATACAAAATCATCAATACCGCCAAAGCCTTTGGAATTCCAACTGAAGGCAGAGAGTTAAAAGAGGTAGCGATCGAGCTTGCCGATACGCTTTTGACAGATCTTTCGCAAAGTAGCGGCGAGTATAAAACCATCACTGCGCTCGCACCTAAGGAGCGTCAAGAGGTATGGCGCAAGCTGGATATCTTGCCGATTAGTGCGTATAACGAAGTCTTTGAGGCATATCACCGAACGGGTGTAGGCACGGATGGAGACTGGCGCAGCGTGATGCAGCATCTTTTGCGCTGTGGGCTTGCTTTTACCTTCACCGGCGTAGTAGCTGCAAATATCGCTACGGATGCGCTATTTGGCGTAGGAGATCGCGTAACTTCCAAAAGCAATATGGGCGCGCTTAAAAAAGGCTGGGTCAATATCGCCGTGCACGGACATCTGCCGACATTAGTAAGCCTAATAGTGGAGATCGGAAATTCTAAGGAGTATCAAGACAAGGCTCGCGCAATAGGCGCACAGGGGATCGCATTTTACGGCGTGTGCTGTTCTGGGCTATCGGCGATGTATCGCAACTGGGGCGTTGTGCCGCTCTCAAACGCCGTAACTGCCGAACTCGTCATAGGTACGGGCGCGCTTGATCTGTGGGTCGCCGATGTCCAAGATGTCTATCCTGCGATCATGGACGTGGCTAACTGCTTCCAGACCAAGGTCGTTACCACAAGCTCATCAGCTAGACTTCCCGGAGCCGAGCATATAGGCTACGATCATCACCATAGTAATATCGCCGAGACTAGGAATTTAGCGCGTAAAATTCTAGACCGCGCATTGCAATCTCACGAAAAGCGCAAGGGACTGCCGGTATATATCCCGCCGTATGAAGTCGAGGCCGAAGTGGGCTTTTCAGTAGAATTCGTCCATAAACACTACGGCGGCATGGAGCCGTTAGCGCACGCGCTAAAAAGCGGTGAAATTTTAGGCATCGTAAATATGGTCGGCTGCACCAATCCTAAAGTGCCTTATGAGCGCGCTATCATAGATGTCGCACAAACCCTGATCGAAAATAACGTCCTAATCCTAACCAACGGCTGCGCGTCGTTTCCGCTAATGAAGCTGGGCTTTTGCCAAAAAAGCGCGTATAAAAAAGCAGGCGCGTCGCTGCGGGCGTTTTTAGAAAAAGATGAGCTTCCGCCGGTATGGCACGTGGGCGAGTGCATCGATAACACCCGCTCCAGCGGAATTTTCGCAGGTATCGCAGGGGTGCTAGACAAAAATCTCTACGAGCTGCCGCTTGCCTTCACCTCTCCCGAGTGGGCGAACGAAAAGGGCGTCGATGCCTCGCTCGGATTCCGCCTAATGGGCATAGACTCATATCACTGCGTCGAGTATCAAATCCACGGCTCTGCAAATGTCATACACTTTTTCAAAGAGGGCACCAGGCGGGCACTTGGCTCTGTGATGCACGTAGATACCGATCCGGTAGCGCTTGCGCTAAAAATGGTAAGCGACATGCGCCTAAAACGCAAAGCCCTAGGCTGGCAGTAGCAACGAACGGATTCATTTCGCATCGCATTTTAAGCGATGCGAAATTTCATGATAAAATTTAACCCCTTGCGGGCAAATAAAATCCCACAGCTAAACGAGCAGTAAAATTCTACAACTAAGTGGCTAGCAAAACCGAGGTCAAATAAAGATAAAATTTTCGCGCCGCATCCGTTCGTGGAATTTTAAATCAAATCTTCAAATCCTACGTAAAATTTCGCCGCACGCCGCGCCTGCTGCTAAATCGGCAGAATTTAGCCAGGCAAAATTCCGCCATCGAGCTTAAGCGCATCTTTCGCGAAAGGATGAAATTTTAAAATTCTATCTTGGCGTAAATTTCGTAGACTCTCATCTGAAATCCGCAAGCTAAATTTTGCTAAAAGCCTTATTGCACGGAGCTGCACGCCATTAAATTTTGCTCACGTATATGAAAGCCTAAATCATAAAAATTTAATATGATATGTGCTAAAATGCCACATCTGTTTAAGGATTTAGATGCATAAATCAAAGTCGCTGCAGTCTCTGCGTCATCATCGGTAGGAGATGTCGTGCGAGGCGGAGGCTCTGCTGTCAAGTCCTGCGTTTCGCAGCTTGAGACGGTGTGACAAAAGTGCGTCTATGCTGTACCTGCAAACATTTTCGGCTGGGACCGCACGGGCGCGAGGACGTCACTACAAATCTTGCAGGCGGCTAAAATTTCCATCCGGATCTTTTCTAAAATATTGATCTTGGAGCTATCACGAAAGAATTTTACTGCAAGCCTTTCGCCTACGAGCCAGAAGGCAGAATTTAAAGCGAAATTTTAAGCGGGTTTCGATGAAGCGAAATTTCAAAGATTAAATTTAAGGCAAAAGATAAAAATTTAAAGCAAGGGAAGGTATGAAAAATTTTAAATTTATGCTCGTGCTGCTGATACTGGCGACGATCGCGACGATTGCGATATCGCTTTGTATAGGGCGCTTCGGACTAAGCATCACCGAGGTGCTAAAAGCGCTTAGCGGCGGCGAGGTAGCGCAAAACGTCCACAACGTCATCATGCAGGTGCGCCTGCCGCGTATCATCGCCGCGGTGCTCGTGGGTGCGGCGCTGGGCATCAGCGGCACGGCGTATCAGGGCGTCTTTAAAAACCAGCTCGTCTCGCCCGATCTTTTAGGCGTTAGCGCCGGAGCTTGCGTGGGCGCGGCGATCGCGATCCTGCTTGATCTAAACATCCTTTTGATCCAGCTTTTCGCCTTTGTTTTCGGGCTTGCGGCGGTTTGCATTACGCTTCTGATCACGCGCGCGCTTCGTTCAAGCGCCACCATAATGCTCGTGCTTGCGGGCATCATCGTAAGCGGTCTGATGGGCGCGCTGATCGGATTTTTAAAATTTATGGCCGATCCCGAGACGAAGCTTGCAGACATCGTTTATTGGCAGCTAGGAAGCCTCGCGAAGGTAGATCCCTCCGTGCTAGCGATGATAGCGCCGGTGATGGGGGTTTGTATCGCTATCTTGGTGCTGATGAGCTACCGCATAAACGTCCTATCTATGGGCGATGCGACCGCGTCGAAGCTGGGCATAAACGTCGTGCTGGAGCGGGGCATCATCATCGTCTGCGCGACGCTGCTAACTGCAAGCAGCGTGTGTATCAGCGGCATAGTCGCGTGGGTGGGGCTTTTGATGCCGCATCTAACGCGCATGATCGTGGGCGTGAGCAACACCAAGGCGATCCCGGCGAGCATATTTTTAAGCGCGATCTTCGTGCTCATCGTAGACGACGTAGCGCGCAGCATAAATCAAAGCGAGATCCCGTTAGGGGTGCTTACGGGCTTTATCGGCACGCTATTTTTTATATTCATCCTGCTTAAAAATAAAAGGAAGCTAAATGGTTAGGGTTGAGAGCTTAGACTTCGGCTACGTAAAATCCGCCCCTCTGACGCTGCGCGACGTGAATTTCAACCTCGAAGCGGGCGCGATGCTGACGATTTTGGGGCAAAACGGCGCGGGTAAATCGACGCTTTTAAATTTAATCAGCGGCACGCTTGAGCCTCTGCGCGGTAAAATTTCAATCGACGGCAAGGATATGGCAAGTCTTAGCGCCAAAGGGCGCGCCGAGATCATCGGCTACGTCTCGCAAAGCGAGGTCTGCGAGTACGATTACAGCGTCTTTGAGTACGTCCTGATGGGGCGCACGGCGCATATCGGGATCTTTTCGCAGCCGAGCGAAAACGACTACAAGCTCGCGCAGCGCTACATGAAAATGCTTGAAATTTGGCACCTAAAAGACAAGATCATCACGCGCCTAAGCGGCGGCCAGAGGCAGATGGCGTCCATCGCGCGCGCCCTTTGCAGCGAGCCTAAGATCGTGATCTTCGACGAGCCCACCTCGGCGTTAGACTTTGCCAACCAATACAAATTCCTCCGCGCCACAAAAGAGCTTCTCAAAAACGGCTACACCGTCGTTTTAGCCACGCACAATCCGGACTTCGCGCTGCTTTTGGGCGGATACGTCGCGCTCGTAAAAGGCGGCGGCGAGGTTGCATACGGCAAGGCCGAGCAGATCATAAAGAGCGAAATTTTAAGCAAGCTATACGATCTGAAGCTCGACGTCAGCTACAACGAAAAGGTCGGTCGCGTCTGCTGCTTGACGTATCCATTCTAGTCTTTACTTCGCGGACGAGCCAAGCTCGTCCTTGCGACGGGGAGCTTCGCTCCCTCGACCCACCTAAAGTTACAGAAATTTTGCTACGCAAAATTTTAAAATTTATAGGTTTTACTCCTTGCGACAGTCAAGCCGCCGCTGCGACGGGGAGCTTCACTATTTCTCGCGAAGGCTAGGAAGCGCCCCGCGCTTCCTTCGCATTGCTTCGCTCGCCTAAAGTTTCAGAAATTTTACTACGCAAAATTTTAAAATTTATCGGTTTGACTTCTCGGCTCGAACAAAACAAGCGAAGCGCTCGACATAGTCGATGTTTCCTTGAAGGTCCGAGCCTGCGAGCGGGGCTCTGTCCCACGCCCCGCTAAAGTTACAACAGGCTAGCGCCTGCATTTTTATCGGTTTGACTTCGCGGAGACACAGCTCGTCCTCGAAATAGAAGCTTTGAAATTTTAAAATTTCATCGCTTCGGCTGTGCGAGCGATAAAGCTTATATGGCGCTAGTAGCGGTAAAATTTTAGCCTCTGCGGCGGAGTTTTTACGGCGGCGAAATTTTGAAATTTCAAAGCGAGCGGTGGGGCCGAAATTTTAAAATTCGCTCCGAATTTTAAGCATAAAAATCAAAATTTATCGTTACAATTACGTAAAATTTTTAAGGAGTAAAAATGAAAAAAATAGTTCTTTTAAGCGCAGCTGCGGCGCTTGCCGTAAATTTAAGCGCGCAGGAAAATAGCCTTGAGATCTACGCGAACTCCGCCTTCTTGCATCAAAACTTCGGCGCGCAAAAATCAAACTTCAGCGTGAATGTGCCGGAGTACTTGGATATCCGCAGCATCGAGATTGCAGGCTCTTGCGAAGTGCGCGAATTGTCTTTGGGAGAGGTCGAGCCCGTGAAAAACGCGGAATTCGCCAAAAAAGAAGCGGACGAAAAGAGCCTGCGCGAGCTAAACGACCGCCTGGTCGCGCTTAAGGCGCAGCAGCGCTTTTTAAGCGATTTTGCAAGCTTAAAAGATAGAAGCTTGGCGAGCTTAAAGGCGGATTCGCAAAAAATTTACGACGAAGTCCTGCTCGTAGCGGGCGAAATTTCAAAGACGGACGAGCAAATCGGAAAGCTCAAAGAGAAAATTTCAAAATACGTGATCAAAAACGAGCGCCGCTTAAACGCGAATTTTGACTGCGATCCAAGCTTTGTAAAAATAAGCTACCCCGTTGACGTAAGCGCCTACACGCACAACGAGCTCTCTGCTGATCTTGCAAGCGGCAAGATCGAGGTTACGCAAAAGATCTCGGTGCAAAATCCGCTAAACGCGGAGCTAGCGAATTTAACGATCGCGCTGTATCCTTACGAGTACTCCTCGCAGACCGCGCCGCAGCCGTTTTATCCGTGGTACGAGGGCGAGCCTGCAAGACCGGTGCCCGCAGCGGCTTATAAAAAGGATGTGATGTTAGAGGAGGCGACTATGGATAGGGTCGCGCCTGCGATGGAGGCTAGATCGTCGTATCAAAGGACGGGCGCGAATATCGAAAGCTCGCTCTCAAAGGTGTGGAAAATCAGCGGCGTAAGCCTCAAAGCGGGCGAGGCGGGCGAGTTTAGCTTCGATAAACAGAGTCTGGATGCGAAATTTGATCTGCTCATCGACGGCTACGGCAGCGAGGCGGCCTACGTGCGAGCTAAATTTAACCCCGAAAGAAACATAGAGGAGGGCGAAACGCTAATAAAGCTCGACGGCGTGCAGATCGGGCTCGTGCATATAGGCTTTGCCGCAAACTCCGAGGCTACGGCATATCTGGGTAAAAATAGCCTGATCGAAGTCAAAAAAGAGCAGGCGAATAACTTTACGAAAAATTCCTTTTTCGGCGGCGAAAGCAAAAATTCCATGGCTTGGAACTACGAGATCAAAAACGGCTCCAAGCGCGCGTGGAACGTGGTTTTGCAAGAGCGAGCGCCCGTTTCGACGCACGAAGATGTAAAGGTCGCGCTGAAAAACTCGCCCGAGCAGAGCAGCCTCGGCAAGGATGGACTACTTAGCTGGGACTTCGAGCTAAAGCCGGGCGAGAGCAAAAAGATCCGCTTCGGCTACGAGCTAAGCAAGCCGAAGAAGTAACAAGCTTTGGCGCTCGCGGTTAAATTTTGCGCAGCGGAGTAACTTTTGCGGTGCGGTTAAATTTTATGCGGCACCGTTTTGCGAGACGGGCCCCCCCTTCGCCGCGCCGCTAAATTTTACGCGGCAGACCGACTTTTTACGGCGCAATTAAATTTTGCGGGCATAAAACTAAGGCGCGGCTTTAGAATTTATCTGAAATTTTTGGCGCTGCGCCGCTGAATTTTACGCGCCGCACCGAGTAAAATTTAAGCGCTGCAAGAACCAAAATTTAAATCTTGCGGCGATTTAAAATTGGCTAGCGCGAGATATGAAATTTAGCGGCGCAAAGGGGGTTTTGGCGCTAGGCAGAAAACTTTGAGCGTCGCTAAAGCTTATCTCAAATTTAAAAAGGTCGGGGCAATGAATGCGGAGCAAAAGTATAAATTTAACGCAGCGGCGAGGTGCGCTAGCCTTGCGGACCGTGCCTAAAGGATCGTAATGAAATTTTGCAAACTTAAATTTAAAATCCTAGCTGCAGTGCTGCTTCTTATAACAATACTTTGCGCCATATTTGTCCGTATAATTCCCGATTACTCCGCTCCGCAAGGCTCCTGCATAGTTACTATTTTTAGCTATTACAAATATCAAAAGGGATATTGTCTAAAAGAGAATAGAATTTTGAGTAACGAAGAGCTGCTTCAAAATGCCGCTATAAATTATTTTAAAAGATATCACGACTATAAAATTTTGCGAAATACCATTATCGATGAGCACGATATAAAAAATTTCGGCCATAGTTTTTATACGGCGCATATCTCCAAGCTCTATCTAATCGGCGATTTTAATGAAGAAAACTGGTTTGATTTTTTGGTTAAAAATACCGACAGAAAGAGTTTTGATTATGAGATAAAAGACAAGACGCAAATAGATATCTCCGATCTATCAAAATATTTTGTGTATAAGGATGAAATTCTAGGCTTTAGACAGCCTATCATCTTGTCCGAAGAGAAAAATCCATTTCATAACGGAAAAATGTTTTTAGAAAAATCATTTTTAATAAAAGAAAATCAATTTTTTGTGAATTATGTTGATGTCGATGATATAAGTTTTTACATTGAATATAATGTTATTAAAAATTTAATGGCAATAAAAAGCGGATATGAGAGTTTAGAAAACTTTAACAAAGTCTTGGCTTATACTCATATGAAACATTATAGACGTAAATTTTCATACGATAATTGCGGAAATATAAATTTTGATATCAAAGCTCCGGCGGAACAGGAGCTGGATATGTGGATTCACGGCGGATAAAGTTAGTCGAAATTTTATCTTAACGAATGTAACCGAAAAAGGATAAGAGATGGGCAAAAAAGAAACTGATCTAAGATTAGAATTAGAGGGTAATTACGGCGCCGATATATTGAGTTATTATTTGTGGGGAAAGAAAACTCCTCCTGGTCCGAAAAAATTAGCCTCTAACGAATGGATGGATAGAAAAGGACTGATATGAAATTCTACAGGTCTATTAAATTTAAAGTGCTAGCCGGCACGCTGCTTCTGGCGGCGATACTCTGCGCCATATTTATTCGAATAATTCCCGATTATTCCACTTCACGAGGCTTTGTGATAGTTTCCCTTTCCGACTACGACAAATACAAGCAAGGATACTGCCTCAAAGAAAATAGAATTTTGCCGAAGGAAGAGCTGTATAAAAGAGTAGCAGGGGCATATTTGGACTATGATGTAAAGCTATATTGGATGATCGATGCTTATAGGTTGAAAACCTTCGGTAGTCTTTGGTCCAGTAAATATGAGGTTGCATACTATGAACTAGAAAATATAAACTTATCAAATTGTTTTGATGTATTAGAAAAATATTACCAAGAGGGAAAAACGACTGAGGAGATACTGATGAAAGAGCTAAAGGCTAAAAAAACCGATCCAAAGAAATATCTAAAAATAAATTTGAAAGATACGAGCGTTGGATTTGACAGACCGATAGTTATGGTTAACGGCGACGATAAAGAAGTCACAGGTACTTTGTTTCTTGATAAATTTGCTATATTTAACGGTAATTATATGCAATTTAACCATTCCGAGTATATTTATGACTTGATAACGAATTTTGACATTACTAGAGAATATTATAAAGAGAGAAAAAATGCCGTAGTCGGTATCGGAAAAGGTTTTAAATTTGATAACTGCGGGAATTTAAATTATCCGCTAGAAAAATACTATTTGGGCGGTAGAGATATAGAGATGCGCTAAATTCTCTAATATTAATTTCATTAAAAAATTTATGGGACTTAAGACCGATGGATGCGGAGCAAAGGTATAAATTTTACGCGACGGCGAGATATTTGCTCGCTTAGCGGGTGGTTTTCTTACTTGTTTGGCAGGCGGCGGGCCTGATCGGTTCGGTTTTGTAGGTGGGTGGGCGGCTTTGATTTTTGGCAGGTTTTGCCGATAGACGACACGCCAAACGCGCCACTTTTAGCGGCAATATTTGCGATTTTGGTTTGCGCGCTGTTTTGGTATTTGTTCAAAAGGTATAAAAATTTTAAGCCAAGCAAGCTGTTTGTAAAAAATCCAAATCTTAGTTTGCTACTTTTTACGATAGAAAATTTATCGCTCGGCGCTTTTTACGGCGGGTTTTTGACGTGCCTCGCGGCGGGGTATTTTTGGGGCGAGCGTGCGGCAGTCTGGAGTATAGCGTTTGTTATCGTTGCGCCCGTTTGTTTGCTCGTTTTCGTGATCTCATACATGTTTAACGAAAATAAAAGCTAAGCCTATGCGCCTTTCGCGCCCACTAAATTTTATCTCTCGCGCAGCACGGGCTTAGGCACGGATTTAGCCCGCGCGGGCCAAGCGAGATTTGAAATTTCATCATCCCGCTTGCTTTAAAATTTTAAAATTTCATCGTCGCAAAAGCTCCGGCGCGCTCTTTAAATTTTATCTCGCCGTAACCCGGAACCTACTTACCGTCGCATTTTGACATTTGCGCAGAATACCCTTATGCCGCTGCGACATTTACAAAATTTTAAAACGGCGCAGAACTCGCCTCGTAAACGGCGATTGCACCGCGGGCTTATCTATTTATTTATGCGGGTAGCGAAGCCTTCAGGCTAAATACGAGGCCTTTATCTTAGCCGTAAAGCAAATCCGAGCTTCGGCAGAGAAAAATGCGAGCAGCGCGAATGCAGAAGCAAAAACCAAGCGGGCGCGTTTGCCCGAAGCCTAGCCCTTTAATTTCATCATTTTTTCTAAAATTTCATAGACTAGATCAAACTTCGTAAAGCCGTCTCTGTCTAAAAAATGCCCGCCTTTTTGCACCTCGTAAAACTTAGCATCGATCTGCCCCGCTAGCTCACGGCTGAAGCTAAACGGCACGATATAATCATCCTTTGCGGCAATCACCGCGCGCTGTTTTGCGGCGGCTTTTATGCGCCCAAAATCAAAGCCTTTATCCATAAACTCGTCTAAAATTTTAAATTGTGGATCGCTAAGCGGCTTTGCAAGCCCCGAGACCAGCACTACGCCCTCTACTGTGCCGCCCATGGCACTGCTTTGTAAGAAATTTAAGATAGTAGGGCAGCCGAGGCTGTGTCCGACCAGATAGACTTTGCCTTCAAATTTTACGCTTTCTCGCAAGGTTTTCAGCCACTCATCAAGCCTCGGATGCGCAGGCGTGGGCATCGCTAAAATTTCCGCGCTCGCGCCCGATTTTTCGATCTCGTCTTTGAGCCAGGCAAACCAATGGCTTTTAGGCGAAGCATCGTAGCCGTGCACGATATAGACGCACTTTTGCATATTTTTCTCCTTCGAATTTAAGCTCGCCCCAAACGAGGCGGTACCGACGCAAAGTAGCGAAGCTGCGCATGCTAGGCTAAATTTCATCGCATTTCGTCTTTTGCTATTCATCTCTAGCTCCTCTCATTTCTAAAGCGGACATTTTACATCGTTTTTAAAAAAAGACCTCTTAAAACGTTCGCGCAAATCTATAAAAATTCGCAGTAAAGCCGCTTGCACGCAAATTTTAAAATTTCAATCCGCGCGCTAGCCCCTACAGATCGTGATTTTATCGGCAAATTTACCCAAAAAGTGATACCCCGAGCCCGCCTGCGCGATGATATCGAGCACCACGTCCGCATCCCGCACGAGCGTGCCGCCCGCAAAGTCCACGCCGCGCTCAAACAGCGCCCGCGGTAGTAGCGGCGTGGTGGGCCCCACGAGCACGAGCTTGGCGCCGCTTTTTTTCAGGCGCAAAAGCCCATCGAGCGTGTCGTTGATGAGCGTCGTAGCCGTGATTATCACGTTATCGGCGCGCGGCACGACGCTTGCGGCCTCGCTTGCGGGCAAATAAAACGGCAGCTCCGCCTGCTTGAGCGTGCTTTTATCAAGCTCTAAAATTTTAAAATCCGCGCCATTTTTCATCAGCGTCTTGATGTAGGGCACCAGCGCGCCCACGACGACGCTAAAGCTGCCGCGCTCGATCCGCAGCTGCTTAAAAGGATCGGCGCCGAATTTCACGTCGTAATCCGCGCGGATTTTATCGAAACACGCCCTGCCGAGCGCATTTAGCGCGGCGAGCGCGAGCGTCTTTTTAAGCGGCGCGGCGGAGCCCAGATCGCGCAGCAGATAGCGCACGCTCCTGCCCGCGATATTGCCCGAATCGGGCATCACGCTTGCTTGCGAGGGGCAGCAAACGGCGCCGGATAGGGACTTTAGCGGCGTATAGCTAAGCCCGCACGCGCCTCCTTGCAGCTTCACGCCGCTAAAAAACAGCCCCACGACCGCGCGCTCGATCTTAAGTTCCAGCGCCTGGGCGCCTAAAATTTCTTTCGCGCACTCCAGCGTCTGATCTAAAATTTCGCTCATTTTCGCTCCTTTAATGTGGAATTTGGCGCCATTATAGCTTAAAATTTCGGCGCCCGTATTGATATAAATTTATTGATCGCGCGAGCGGCGACATCCAAGCAGACGCGAGCCAAATTTAACGCAAGCGGCTAGCGCGAGATAAAATTTTACGTAGCGAGCGCGTATCGTTGCGACTTGAAATTTTAAACTAATCGGCGGCGCGGGTGGGTCAAATTTAACGAGAGCAAGCCGATGCGAGCTCTGGCAAATACGAGCAAATTTAATAATTGCGAGCGAACGCAAACTCGGACACGAGCTAAATTTAACGAAAGTAGCGAGAGCGGGCAAAATTTAATAAAAGGTGCGGGCGCGGGTAAAATTCAAGCCGCACGCGGATAAAATTCAAACGACTAGCCGTATCTGCGACAAGTCGCGCCCGCTGCGGAGTTAAATTTTATTTCCTACCTGCCGCACGGCTAAATTTTATTTCATATCCGCCGTATGATTAAATTTCATTTCCCGATCCATCGCGGGACTAAATTTCATTTCCCGAATCCGCCGCGAGGCTAAATTTTATTTTCCGATAGCAGGATGTTGATGAGCGGATTTAGCAGCGTCTCGCCGCGAGCGGCGCACAGCACGATTTCGTCGTAGTAGTAGTCGCTCCTGCCGTAGTTGTGAAACTCATACGCGCCAAAGCCGTAGCCCATCGGCGTGATCTCGACGCGCGAGTACCAGGCGTCCTTGGCGATGATGTATTTTTCGGTGTCTTGCGAATAAACCCACACCACGATCTCATCTCTGTTTTTTTGCCGCATCAGCCACATAAAGACGTTTGCGATGTCGTTGAAAAAATATGTATCGCCGTTTGGCATAACGGCCTGAGCGGTGTTGTAAAGATCGTTTATCACCGTGCCGCTCTCGTGGCATAGATATTTTCCGAATTCGATCTGCAGCGGCTGCTTATCCGTGTTGCCATGGCGCACGGAAATTTTGGATTCCGCTATATCCATCGACGATATGAGTAGCCCCATCACGCAGGCGAGCAAAACCGCGGCAAAAATTTTCTTAATCATAGCAGTGCACCCCGTACGAAGTAGTATTTTACGACATAGGCGCTGCAGATGAGCGCGTTTAGAATGAGCCAGAACGAGGAGTATTTAAGCAGGTGGGTGTAGGCGCGCTTGGTGATGAGCTCCGTTAAAAACGGCACGATGCCGAAAAATATACCCAAAAACAGCGAGCCCCAGATCGCATAGCCGACGAAGTAATAATCCTTCAAAAGCATGCAATACGGGCATTTGTGATTGGGCTGCTCGTAAACGTAAAGCCCGAAAAAATAGGTGATCGCATAGTATGCGACGAACAAAAAGAGCAAATTCAGAGCAAAGCTCGCCATCGACTGCTTTAAGAAATTTAAGATCAAAATGGCGCCCAATATCGCGTAAAAAAAGGTCGCCAAAAGCGCCTGCGTGTAGCCGAACGGGAGCTTCGGCGCGCGAAATACGACCGAGCAGCAAAACACCGGCACGCGCAGCGGGATATTGGTAAAAAATAGAATTTCTAAAATAAACTCCGCCAAAACGCCCGTAAAAAGGATGGTAAAGATCAGGTATTTGCGCTTTAGATAGGGAAATTTGCCCGCTTTAAGATCGAGGCTGTTTAAAATAAGCCAGAGCCCAAAGCCGAAGATCAGTAAAATTTTTAAAAGCAGCAGGATGTTGCCGTAGCGGTTCGAGCCCACGACGCCCGCGGAACACATCGCGCCTGGCACGATCGAGGAGAGCTCGTTTAGGCAGAGCGCGAAAAATATAAACAAAATGATCTTGCACGCTATCGTGAAGAACAAAATGGTGTTGATGAGATAGTTTCTTTTCTCCAGGGCGTATTGTAAATTTGAGGTGGCGTTAAAGTCCCAGTAGCGCATGATCCGCACGATGTGAAACTGCGAGATCGCCATCAGCGCTATTACGATCAGTTCTACGGCCAAAAACGCGATCACGCTACCCGATAAAAATACGCTCATGCTGAAATTTCTCCGTCTTTTAAAAACACGTATCGATCCACGAAACTTAACTCGTCGAAGAGTATGTCGTGCGTCGCGATCAAAACGGTCTTTTTAAGCTCTTTGAGCTTTGAAAGCATTTCGATAAAGCCGAGCGAGTTTTGTTTGTCTAAATTTGCCGTCGGCTCGTCGGCTAAGATGATCTGCGGCCCCATCACGAGCGCCCTAGCGATGGCGCAGCGCTGCTTCTCGCCGCCGCTAAGGCTCGAGACGATCTGATCTTTTTTATGCGCGATATTGGCGATCTGCATCGCTTCATCTATGCGCGCGCCAAGCTCATCCCCGCTCAACCGCTCAAGGCTAAGCGGCGCAAGGACGTTTTTATAAACGCTAAGCGCCTCAAGCAGGTTGAAAGACTGAAAGATAAAACCGATTTTTTTATGGCGATACGCGGAGCTTTCGATATCGGCTAGCTTAGAGACGTTTGCGCCGTCCACCAAAACCTCGCCGCTACTCGGCTTAGAAAGCGCGCCTATGATGGATAGAAGCGTGCTTTTGCCGCTGCCGCTGACTCCTTTTAAGATTACGATCTGCCCCTCTTCGACGCTTAGGCTTATGTTTTTTAAAGCGCGAAACTCATTCGCCCTGCCCTCGTTGTAAATTTTAAAAAGCTGCTTGATCTCTATCTTGCTCATTTGACCGCCTCGCTCATATCGCCTATAGCGATGCGCCAGGATGGGATGATGACGAAGGCTAAAAACGGGATCACGCTAAAGACGAAGATCAAAAAGAGCATATTGAAATTTATCGCGGGCGTGAAGGTGATGAAATTTCGTAGCTCGCCGCCTAAGAATATATCGCGCAGAAGCGGCGCATCCAGGATAAAAACATAAGCATACGCGCCCGCGACGCCGAGCAGATAAGCGCTTAGCGAGACGATGAAATTTTGAATAAATTTCATCGCGATGATGTCCTTTATGCAAAAGCCGATGCTGCGCAAGATCGCGATCTCCTTTTTCTTCTCGCCGTATGCGAGCGAAATTTGATTTTTCAGCAAAATGAAAAACGAGATCATCGCCACGGCGTAAAGCACCATAAAGATCCCCCCTTTGTAATAATACAGATGCCTCACTTCGGCTACCGCATCCTCGGCGCTGAGGGCTTGCGTGTTGGGGTATAAATTTACGATCTTAAGCGCTACTTCGCTTACTTCGTTGGGGTTGGGCACGCTTACGTAGAGCTTGGTGTATTCGCCCTCCTTTAGGCTTAGCACCTCGCGCGCGGTATCGGGGTTTAGATAGATCACGTCGTTTGAGACGATGCTGCTTTCGTGCGGCGAAATTTTATTAATCTTAATCGCGATTAGGCGCTGTTCGGTCAAGAAGTGAAACTCGTCCTCGTAGTACCACTCGCCCATCGCCGCCTTCACCCCCTCGCCTACGATCATTTCATTTTCGCCCAGGCTTTCGTCGCCTACGATATGAAACCAAACGCGCTTTTGAGCGAAGTAATACATCCCGTCCACAGCGCCCTGCACTTCGCTGACGCCCGCGATTTTAGAGATATCGTATATATAGCCGTCGTGCATCAGATCGCGCTTGCCCGCGCGTAGAGCCTCTACGACGATGTCGGGCCTGAGCTTGATGACCTTTTCAAGATCGTTTTGAATGGAGCCTGAGATGAAAAGCACCGAGCTTAAAATAAAAACGATAAATGCAAAGATCGCGAAGCTAAAAGCGTGATCAGCTCTATCTTTTCGCAGCAAAGTTACGGAGTAGTCGATGAAATTTTTACTTATCATAGACGAACTCCGCATAGGCCTTGCTCTTAAAGCTGCTCGAGAGCCGCACGTCCTTTATCTCTCGCGCGAGCTTTTGCAGGCACTGCTCGCCCTTTGCGCGATCAAAGCTCACATAATGCACCGCGATGAGCGCGTAAAGGGCGGCAAAAAAGATCATTAAAGCGCAAATGAGCCTCATAGCCCTTCTATTACGCTCTCTTGAATTTCATCAAATTTAAGTACGCTCTTGCCTCCGTGATCTTTAGCGAAGGTCTTAGCCGCGCTCTCGCTATCAAACGCAATGAGCTCGTCGCCCATCGGTCCTAAGACGTCGGAGCCGAGCACGAAAAAGGCACTTTTAGCATCAATCTTATGAAGCTTATAGTAGTCTGTTACGTAAATTTTATCAAAGCCCTTACCCTTTTGGAAGTAGTATTTCATCATATCTTTCACGCCGTCAAAATACAGGTTCTCGCCGCCTTGAATCTCTATCATCGCCGCCCAGTTAGGGTTTTTGCCCACTAGCATGCCGCAAACCGGGCATTTAGCGCCCTCGGGCACGACGATCTTTTCAGGTTTTTTCGCTTTTGCGTTTTTATCGCTGCCGCCTAAATTTGCCGGCGCATCCCACAAATATAGCGCTGCGGCTTGTAGGTGCTTGTCGTATTCAGGAGCCTTGCTAGCGCCCTTTGCGTCGCATGTTTTTTTGAGATGAGCTTTGAGCTCGGAGATGGCTTTGAAGCTTTTGGCGTCCGTTTTAGCGCAGTTTGTTTCGTAAAATTCCTTACCGTGCGCGTAAACGCCGCCCTCGCGTTTGGCTTTGATCATCTTATTATCGCCCTCAAAATCCTGCCCCGCAATCTCGTAGGCCTTGGCGAAGCTCATTATCTCGCCGCCGTTTTCGGCTTGAAATTCCTTCGCGTCGGCTTCGGTTGAAAAGGCGTATTTGCTATTGCGCGTCATCGTGCCTTTGACCTTGCTGCCCACGACGTAAAAGGCTTTATTTACATCGATCAAATTTAGATTTTTCGTATCGACGACCTGCGCATCGCTTGGGATTTTGCCGCCCGTAATCTCGTACAAGCAGTGCAGGGAAGCTACTTGCTTGCCGTTTACAACATGGTTGGTTTTATAAAATTTTACCAAATTCATTCCGCAAACGGCGCAGTATTCTTTGCCCTCTCCACTTCCTACAAGCGTAGCCTTACTAGGATCCACGCTTTGAAACATAGGCTTTGCCGGCTTATTAGCCCCATCCATGGAGGCACCGCAAACGAGCGCAACAAGCGCGGCCGAAGCTAAAAACGAACGTAAAATCATACTATCTCCTTAAAATTTTGATGTTTTAAATTTACTTACTAATCGAGTTTAAAAATTCCAAATTCTCGCAGCCCATCTTGATGCCGCCGTCGCAGCTTTTTTTGAAAAACTCTTTTGCTTTGGCGTTATCGGACTTCACGCCCTTACCTTCGGCATACATTATGGCTAAATTATTGCAGCCGTCGAAGTGGCCGAGATTGCACGCCTTTTCATACTGCTGCTTTGCTTGCTTATAATCCTGGCCCACCCCCTGCCCGAAGGCGTATAGATAGCCAAGGTTGTTGCAGCCGATGCCGATGTCGCCGCCGCAAGCCTTTTCGTAAAAAATTTTAGCCTTTGCGAAGCTTTGCTGCACGCCTTCGCCCTTCAGATACAGATAGCCCAGGTTGTTGCAG